>NZ_CP045118.1:4808564-5109099 GCF_009189165.1 Pseudomonas sp. SCB32
CTCGCTGTCCAGGTACAGCCGCCCGTACGCCAGCAGGATGCCCAGGAACAGCCCCAGCGGCAGGATCAGCTGGAGGAAGCCCGGCAGGCGCACGCCCATGATCATGAACAGCGAGCCCGGATCGAGCATGCCTTGGGCGGCCTGCGCCAGGTACTTGATGAAACGGCCGCTCATGATGATCACCAGCAACACGGCGCTCACCGCGCTCATGGTGATCAGCACTTCACGGGACAGATAACGGAAGACAATCAAACCGGACACTCCAGGGTTGTCACGCTCAGCCGGCTACGCTCAAACTAGCCGTCGTGAAGCGTTTGCCGGCCCGCGCGAGCGCGATCCAGCGAAAATAGCCGGCATTATCCTGCGATTCGCCAGGCCTGTCACTGCACAGTCTGCCTGAGCCTCGCGGACCACCTTGCCATCGTGAGCCTTTTGTCCTGGGGACACCAAGCCATGGAATTCCTTGTAAAAAGCGTACGCCCGGAAACCCTGAAAACCGCCACCCTGGTCATCGCCGTGGGCGAAGGCCGCAAGCTCGGCGCCACCGCCAAGGCCGTTGACGACGTCACCGGCGGTGCCATCGGCACCCTGCTCAAGCGTGGCGACCTGGCGGGCAAGGTCGGGCAGACGCTACTCCTGCAAGATTTGCCGAACATTAAGGCCGAGCGCGTGCTGCTGGTCGGCGCCGGCAAAGAGCGCGACCTCTCCGACCGCGCCTACCGCAAACTGGTTTCCTCGGTCCTCTCCAGCCTGAAGAACCTGGGTGGCGCCGACGCCGTCCTGGCCCTGGGCGACCTCGCCGTGAAAGGCCGCAACGCCCACGGCAAGGCCCGCCTGCAGGTGGAAACCCTGGCCGACGGCACCTACGTCTTCGACCGCTTCAAGAGCCAGAAGGCCGAAGCGCCGAAGCTGAAGAAGATCACCCTGCTGGTCGACAAGGCCGATACCGCCGCCGTCGAACAAGGCGCCAAGGAAGCCCAGGCCATCGCCAACGGCATGGCCCTGACCCGCGACCTGGGCAACCTGCCGCCGAACCTCTGCCACCCGACCTTCCTCGGTGAGCAGGCCAAGGCCATGGCCAAGGAGCACAAGGGACTGAAGGTCGAGGTCCTCGACGAGAAGAAACTCCGCGAGCTGGGCATGGGCTCCTTCCTTGCCGTCGCCCAGGGCAGCGACCAGCCGCCGCGTCTGATCGTGCTGCAGTACAACGGCGGCAAGAAGGACGAGGCGCCCCACGTACTGGTCGGCAAGGGCATCACCTTCGACACCGGTGGCATCAGCCTCAAGCCCGGCCTGGGCATGGACGAGATGAAGTTTGACATGTGCGGCGCCGCCTCCGTGTTCGGCACCTTCCGCGCCGTGCTGGAACTGCAGCTGCCGATCAACCTGGTGGGCGTGATGGCCTGCGCCGAGAACATGCCCAGCGGCGGCGCCACCCGTCCGGGCGACATCGTCACCACCATGAGCGGACAGACCGTCGAAATCCTCAACACCGACGCCGAAGGCCGCCTGGTGCTGTGCGACGCACTGACCTACGTCGAACGCTTCAAGCCGCAGTCCGTGGTGGACATCGCCACCCTGACCGGCGCCTGCATCGTCGCCCTGGGCTCCAACACCTCGGGCCTGATGGGCAACAACGACGCCCTGATCAAGCAACTGCTCAAGGCCGGTGAAGTCGCCGACGACCGCGCCTGGCAGCTGCCGCTGTTCGACGAGTACCAGGAGCAGCTCGACAGCCCCTTCGCCGACATCGCCAACATCGGCGGGCCGAAGGCCGGCACCATCACCGCTGGCTGCTTCCTGTCGCGCTTCGCCAAGAAGTTCCACTGGGCGCACCTGGACATCGCCGGCACCGCCTGGATCAGCGGTGGCAAGGACAAGGGTGCCACTGGCCGCCCGGTTCCGCTGCTGACCCAGTACCTGCTGGATCGCGCCAAGTAATGGCACAGTGCAACCTGCCGATGGGATCGAACGCATGACGCGCGTAGACTTCTACGTCATTCCCAGCGCCGATCCCGACGCACGCCTGACCATCGCCTGCCGCCTGGCCGAAAAGGCCTGGCGGCAAGGCATGCGCATCTTCGTGCTGTGCTCGGACGAGGACCAGCGTGAAGCGCTGGATGCTCGCCTGTGGAACTTCCGTGGCGAAACCTTCATCCCACACAATGCGGTGGAAGAAGACGCCGACTCACCGGTGGTTCTCGCCCTCGGCGAGCCGCCGGAGAGCCACCGGGACCTGCTGATCAACCTGACCCTGGCCATTCCCAACTGCGTCGACCGCTTCAACCGGGTCGCCGAACTGGTAATCGAGGAACCGGCAATTCGTCAGGCCGCGCGGGAGAATTTCCGACGCTACCGCGAGCAGGGCTATCCTTTGCAGGACCACCGCCTGCCACGCCCTTGAGAACGTTTCAGCCAAGACCATGGACAGCCGTAAGCCTCCGCACGACCCCGACCACCTGCTGGAAGACCTGAAATCGATCCAGGAACTGCTGGACGAGTCAGGCGTCGAGCCGCCGCTGCTCACCGAATCCTTCGAGCCGGACAACATTCCACTGCTGTCCGACGTCGTCACGCCTGCGCAGCAACCGCCGGAACTGCCGGCCGCCAAGCCCGCCGAGCCCGCCGAGCCGAAAGTCTCGGAACAAGCCAGCGACCTCAATCGCCTGGACCTGGAGCTGCGCGCCGCCGCCCATCTGATCCTGCAGGACGTGATCGATGACTTCGCGCCGCAGATCGAAGCCGAGCTCAAGCGTCGCCTGGAAGCCCGGATGCAGCGTCTGCTGGCCCAGCGCAAGAGCTGATTGCCCGCTCTGCGCACGCGGAAACGCCGGAGCCAACCTATAGGAGCGCCCCGTGGGTGCTATCGCGGGCAGGGCCCGCTCCTACAGGCGAGCATCGGCGCGATCACCATCAGCAAGCCCCCGGTGGCCTGATCTCCCCGCCTCCCGTTATACTCAGCGGTTTTCCGTCTAGCCTTATCAGGGTCCCGCCGCGCTCATGGACAAGACCTACCAGCCCCACGCCATCGAATCCCACTGGTATCCCCTGTGGGAACAGAACAACTATTTCGCCCCGCAAGGTTCCGGCGAGCCGTACACCATCATGATCCCGCCGCCGAACGTCACCGGCAGCCTGCACATGGGTCACGGCTTCAACAACGCCATTATGGACGCGCTGATCCGCTATCGCCGCATGCAGGGCCGCAACACCCTGTGGCAGCCGGGTACCGACCACGCCGGCATCGCCACCCAGATGGTGGTGGAGCGCCAGCTGGCCGCCCAAGGCATCGCCCGTCATGACCTGGGTCGCGAGAAGTTCCTGGAGAAGGTCTGGGAGTGGAAGGACCAGTCCGGCGGCACCATCACTCGCCAGATCCGCCGCCTGGGTTCCTCCGTGGACTGGTCGCGCGAGCGCTTCACCATGGACGACGGCCTGTCCAACGCGGTGAAGGAAGCCTTCGTGCGCCTGCACGAGGACGGCCTGATCTACCGTGGCAAGCGTCTGGTCAACTGGGACACCAAGTTCCACACCGCCATTTCCGACCTGGAAGTGGAGAACCATGATGAGAAGGGCCACCTCTGGCACCTGCGTTACCCGCTCGCCGACGGTCACAAGACCGCCGACGGCAAGGACCACCTGATCGTCGCCACCACCCGCCCGGAAACCCTGCTCGGTGACAGCGCGGTCGCCGTGCACCCGGAAGACGAGCGTTACGCCGCCCTGATCGGCACCTTCGTCGACCTGCCGCTGGTGGGTCGACGCATCCCGATCATCGCCGACGACTACGTCGACCGCGAGTTCGGCACCGGCTGCGTGAAGATCACCCCGGCCCACGACTTCAACGACTATGAAGTCGGCAAGCGCCACGACCTGCCGCTGATCAACATCTTCGACAAGGACGCCGCCGTCCTCGCCGTCGCCCAGGTGTTCAAGCTCGATGGCAGCGTCAACGCCGAACTGGACGCCAGCCTGCCGGCTGCCTATGCCGGCATGGACCGCTTCGTTGCGCGCAAGCAGATCGTCTCTGACATGGAAGCCGCCGGCTTCCTCGACAAGATCGATGACCACGCGCTGAAAGTGCCCAAGGGCGACCGCTCCGGCACCATCATCGAGCCCTGGCTGACCGACCAGTGGTACGTCTCCACCAAGCCGCTGGCCGAACCCGCCATCGCCGCCGTGGAAGATGGCCGCATCCAGTTCGTGCCCAAGCAGTACGAGAACATGTACTTCAGCTGGATGCGCGACATCCAGGACTGGTGCATCAGCCGCCAGCTGTGGTGGGGCCACCGCATCCCCGCCTGGTACGACGACGCCGGCAACGTCTACGTCGGCCGCAACGAGGCCGAAGTGCGCGCCAAGCACAACCTGGGCGACGCCAGCCTGCGCCAGGACGAAGACGTGCTGGACACCTGGTTCAGCTCAGGCCTGTGGACCTTCTCCACCCTCGGCTGGCCGGAACAGACCGAATACCTGAAGACCTTCCACCCCACCGACGTGCTGGTGACCGGCTTCGACATCATCTTCTTCTGGGTTGCGCGCATGATCATGCTGACCATGCACCTGATCAAGAATGGCGATGGCACCGCGCAGATCCCGTTCAAGACCGTCTACGTCCACGGTCTGGTGCGTGACGGCCAGGGCCAGAAGATGTCCAAGTCCAAGGGCAACGTGCTCGACCCGCTGGACATCGTCGATGGCATCACCTTGGACGAGCTGCTGGAGAAACGCACCAGTGGCATGATGCAGCCCAAGCTCGCCGAGAAGATCGCCAAGCAGACCAAGGCCGAGTTCCCCGAAGGCATCTCCAGCTACGGAACCGACGCCCTGCGCTTCACCTTCTGCTCGCTGGCATCCACCGGGCGCGACATCAAGTTCGACATGGGCCGCGTCGAGGGTTACCGCAACTTCTGCAACAAGCTGTGGAACGCCGCCAACTTCGTCATCGAGAACACCGATGGCAAGGACACCGGCGTGAATGGCGAGCCGGTCGAGCTGTCCTCGGTGGACCGCTGGATCATCTCCGCCCTGCAGCGCACCGAGATCGAAGTAGCGCGCCAGCTGGACGCCTTCCGCTTCGACCTGGCCACCCAGGCCCTCTACGAGTTCATCTGGGACGAGTACTGCGCCTGGTACCTGGAGCTGGTCAAGCCGGTACTGTGGGACGAGAACGCGCCCATCGAACGCCAGCGCGGCACCCGTCGCACCCTGGCGCGCGTGCTGGAAACCGCACTGCGCCTGGCGCATCCGTTCATGCCGTTCATCACCGAGGAAATCTGGCAACGCATCAAGGCGTCCGCTGCCAAGACCGGTGACACCCTGATGCTGCAACCCTGGCCGATCGCCGACGAGGCGAAGATCGACGCCGCCGCCGAAGGCGACATCGAGTGGGTCAAGGCCCTGATGCTGGGCATCCGCCAGATCCGTGGCGAGATGAACATCTCCATGGCCAAGCGTATCGACCTGGTGCTGAACAACGCATCGCCCGAGGATCACCGCCGCCTGGCCGACAACGAGCCGCTGCTGATGAAGCTGGCCAAGCTCGAGACCATCCGCGTGCTGGACGAAGGCGAAGAGCCGCCGATGTCCGCCACCGCGCTGGTCGGCGACCTGCAGGTGCTGGTGCCGATGGCCGGCCTGATCGACAAGGCCGCCGAGATGGCCCGCCTGGACAAGGAAATCCAGCGCCTGGAAGGCGAAGTCAAACGCGTGGGCGGCAAGCTGTCCAACGAAGGCTTCGTCGCCAAGGCCCCGGCCGACGTGATCGAGAAGGAACGCGCCAAGCTGGCGGAAGCCGAGCAGGCGGTGACCAACCTGATCCAGCAGCGCGAGAAGATCGCCAGTCTGTAAGGCGTCATCCACAAGGCCCGCAAATGCGGGCCTTGTGCTTTTCGGGGCCACAAATCCCTCCGCGTCCCCAACGATCAACTGTAGGAGCGCGCCATGCGCGCGATCGCGGGCATGGCCCGCTCCTACGGCGCTTAGACTCACTCTGGCAAACAAGCTACGTCACCACTCCAGGCAGATCGATGCTGCCCTCGTCATTCCCCCACGGAATGACCTCGCGAAGAATGGTCACTTGGCGCCCGCCGCGCTTTACACCGAAGATCGCAACGCCGGGCCGCTCCAGGGGCTCGTCGGCACTCTGCCCGGAGCGGCCCCGGCATCAGCCCAAGGAGCCCGAAGTCCATGTCCGACCTCCCCGTCCGCAATGGCGGCCAGATCCTCGTCGAAGCCCTGCTGCGCAATGCGGTCGATACCGTCTACTGCATCCCCGGCGAAAGCTACCTTCCGGTGCTCGATGCCCTGCACGACGCCCACTCGATCAGCACCATCGTCACCCGCCACGAAGGCGCCGCCTCGAACATGGCCGATGCCTACGGCAAGCTCACCGGGCGCCCGGGCATCTGTTTCGTCACCCGAGGGCCGGGGGCCACCCACGCGGCCAACGGCGTGCACACGGCCAAGCAGGATTCGACGCCGATGATCCTTTTCGTCGGCCAGGTGGAAAGTGCCTTCATGGGCCGCGAGGCCTTCCAGGAGGTGGATTACCGGCAGATGTTCGGCGGCCTGGCCAAATGGGCCACGGAGATCGACGACATCCGCCGCATCCCCGAAGTGGTCGCCCAGGCCTTCGCCGTGGCCCAGTCCGGACGCCCCGGTCCGGTGGTGGTGGGCCTGCCGGAGGAAGTGCTGTTCGGCTCGGCTCCCGTAGCCGATATCCCCGCTCCGCGCATCGCGCAGAGCACCCCGCCACAGGAGTCGATGGAGGAACTGCGCAACCTGCTCGCCCGTGCCCGCAAACCGCTGCTGGTGGTCGGCGGCACAGGCTGGGATGACGCCTCGCGCCATGCCTTGCAACGCTTCGCCAAGGCCAATGATCTGCCGGTGGTGGCCTCGTTCCGCCGCCAGGACCTCTACGACAACCGCGACGCCCAGTACGCCGGCCAGCTCGGCTTTGGCGCCTCGCCCAAGCTCACCGCGCGGGTGCAGGAAGCCGACCTGCTGCTGGTGCTCGGCTCGCGCCTGAGCGAGACGCCCAGCGCCGGCTACACCCTGGTGCAAAGTCCGCGCCCCACGCAGACGCTGATCCACATCCACCCGGACGCCAGCGAACTGGGCAGGGTCTATCAGGCCGACCTGCCCATGCAGGCCAGCATGCCGGCCATTGCCGCGGCCCTCGACGCTCTGCCGGCCCTGGCCGAACGTCCCTGGGCCGAATGGACCGCCGCCGCCCGCGCCGACTACCTGGCTTACTCCACACCAACTGCCAGTCCGGCAGAACTGAACGGTGTGGACCTGGCCGCCGTGGTCGGCCACCTCAGCGAAGTCCTTCCCGATGACGCGGTGATCAGCAATGGCGCCGGCAACTATGCGGTCTGGGTGCATCGCTTCTACCGCTACCGCGTCGCGCGCTGCCAGTTGGCGCCCACCAACGGCGCAATGGGCTACGGCTTCCCGGCAGCGATCGCCGCCAAACTGCGCGACCCGCAGCGCAGCGTGGTGTGCTTTGCAGGCGACGGCTGCTTCATGATGTACCCGCAGGAACTGGCCACCGCCGTGCAGTACGGCGCCGCGCTGATCGTCATCGTGGTCAACAACGGCATGCTCGGCACCATCCGCATGCACCAGGAACGCGAATACCCTGGCCGCATCAGTGCGACCGAGCTGCGCAACCCCGACTTCGTCGCCCTGGCCAAGGCCTTTGGTGCCCACGGCGAACGGGTCGAACGCACCGAGGACTTCGCCGCCGCTTTCGAGCGTGCCCAGGCCAGTGGAAAACCGGCGCTGCTCGAGTTGCGCACCGACCCACGGCAGATCACTCCAGTGGCTCGCCTGCCATAGAACCCGTGCGACTGCACGCCAGCGCCAGGCTTCGCTAAGCTGCACCGGATCAAGGCATTGCGCCCGCCCCTGCGGGCACAATGTCTGCCGACATACCGCTAGGGAAGCGCATGAGTCTGCCACTGATCTGGGTCCTGTTCCTGCTTGCCACCGCCGTGGCGTTGTTCGTCATCAACCGCCCGCGCATGGACGTGGTCGCCCTGTTGGTGATGGTCGCCCTGCCCCTCTCCGGGGTGATCAGCGTGCAGGAGTCACTGGCCGGCTTCGCCGATCCCAACGTGGTGCTGATCGCCGCACTGTTCGTTATCGGCGAAGGGCTGGTGCGCACCGGCGTGGCCTACCGCATCGGCGAATGGCTGACCCGCCGCGCCGGCGCCAGCGAAACGCGCCTGCTGGTGCTGCTGATGCTCGCCGTGGCCGGGCTGGGCTCGGTGATGAGCTCCACCGGGGTGGTCGCTATCTTCATTCCCGTGGTCCTGAGCATCGCTGCGCGCCTGCACGTCTCGCCGCGCCGGCTGATGATGCCGCTGAGCTTCGCCGGGCTGATCAGCGGCATGCTCACCCTGGTCGCCACTGCGCCCAACGTGGTAGTGCACAGCGAACTGGTGCGCGAAGGCGCTAACGGTTTCGGCTTCTTCAGTTTCACCCCCTTCGGCCTGGTCATCCTCGTCCTGGGCATCGGCTACATGCTGGTGGCCCGCCGCTGGCTGGGCGACGATGACGGCGACGCCGGGCAGCGCGCCAAGCGTCGCACCCTGAGCGACCTGATCCGCGACTATCAGCTGGCCGGCCGCGAACGCCGCCTGCGCATCCGCGCCGACTCGCAACTGGTGGGCATGAGCCTGGGCGACGTGGAGCTGCGCGCCCGCGCGGGCACCAACGTGGTCGCCATCGAGCGCATGGTGCACTTCCGCCTGAAGATCTTCGGCCCCACCGCCAATATCACCCTGCACGCCGGCGACGTGCTGCTGGTGGACATCTACGGCGAGCGCGGCGACCTGCTGGGCCTGTACCACGAGTACGGCCTGGAACCGTTGAGCCTGCAGGGCGACTACTTCACCGAACGCGCCCACGAAGTGGGCATGGCCGAAGTGACGCTGCCGCCGGAATCCACGCTGCTGGGCAAAAGCGTGCTGGAGCTGGAGTTCCGCAGCCAGTTCGGCCTCAACGTGGTGGGCCTGCGGCGCAACCGCGAGGCGCTGGTGGACGGTCTGCTGGAGGCCAAGCTGAAGGTCGGCGACACCCTGCTGGTGATCGGCGCGTGGAAGGACATCCGCCAGCTCCAGGCCCGTGGCCGCGACTTCCTGGTGCTCAGCTTGCCCGCCGAGGTGGACGAAGCCGCCCCGGCCGCCAGCCAAGCCCCCCACGCGCTGTTCAGCCTGGCGGTGATGGTGATCCTGATGGTCAGCGGGCTGGTGCCCAATGTCATGGCCGCGCTGATCGGCTGCCTGCTGATGGGTGCATTTCGTTGCATCGACATGGACAGCGCCTACCGCTCCATCCACTGGCAGAGCCTGCTGCTGATCGTCGGCATGCTGCCCTTCGCCCTGGCCCTGCAGAAGACTGGCGGCATCACCCTGGTGGTCAACGGCCTGGTGGGTGTTCTTGGCGAGGCCGGGCCCTACGCCATCCTCGCCAGCCTGTTCGTGCTCACCGCGCTGATTGGCCTGTTCATCTCCAATACCGCCACCGCCGTGCTCATGGCGCCGGTCGCCATCGCTACGGCGAAAGCCCTGGGCGCGTCGCCCCAGGCCTTCGCGATGATCGTCGCGCTGGCTGCCTCGGCGGCCTTCATGACACCGATTTCCTCGCCGGTTAACACCCTGGTGCTGGGCCCCGGGCGCTATCGATTCGGAGATTTCGTCAAGGTTGGCGTACCTTTCACGATTCTGGTGATGATCGTCAGCGTTCTGCTGGTACCCTGGCTGCTGCCGCTGTAGCGGTCCAACAAGGCCAACAAGGAAACGTCTCGATGGAAGTGAGCAAGACGAAAAGCAGTTTCTACCGCCGCCTCTACGTCGCCTGGCTGATCGACAGCGGCACCGCCACCAGCGTCCCGGCGCTGATGGAGGCCACCGGCATGCCCCGGCGCACCGCCCAGGACACCCTGGCCGCGCTGGCCGACCTCGACATCGACTGCGCCTTCGAGCAGCACGACGGCGAGCGCAACAATGCCGGCCACTACCGCATCCGCGATTGGGGCGCCATCGATCCGCACTGGATCGTCCAGCACCTGGCGCAGATCAAGGACGTCCTGCAGTATCCCTGAGCCCACCCGCATGCCGTCCCTCCCACCCCTGATCTGGCGCTCCCGCCGACTGATCCTGCTGCTGGCCTTCGCCCTGGTGCTCTTCGCGCTCTACCGCGCCAGCGGCCTGCACGAGGACTTCAGCCTCGACTACCTGCGCAGTGAACTGCAGGACAACCGCCTGCGCGGCCTGCTGCTGTTCGTCGGGCTCTTCGCCCTGGGCAACCTGCTGCACATCCCCGGCCTGCTGTTCCTCGCCGCCGCCGTGCTGGCGCTGGGCAAGCTGTGGGGCGGGCTGATCACCTACGGCGCGGCGGTGTTCTCCTGTGGCTTCACCTTCCTGGTGATACGCGCGGTGGGTGGCAACGGCCTCCGCCTGTTGAACAATCGGCTGACCCGAGCGGTATTCAGCCACCTCGACCAGCGCCCGGCCACCAGCGTGTTTCTCCTGCGCCACGCCTTCATCACCGCGCCGACGCTGAACTACAGCCTGGCGCTGTCGGGCATAGGCTTCCGGCCCTACATGCTCGGCACCCTGCTCGGACTGCCCCTGCCCCTGCTGCTGTGCTGCCTGCTGTTCGACCGTCTGAGCAACGTGCTGCTCGGCTGAAGCGCCCATCTGTGGGAAAATCGCCCACCGCTTCCCTGCCCCGCCAACGCCATGCCGAAACCGCCGAAACACCCCGCCGCCCCCTCGAAACCTGTCGAACCCCTGCGCGACCCCACCGCCAAGCGGCCAAACCTGCTGCACCCGCGCAATCGGCACCAGGGGCACTACGACTTCCCAACACTGATCGAGGGCTGCCCGGAGCTGGGCCGCTTCGTCATCACCAATCCCTACGGCAAGCCGAGCATCGACTTCGCCAATCCCGAAGCGGTGCGCGTGTTCAACCGCGCGCTGCTCAAGGCGCAGTACGGCATCGGCCAGTGGGACATTCCCGCCGGCTTCCTCTGCCCGCCGATCCCCGGCCGCGCCGACTACGTGCATTACCTGGCCGACCTGCTCGCCGAGGAAAACGGCGGCAAGGTTCCGCGTGGACCGGATGTGTGTGTGCTGGACATCGGCGTCGGCGCCAACTGCATCTACCCGCTGATCGGCCACCGCGACTACGGCTGGCGTTTCCTCGGTTCGGACATCGAGCCTGCCGCCCTGAAGTCCGCCCACGCCATCCTCAATGGCAATCCGGGTCTCAACGAAGCCATCGAACTGCGCCAGCAGCACGAGCCGAAGCACATCTTCCATGGCCTGCTGGATGCTAATGAACGCTTCGACGCAACACTGTGCAACCCACCCTTCCACGCATCCCCCGAGGAAGCCAGCAGCGGCAGCCGGCGTAAGTGGAAGAACCTCGGCAAGCTCGACCCGTCGCGCAAGCTGCCCGCCCTGAACTTCGGCGGGCAAAGCAACGAACTGTGGTGCGAAGGTGGGGAAATCGCCTTCCTGCGCAAGCTGGCAGCGGAGAGCGCGGAAGTGGGCAAGCAGGTGCTGTGGTTCAGTTCGCTGGTGTCCAAGGCCGGCAATCTCGACGAGTTCCGCCGCGCCCTGAAGAAGACCGGTGCCGTCACCGTGCGCAGCGTGGACATGGCCCAGGGCCAGAAGCAGAGCCGCTTCGTCGCCTGGACCTTCCAGGAACCCGAACAGCGCGCGAAATGGCGCGCCGGGTGGAAATGAGCCTCAGCGGATGTATTGCTTACTGATCTCACGGAAGACTTCCGTGCCGGCGCGCTCCATCCATTCGAAGGCAACCATCTCCCGCGAGACGATCATCGCTCCGGCCTGACGCATGCGCTCCAGCGCCAACGCCTTGTCCCGGGGACGGCGCGAGCCAACCGCCTCGTCCACCACGAACACCTCGCGGTCCTCGGCCAGCAGGCCCAGCACCGTCTGCAGCACGCAGACATGCGCCTCGGTGCCACAGACCACGAACTGCCGGCGCTCGCCGCCGGGCATCTGCAGCAGGCCGGGATCGGTCACGGCGGAAAAGGCGATCTTCTCCAGCAGCGCCTCCACCGGCAGCGCGTCGCGCAGCGCGGACAGGGTCGGCCCCAGGCCCTTCGGATACTGCTCGGTGGCCAGCGCCGGCACGCCCAGGCGCTGCGCCACCGCCAGCAGCCAGGCCGCGTGTTCGAGCACCGACTCGGCTTCGCGAATGGCCGGGAACAGGCGCTCCTGGATATCGATGATCAGCAAGGTGGACGTCTGGGCGCGTAGCAACATGGCGTGCTCTCCTCTGCTCGGTAGGTGGTCGTCAGCCGGCATAACCCTCGGCGATATGCTGATCCTTGAGCTTTACATAGTTGCCGGCGCTGTAGGTGAAGAAGGCGCGTTCCTTGTCGGTCAGCGGGCGGGCCTTCTTCACCGGGCTGCCAACATAGAGGTAACCGCTTTCCAGCACCTTGCCCGGCGGCACCAGACTGCCGGCGCCGAGGATCACCTCGTCCTCGATCACCGCACCGTCCATCACGATCGAGCCCATGCCCACCAGGATTCGGCTGCCGACGGTGCAGCCATGCAGCAGCACCTTGTGACCAACGGTCACGTCGTCGCCGATGGTCAGCGGGAAGCCGTCCGGGTTGAACGGGCCAGCATGGGTGATGTGCAGCACGCTACCGTCCTGCACGCTGGTGCGCGCGCCGATGCGGATGCGGTGCATGTCGCCGCGGATGGTGACCAGCGGCCACACCGAGCTGTCGGCGCCGATCTCCACATCACCGATGACCACGGCGCTGGCGTCGACGAACACGCGCTCGCCCAGCGATGGCGTTTTGCCCTGATACGAACGAATAGTCACGATAGAGTCTCTCTGGCTGCGAATACGGCCGATTGTATTTAAGATGGCCGAGTGTTTCTTCAACCAAGGTGCCACCGTGAGCGCGAATCCCCTTCTGCAGAGCTACGACCTGCCGCCCTTCTCGTCCATCCGTCCGGAGCACGTGAAGCCGGCCATCGAGCAGATCCTCGCCGACAACCGCGCGGCCATCGCGCGCATTCTCGCCGAGCAGAACGGCACCCCGACCTGGACCGGCCTGGTGCTGGCCATGGACGAACTGCATGACCGCCTGGGCAAGGCCTGGAGCCCCGTCAGCCACCTCAATGCGGTGTGCAACAGCGCCGAACTGCGCGAGGCCTACGAAGGCTGCCTGCCGCTGCTGTCCGCCTACTGGACCGAACTGGGCCAGAACCCCGAGCTGTTCAAGGCCTACGAGGCGCTGTCCGCCAGCCCCGAGGCGAAGAACTTCGATGTCGCCCAGAAGACCATCCTCGAACACGCCCTGCGCGACTTCCGCCTGTCGGGTATCGACCTGCCGGCCGACCAACAGCAGCGCTACGCCGAGATCCAGACGCGCCTGTCCGAACTGGGCAGCCGCTTCTCCAACCAACTGCTGGACGCCACCCAGGCCTGGACCAAGCACATCACCGATGAAGCGGCGCTGGCCGGCCTGACCGACTCGGCCAAGGCGCAGATGCAGCAGGCCGCGCAGGCCAAGGAGCTGGATGGCTGGCTGATCAGCCTGGAATTCCCCAGCTACTACGCGGTGATGACCTACGCCGAAGACCGCGCACTGCGCGAAGAGGTCTACGCCGCGTACTGCACCCGCGCTTCCAATCAAGGCCCGAACGCCGGTCAGAACGACAACGGCCCGGTGATGCAGGAAATCCTCGACCTGCGCCAGGAGCTGTCGCGCCTGCTGGGCTTTGCGAACTTCGCCGAGCTGTCCCTGGCCACCAAGATGGCCGAGACCCCCGAGCAGGTCCTGAACTTCCTCCGCGACCTGGCCGTGCGCAGCAAGCCCTTTGCCGCCCAGGACCTTGCGCAGCTCAAGGCCTACGCCGCTGAACAGGGTTGCCCGGACCTGTCGAGCTGGGACGCCAGCTACTTCGGCGAGAAGCTGCGCGAGGCGCGCTACAGCGTGTCCCAGGAAGCCCTGCGCGCCTACTTCCCGGTGGACAAGGTGCTCTCCGGCCTGTTCGCCATCGTGCAGAAGCTCTACGGCATCCAGATCCGCGAACTGTCCGACTTCGAGCGCTGGCACCCGGACGTGCGCCTGTTCGAGATCGAGGAGAACGGCCAGCATGTCGGCCGCTTCTACTTCGACCTCTACGCCCGCGCCAACAAGCGCGGCGGCGCCTGGATGGACGGCGCCCGTGACCGTCGCCGCACCGCCGGTGGCGAGCTGCAAGCGCCGGTGGCCTACCTGGTGTGCAACTTCACCCCGGCGGTCGGCGGCAAGCCGGCGCTGCTGACCCACGATGAAGTCACCACCCTGTTCCACGAATTCGGCCACGGCCTTCACCACCTGCTGACCCGCGTCGAGCACGCCAGCGCCTCGGGCATCAACGGCGTGGCCTGGGACGCGGTAGAGCTGCCCAGCCAGTTCATGGAAAACTGGTGCTGGGAGCCCGAGGGCCTGGCCCTGATCTCCGGTCACTACGAAACCGATGCGCCGCTGCCCCAGGACCTGCTGGAGAAGATGCTCGCCGCGAAGAACTTCCAGTCCGGCCTGATGATGGTCCGCCAGCTGGAGTTCTCGCTGTTCGACTTCGAGCTGCACGCTAGCCACGGCGACGGCCGCAGCGTCCTCGACGTGCTGGAAACCGTGCGCAATGAAGTCGCGGTGATGCGCCCGCCGGCATACAACCGCTTCGCCAACAGCTTCGCGCACATCTTCGCCGGCGGTTACGCGGCTGGTTACTACAGCTACAAGTGGGCCGAAGTATTGTCCGCCGATGCCTTCTCCCGCTTCGAGGAAGAAGGCGTGCTCAACCCGGCGACCGGCGCGGCGTTCCGCGACGCGATCCTGGCCAAGGGCGGCTCCCAGGAGCCGATGGCGCTGTTCGTGGCCTTCCGTGGCCGCGAGCCGTCCATCGACGCCCTGCTGCGCCACTCGGGCCTGTCCGAGGAGGCAGCCTGATGAGCGAAGTGAAGAAGCGCTTCATCGCCGGGGCGGTATGCCCGGCGTGCAGCGAGCAGGACAAGATCGTCATGTGGGAAGAGGATGGCATCCCGCACCGCGAGTGCGTGGCCTGCGGCTATGCTGACACCCTCAACGCGCAAGGCCAGTCGGTGCCGAAGGAGTTGACCACCCGGGTCAACGTCAGCGGCCTGAAGAAGCCCGCCGATCCCAAGGTGCAAAGCGTGCAGTTCTTCCCCAACCCGAAGCTGAAGAAGCCGGGCGAGTAAGTCCACGCTGCCGATAAAAAAGCCGTTTCTCCTCCCGGAGAAACGGCTTTTTTCATACGCCGGAAAATCAGTGGCCGGTGCCGTCACCGCGGCGGCTGGTTTCGAAGAGGAACCAGGTGCGCTGCTCGGTCTCGTCGATCCAGTTCTCGATCAGGCTGGCCGTGGCGATGTCGTGGTGCTCGTCGCACAGGTCGTGCACTTCACGCATGTAGGCGGTCAGCGCCTTGTTGTCGCCTTGCAGCTCGGCCAGCATGTCCAGCGGCTGAACGAACTCGGCGTCGTCGTCGAGGATGCGCTTGTCACGGGCGATATGGCCGATGGAGCGAATGGTGTTGCCGCCGATCTTGCGGGTGCGCTCGGCAATGACATCGGTCATCGCGAAGATCTCGGTGGCGTGGTCGTCCAGCAGCAGATGGTAGTCGCGGAAGTGCGGCCCACTGACGTGCCAGTGGAAGTTCTTGGTCTTCAGATAGAGGGCGAAGACGTCGGCGAGCAGGCGGTTGAGCGCGGCGGAAAGATCACGGGTGGAGTTCTTGCTCAGGTCCGAAGGCGTGGCCAGGGCGGGCGCGCGGCGCACGGCGGGTTTCGCGGCAGCTGGCTTGGCGGCGGGCTTGCTGGCGGCGGCCTTCGCGGCCGGCCTGGCTGCAGGTTTGGCGGCCGCTTTCGCTGCCGGCTTCGCAGCGGCGGGTTTCGCCGTCGCAGGTTTCTTCGGAGCCGATGCGGATTTCTTCATCACAAATCACCTCTACGAAAGATCACAGTACCTGTGGGTGCCTTCCCGTACGGGATGTAGCTGAATCAGCGGTCTTGAGCCTATATCGCTCACCGTTGATTGCAAGTCGACATCCGCCAGCGCCGCCGCGTTCCCCCGACTGCGGATCAATCGTGCATCGTCAGTCTTTCTCCGGAGTGAAGCGGAAGCGCCCGTCGAGCTGGCTGTAGCCCATGCCGACGCCCTTGTGCACCTTGAGCTGCACCGGGATGCGCTCCTTGAGCGCTTCGACGTGGCTGATCACGCCGATGGTCTTGCCCGTCGCGTTGAGGCTGTCGAGGGCGTCGAGCGCCACTTCCAGCGTCTCGCCGTCGAGGGTGCCGAAGCCTTCGTCGAGGAACAGCGAGTCGATGCTGGTCTTGTGGCTGACCAGGTCGGACAGCGCGAGCGCCAGGGCCAGGCTGACCAGGAAGCTCTCGCCGCCGGACAGCGTCTTGCAGTCGCGCGCGGTGTCGCCTTGCCAGGTATCGATCACCTCCAGTTCCAGCTCGCCGTCGCTGCGCCGCGCCAGTTGGTAGCGGCCGTGCAGGCGCTGCAACTGGCGATTGGCGAGGTGCACCAGATGGTCGAGGGTCAGGCCCTGGGCGAAGCGCCGGTAGCGCGCACCATCGGCGGAGCCGATCAGGCTGTTCAGGCGCTGCCAGAGGTCGTGCTCCTCCTCCTGCCGGCGAATCTCTTCGAACAGGCTCTGCTGGCTGGCGCGGCGCGCATCGTCGCCCTGCAACTGCGCGCGGATTTCGCCCTGGCGCTGGCCCAACTCACGCAGTTCGGCGTTGAGGGCGAGCAGTTGCTGGGCCAACTCGTCCAGCGACAGGTCGCCATGCGGTTCGGCTTGCAGGCGCTCGACGTCCTGCAATGCCGCGGCACGCAAGGCCACGGCCTCGGCAATGGCGGTTTCCAGCTTCTGCTTGAGGGTGCTGAGCTCGGCGCGCTGGGCGTCGTCCAGCAGCGCGGCAAGATACGCGGGCTCGTCGCCGAACGGGCTCTGCTCCAGTGCGTGCTGCCAGGCCTCCAGGCTTTTCGCCAGTCGCGCCTGATCCTGTTCCAGATGCTCCACCAGCGTCTGCTCGCGGCCCTGCAGCGCATCGGCCTGGCGCTGGCTGGCGCTCAGCCGGGCCTCGGACTCGCCCAGCGCCTGCTGCGGATATTCAGCGTTCGGTAATGCGGGCCGAGCCTCGAATGCCGCGTCCTGCCAGCGCTGCTGCCATTGCTGTGCGATGTCTCGCGCCGAGCCTGCGGCTTGCGCAGCATCACGCTCGGCGGCGGCCAGCTGCTGGCCGAGTTGCTGGTCCCGTTGCCAGTGCTGCCATTCTTCAGTGCGCTCGGCCAGCCATTGCTCGCCGTCTTCCGGCAGGCCGTAGCCCAGTTCCGCCAACGCGGTGGCCAAGACTTCCTCCTGCTGTTGCAGCTCGGCACGCAGACTGGCGATCTGCTGCGTGCGCTCGTCCTGGCGCTGCCGGGCGAACTGCTGCTCGCCCTCGAACAATGCCAGTTGCTGCACCGCCTCGCTGTGGGCGCGCTCGGCATCGATGTGTGACTGCGCGCTCTCCTGCAGGCGGGCCCTGCGCTCGTCCAGCGCCTTCAACTGCTGTCGCAGATCGGCCAGCGCGGTCTCGTGACGCTGGCGCTCGGCGGCCATTGCCTGCTGATCGTCCAGCTGCAGTCCCAGGGCCGCGCAATGCTGCTGCCAGGCCTCCTGCTGCTGCCCGAGCGCCGCTTCGGCCTCTTCGAGCTGGCGTTGCCCCTGCTGTATCTGCGCTTCCAGTTCGGCCAGCTCGCCGCGCAGGGCGATGCCCTGGGTCTCCAGCTCCGCCAGCGCCCGCTTGCTCTCGTCGAGCGCCGTCTGGGTGGCCGACACATCCAGCGCCTGGTAGGCGTCCACCGCCGGGTGCTGCTGTGAGCCACACAGCGGGCAGGCTTCGCCCGGCTGCAATTGCGCGCGCCAGTGTTCGAGCTGGTGGATGCGCTGCTCCTGCTGGAGGAGCTTTTCCCGGTCGGCGGCCTGTTGCTGCATCGTTTTGTAGCGCTCGCGCAGGGCGACGATGGCGCCATCGCGCTCGCCCTTGCGCTGGCGCAGCGCGAGCAGTTCCGGCTGCCAGCGGGTGAGCTGCGCGGCGGCCTGGGAGCGTGCCTGGGCGATCTGCTCCAGGCGGTCGAAGCCGCGACCGAGCACTTGCAATTGCTGCTCGCGCTCACGCAGTTGCGCTTCAGTCGCGCCAGCGAGCAGTGCCTCCAGTTGCTGCCGGGCGGTGGACTCGTTCTGGCGAGCCTCGCCCAGCTTCCGCTCGGTTTGAGTGACAACATCTTGCAGCACGTTGCGACGCGCGCCGGCCTCGCTGAATGCCTGCTCCGAAAGATCGAACTGACGCTGGCTATCCGCGCTGGCCAGCAGCAGCCGGGTGCGTTGGGCAAACTGCGCGCGCCAGACCCCCAACAGCTCGCCCAATCGCGCACGTTGCGGCTGCCGGGCCAGTCGGGCTTCCAGCGCTTGGCGTTGCCCGGCCAGAGCATTCATTTCTACGCCACGAGCATCGCTCAGTTGCCGGGCGAACTGACTGGCGCTCCACAGCGCCTCGGCGATCCGTTCGCGGATGACGGCCTGTTCGGTGCGATTGCCCTCCAGCGCGGCGCGATCCTGCGTCAGGCTGTCCTGGCTGGCGCGCCAGGCCTGATGCAGAGGCTGCAGGCGCGCGGCGGGCTCACTGGCGGCCAGGCGTTGCAGGTCAGGCTGCGCCGCGTCGAGGGACTGACGGGCGCCGGCTTCCTTCTCGCTGGCCTGCTGCATCTGCTGCTCGGCACGGCCGAGGTCCTCACGCCAGCGATGCTGGGCCTGCAGCGCAACCTGGCGCCCCTGCAGCGAGGCTTCCTGCAACAACGCCTGATGGCTCTGCTGTTCGAGGGCTTCGCGCTGCTCGCCGCTGAGCAACTCGACACCCTCGGCACGGGCGCGAAGCTGGTCGAGCGCGCCGCGCACTTCACGGGTGCGCTCGAAGACGCGCTGCGAGATCAGCCCGTAGATCTCCGTGCCGGTCAGCTCTTCCAGCAATTCCGCACGCTGGTTGGCGTTGGCTTCGAGGAAGGCGGCAAAACCGCCCTGGGCCAGCAGCATGGATTTGGTGAAGCGCTCGAAGTCGAGGCCTGTGAGGGTTTCAGTCTGCTTGAGCTTGTCGTTGATCTTGTCGGTGAGGATTTCCCCCTCACCGCTGTCACGGTCGATGCGCACCAGCTCCACCTTCGGCGCCTGCAGCGCTCCCTCGGCCTTGTCACGGGCGCGGCGCTGGCTCCAGAAGGCACGGTAGGGCTGACCCTTCACCTCGAATTCCACCTCGGCGAGGCAGTCGGCGGTGTGCCGGGTCATCAGCTCGTTGCCGCTCTGCGACAGCACGCTCATGCGCGGCGTGCGGTGGTATAGCGCAAGGCAGATGGCGTCGAGCAGCGTGGTCTTGCCGGCGCCGGTGGGGCCGGTGATGGCGAACAGGCCATTGCCGGCGAAGGGCTCGGCGGTGAAGTCGATCTTCCACTCGCCTTTCAGCGAATTGAGGTTCTTCAGGCGCAGGCTGAGGATTCTCACAGTTGCTCCTCCTGCAGGTCACTGACCACCTGCCGGTACAACCCGGTCAGGCGCTCGCGCAGGGGCGCGTCCAGTTCCTCACTGTCCAGGCGTTGCTGGAGCACATCCTCGGGGCTGAGTTCATCGAGGGTTTCCTTGGCCTCGCTGAACAGCGCCGCCTGCGCGTTACCGCGCTCGCGGCGAGTACGCAGCACCGTCACCGGCAGGTCCTCGCAAAGCTTTTCCACACGCAGCTGGATGTCGGTGAGGTAGTCGTCGGTGTGCACCAGCACCTCCAGCCACACCGGCTGCTCGGCACTACCCTCCTCAGCCGCGCGGGCCAACTCGGCGGGCAGTCTGGCAAGGCTGCCCGACACCGACTTCAACGGCTGGAAGCGCGGCACCGGCAAGGCGCTGACGCTGCGCAATCCGTTGTCATCCAGGTCCACCAGCAGCACCTCCTTGCCCTGGATGGCCTCATCGAAACTCAGGGCAATGGGCGACCCGCAGTAGCGGATGTGCTCCAGCCCGCCGACCTTCTGTGGCCGGTGGATGTGTCCGAGGGCGATGTAGTCCGCCGCCGGGAAGGCACTGGTGGGGAAGGCTTCCAGGGTGCCGACGTAGATTTCCCGCACCGACTCGCTGGCACTGGCGCCCACGGTGGTGAGGTGCCCGCTGGCGATGATCGGCAGGCGGCGGCCAAGGGCCTCGCGCTGTGCCTCAGCGCGCTGGAACAGTTCGCGGTAATGCGTCTGGATCGCCTGCTGCAGTGCAAGCTGCTTGTCCTGCGCGCTCTGGCCTGCCTGGCTGGTGAGCAGGTCGCGTGGACGGATGAAGGGGATCGCGCAGAGGATCGCGCCGGGCTCGCCATCGCGCCTGGGCAACACCAGCACCTGCGCATCAAGGTCGGTGCCGACCGCGGCGATCACCCGGGTATCCAGGCGCGCCAGCAACTCGCGGGACTCGTCCAGCATGGCCACCGAATCATGGTTGCCGCCCAGCACCACCAGCCGCGCCCCGGTATCGCGCAGCTCGACGATGAAGCGGTTGTATTGCTCGCGGGCATAACTGGGCGGCGCGCCAGTGTCGAACACGTCACCGGCGATGATCACCGCGTCCACGGCCTGCTCGCGCACCTGCCCGACCAGCCAGGTGCAGAACGCCTGGTGCTCGGCCTCGCGGCTCTTGCCCATGAAATGCTGGCCCAGATGCCAGTCGGAGGTGTGGAGAATGCGCATACCGTGACGTCCGCAGCCGTGATCCAAAGGCTGGGATGATAACGGGTTGCGCCGCCGTGATGGCGGAATCGCCGGCCGCAGCCGCTCAGGCTGGCTATCTTTTCCCGAAGGCACGTCGCGATAAGGACTTCCCATGCAACGCCTCGTCAACATGCTCAAGGACCTCGCCATCCTCGTCCGCGCCAACCTCTGGCTGCTGCCGGTACTGGCCGCACTGGTGGCCGCGCTGTTCTACTTCGTCGCCCCGCCCCCGCCCATGAGCGCCACCCTCGCCACCGGTGCGCCCGGCGGTGGCTATGCGATTTTCGGCGAACGCCTGAAGGAGGAACTGGCCAAGCAAGGCTTCGAGCTGACGCTGATGCAGACCGCCGGGTCGAGCCAGAACCTGGACAAGCTGCTGGACAAGAAAAGCGGCGCGAATATCGGACTGGTGCAGAGCGGCCAGGAGCAGCAACTGACGCATGACCAGCGCGCCAGCCTGCAGACGCTCGGGGCGATGTTCCAGGAGCCCCTGTGGCTGTTCCAGCGCCGTGACGTGAAGATCGACCGCATCGCCGACCTGCTGCCGCTGCGGCTGGCCCTCGGCACGCCGGGCAGCGGCACCGAGGCGGTGACCGAAGCCATCCTCAAGGCCAATGACATTCCCACCGAGCAGCTGCCACCGAACTGGCAGGCCCGCGGCGGCAACACGGTGGCCAATGAACTGCTGGCCGGCACGCTGGACGCCGCGTTTTTCGTCGGCCCGGCGGAGAACCCCCTGATCCAGCGCCTGGCGGCCAGCCCGGACCTGAAGCTGGCCGGCTTCCGCCGCGCCCATGCCTATGAGGCGCGAATTCCGTTCCTCAAGCGCGTAGCCGTCAGCGAAGGCCTGTTGAACCTGGCGCAGAACGTCCCGGAGCACGACCTTGCCACGCTATCGCCGGTCGCCACCCTGGTGATCAACGACAACTTCCACCCGGCGCTGACCCCGCTGATCCTGGAAGCCGCCCGCCGGGTGATGAGAAAAGGCACCCTGCTCGACCCCGCCGGGGCGTTCCCCAGCGCCGAACCGCGCACCCTGGCCCTGCAGAGCGACGCCGAGCGCTACTACAAGAGCGGCCCGCCGCTGCTGCAGCGCTTCCTGCCGTTCCGTATCGCCTCCCTGGCCGATCGCTACATCATCCTGCTGATCCCCTTCATCGCCATCCTGTTCCCGCTGCTCAAATCCATCGGTCCGCTGTACCGCTGGCGCATCCGCGCACGAATCTACCGCTGGTACCGCTACCTTCGCGAGATCGACCGACGCCTGGACGAGCGCGCCGGCAGCGCCGAGCTGAGCACCGAGATCACGCGCCTGGAGCAACTGGAAGCCGAACTGGCCAAGGTCGAGGTGCCGCTGTCGTACTACAACGAGCTGTACGAATTGCACCTGCACCTGAACTACGTGATCCGCCGTCTGCGCCAGTTGCGTCGCAACCGGCGCGAGCGCGACGGCGAGAAGATGCCGACAACGGACTGACCGACTTCACACCTCGCGCCAGGAAAGAACTGCAGCCGATAGGCGTACACGGCAACCGTAGTGGGTTGTAGTATCTTGTAGTGCAACACACTACATCTGAGGTGCTCCATGCCTGTCATGTCCCTGCGCCTGTCGGACGACCAGTCCGAAACGCTCGCCAAGCTGGCCCATGCCACTGGCCGCAGCAAGAACTTCCTCGCCGCCCAGGCGCTGGAGGAATATCTGGTTCGCGAGTCGTGGCAGATCGGCGAAATTCTGGAAGCCATCGTCGAAGCGGATGCCGGCGACTTCGCCAGCGACGCCGAAGTGAAGGCCATCCTAGACAAGTGGACGCACGATGCGGATTGAGTGGCTGCGAAAGGCACTGCGCAACCTCGATGACGAAGCCACCTACATTGCCCAGGACAACCCCGCTGCCGCGCGTGCATTCGTCATCGCCGTGGTGGCCGACGTCGAGCGCCTGGCGTTGAATCCCGCCTCAGGTCGTGAGGGAAGAGTTCCCGGGACTCGTGAATGGGCGATGACCAGCCATCCGTATCTGATTCCCTACCGCATCCGTGACGGCCGACTGCAGGTCCTGCGCATCTTCCACACCCGGCGTCTACCGCCTGCACAGTGGTAGTAGCGGCGCGTTCGCAACGCGCACGGCGGCGCCGGGTCGGGTAAACTCTGGCGTTTTCCAATCCTCTGCCCACCCCGCCGCCCCGTATGCGGCGAGGCCGGCACTGAACCTCCAGGTCCGCCATGCCGATTCGCCACGCCATCGTCCACCTGATCGACAAGAAGCCCGACGGCAACCCCGCGACGCTGCACGCGCGCGAAGCCGAGCTGGGCGACTCCCAGGCCATCGAGAACCTGATGGCCGACCTCAACGAAAGCTACAACGCCAAGCCGAACAAGGCCTGGGGCCTGTTCCAGGGCGAGTCCGGCGCCTACCCGTTCAGCGGCTGGCTGGGCGAGTACCTGGATAGCGGCAAGGACTTCGTCGCCTTCACCAAGCAGGCGGTGGAACACCTCAAGACGCTGATGGAAGAATCCAATCTCTCCACCGGCGGCCACGTGCTGTTCTGCCATTACCAGCAGGGCATGACCGACTACCTGTCCATCGCCCTGCTGCACCACAGTGAAGGGGTGGCGGTGACCGAGGCACTGGAAGTCACCCCGTCGCGTCACCTGGACCTGGGCCAGCTGCATATGGCCGCGCGGATCAACATCTCCGAGTGGCGCAACAACAAGACCTCCAAGCAGTACATCTCCTTCATCAAGGGCAAGGGCGGCAAGAAGGTCTCGGACTACTTCCGCGACTTCATCGGCTGCACCGAGGGCGTCGACGGACCGAGCGAGACCCGCACCCTGCTCAAGGCCTTCAGCGACTTCGTGGAGAGCGAAGACCTGCCTGAAGAGCAGGCCCGCGAGAAGACCGACGTGCTGGTGGACTACGCCACCAGCCAGGCGAAGATCGGCGAGCCGATGGCCCTGGACGCCCTCTCCGAGCTGATGGACGACCAGGCCCCGCGCGCCTTCTACGACTACATCCGCAACAAGGACTACGGCCTGTCGCCGGAGATCCCGGCGGACAAGCGCACCCTCAACCAGTTCCGCCGCTTCACCGGCCGCGCCGAGGGGCTGTCGATCAGCTTCGAGGCGCACCTGCTGGGCAGCAAGGTGGAGTACGACGAGGAGCGCGACATGCTGATCATCCGCGGCCTGCCGACCCAGTTGCAGGACCAGCTCAAGCGCCGCAAGGACTGACGTCCACCGCTGACGAAAAAGCCCATCGCGAGATGGGCTTTTTTGTGACTGAGGATTTTCCGTTGGGCGGTTCGCGAGCAAGCTCGCTCCTACAGACAGCCGGCAAGCGCGGTGCGCTTTTCGTAGGAGTGAGCTTGCTCACGAACCTGCCTAACGCCGGCCTTGCCGGCGGATAGCCGGACAAGGTCCGCTCCTACATAGTTTTCTGGGTCCCCGCGTTCGCGGGGATGACGTGTGCAGAGGGCGATGCATGACACCGTCACTCCCGCGAACGCGGGAGCCCAAAAGACAGTTGCCCCTACAGTGAAAACACCGCTTCCGACGGACCGCCGAAAACCTCCCCGTCGCGACTGCTAGAGTCAATCAAGGCGTCTCACGTTCGTGGTGGCCGCCATGTCCGCCCCTCACGCATTCTCAACTGTCTCGCAGTCGCTCTCCGGGTGCCCCCGGATGCACCGCTCGTATCTCGCACTGCTGTTCCTGCTCTGCGCCGGCATCGTCGGTGCCGATCCCGTCCCCCCGCTTTCGCCCAATGTCGCGCGCTTCGTGCTGGCCAACGCCGAATTCAGCGTGATGCACGAGATGGGGCACATGCTGATCGCCGAATACAACCTGCCGGTGCTGGGGCGCGAAGAGGACGCCGCCGACCAGATCGGCTTCATCCTGCTGTTCCGCCTCTACACGAAACTGCCCCAGGACGAGATCGACGCGCGCCTGTTGGATATCGCCGATTACTGGCGCCTGGAATGGCAGACCCCCAAGCCGCAGGCGGAGCAGGTGCTGGCCTGGGACAGCCATCCGCTGGACGAGCAGCGTTACTACAATCTCGTCTGCCTCTTGTATGGCAGCGACATGCAACGGCTGGACTGGCTACCCGCGTTCACCGGGCTGCCTTACGAACGCGCTGTTTATTGCGATCAGGAGTTCCAGCAGGCCATCAAGGCCGTGAACTGGGTCCACCACGCCCGTCACACCCTGGATATACGGCACCATAGCGGGGCACGCCTGGAGTTCGAGACACCCTTGATCGATCGCGCGGCGACCGAGCCGCTGGTCGCCCTGCTGCGTGACGAGAACCGCCTCCAGGAGTTGGTGAACGCGGTCTTCCAGCAGTTCCGCCCGCCCCGCCCGCTGACCCTGCGACTGCTCAACTGCGGCTCGCCGGACGCCTGGTACGACATCAACGGCGGGGAAATGGCGCTCTGCTACGAACGCCTGCAACGCTTCCGCGAGATGGCCGAGAACCTGCCGCGCCTGCGTACCCCGGCAACACGGCAGTGCCCCGGCCCCACGGAGCTCAGACCGGCCGGATGCTGAAGCCCAGACGCGGGAAGTGCACGTGGACGGTGCCCGCGCGCGGGTCCTCGCGGCGCAGGATCAGGCTTTCACGCCCGGCGTGCAGCAGTTCGCCCTCCACCGGATCGACGCCGTAGTCGGTGGCGGCGATCACCACGCGCTGACCGGCACTGAAGCCATTGGGATCGACGAAGCCGTCGTCCGGCAATGCGGCGGGCTGGCTGTCGCGGGCGATGGCGATCGCCTCCTCCGCGCTCATCTCACTGTGGGCGCCGTGGCCGAAGCCGAGCACGCGGCCGAGCCAGGCACTGACCGACGGGTAGTCATCCACCAGCGGCGCGGTCACCGGCGTGCCCTTGACGAACCAGAGGCAGTGGGCCAGGGCAAAGTCCGCAATCGACGGCTCGCCGAACAGGAAGTCGCCCTCCTCCCGCGCCAGTTGCTGCTCGACGCGGGCCATGAACACCGGCCACTGGTGCCGGGCCTGCTCGGCCGCCAGGCGGCTCGCGGTACCGCCGCTGAACAACTGGCTGCGATCGGCGACGAAGGCCTTGAGGAACTCCGGCGGCAACTTGCCGAAGCGCACCGCGATGGATTCGGGCTGGAACACGAGGCTGACGGCATGCTGGAAGATCACCGCGTCGGCCCATTGGGCGAAGCTGGCGGCGGTGAACTCCTGGCCTTCGGGGAACAGCGACGGCACGGCCTTTTCCTGCTCCAGGCGGCGGGCGATCAGCGCGGTGTCGCAGTAGATATCGGCACCGACCTGCAGCACCGGGGTCCGGCGGTAGCCGCCGGTCAGGGCCATCAGGTCCGGCTTGGGCATCAGCGGCGGAATGGTCACCGAATGCCAGGACAACTGCTTGAAGCCCAGCAGCAGACGTGCCTTTTCGGCGAAGGGCGAGGTCGGATAGTGGTGCAGGATCAGCTCGGACATCACGGGCTCCAGCGGCCGGAAGGTAGACAGGCAGCTTAGCTCGCAGGGCGACGCAGGCCTACCTCAGGCCTCGGATAGGGCAACATCCACGGCAGTGATGGGCGGGCTGGCCTGCACCAGACGCTCCTTGGCCAGCTTGGTCAGCCCCTTGATCGCCCGCTCGCGGCGCAGGGCATCGCCCTTGCCGGGGCAGGCCTCGACGTAGACCAGCGCCTGCGCCGGGCTTGAGTGGAAAAAGCGCGCGCCGCGTCCGCTGCGATGGGTCTCGAAACGACGCTGCGGGTCATCGCTGATGCCGCAGTAGAGCGCGCCATTGACGGCGCGCACCAGGTAGACGAACCAGGGTTTGGCAGGTGCTGTGGTCACGATGCCCAGACTCGCGCCTGCATGCGCTCGCAGTAGGCCACCAGGCGCTCATAGCTGCGCGCCATGTCGTTGAGCGGAGTTTCCAGGGTGCTCAGCACCAGGTTGGCCAGCACGCCGTACGCGGCGGCGTCGGCGCTGCAGGGCTGCGCGCCACCGTAGAACGGCAGGTCGCCGAGCATGCCGTCGAGCGCGTCGAGATCGTCACGGGCAAAGCTCAGCAGTTCCTCACGGCTGTGCCGGGTCAGGCCGCGACCGGTGAGGTCACCACGGATCTTGCGCTGGATGAGCTGCCCCACCAGTGGGCGCAGGGGTGCCGGGATGCTGCGGAACATCACGTCCTTCACCTGGCGGAAGCCCTGCTCGTCGAGCCAGCGGAAGTAGACCAGCAGCGGCGCCAGGTGTTCGTCGCACAGGCGGGTGATCGACACCGCCCAGCCACGGCCACGGGCATCGAGCCCGGCGTCGAGGTCGAATCCGTAGTACTGCTGCAGGGTGCGCATGATGATCGCGGTATCCGCGATGGCCTTGCCGTCCAGGGTGATGAACGGCAGCTTGCCCTTGGGCCCCTTGCGTGGGTCGGTCACGTGCTTGATCTGGTATTCCAGCCCGGCCATGCGCAGGAAGGTTTCCAGCTTCAGGCAGAAGGGGCTGATGTTGGGCACATTGAACGCGGGCGGGAACTGAAAAAGAGTGATCATGGCGGCATCCTGTCGGAGTCGCCTGTCATTTAAGCCTATCCGACCCGCGCGGGCGAGCCCGGCACCTTGACATCAGGCCTTTGCGCCCCGTTGTGAGCGGTATACCGCAAGTCCTCTGGCAGCCTGCGCGCGGATCGCCGCCTGCACCGGAGGCGCCCAGCCCAGCAGCGCGCCCTTGGCGCCGAGGGCCTGGCGCGACCACTTCCACAGGTCGAACCTGTCGACGTGACGACAGATCAGGCCATCGCGAAATTCGAATTGTGCCTGGATGTGATTGACTACCCGGCGACCGGTCTGGCTGAAGGTATAGGACGCCACCCAGCGCGCCGTGCCGCGTCGCTCATCCGCCTGGACGTCCTCGTAGCTCAACGAGAAATCCTCGGCGCGCGCGGTGAGCATGCGCCACATGTCCCCGGCCTCGGCGCCACGCAGATCGGTGAAGACCGGATCGCTGAAGTGCACGTCCGCGCTGTAGCAGGCGGCCATGGCGTCGCCGTCGCGGCGCTGGAAGGCCTGGTAGAAGCGTTCGATCAACTGGGCGTTGGGATGAGCCATGGTGGCGCTCGCATAGTAGGGTTGAGCGCAGTATCGATGACGTTTCGACTGGACACGATTGGCAATATCGACAAAATTATGATCGATAACGCCAAAGCAGTAGTGAGACGTCATGTTCAGGATAGCCCTGTTCGTCTGCCCGCAAACACTGTGTTCAAGCCTTGGCCTGGCCATGGATGCCTTCCACCTGGCCAACCGGCTCGACGGCCGTCGCCTCTTTGAGGTGCAGCGGGTAAGCGCCGACGGCGCACCGGTTGCGCTCTCCTTCGGACGCATCGAAGTGGAAGGTGGTCTCGACCTCGCCAGTGGCTGCGACTTGCTGCTGATTCCCGCCACCGGACCGGACGTCGCCGCTACCTGCAACGCCAATCAGGCATTGCTCGCCTGGTTGCGCGACAGCCCGCCCGGCCTGCAACTGGGCAGCCTGTGCAGCAGCGCCTTCCTGCTTGCCGAAGCGGGCGTACTGGACGGCCGCCGCGCTACCACCCACTGGGCGCTGGAAACCGCCTTCCGCGAACGTTATCCACAGGTGAACCTGGACATCGATGCGTTGTGCACCGAGGACGGCGGGCGTCTCTGCTCCGGCGGCGCGCAGGCCGGGCTGGATCTGTGCCTGTACCTGATCGAGCGCCATGCCGGCGCGGCGCTGGCCCGGCGTGCCGCGGCAACCCTGGTGTTCGAGCATGGCCGAGGCCGGCAGCGGCGCTTCACCCCGCTGCTGCCCGAGCCGCTCCCCGAGGGCTCGGCGCTGGCCCCATTGCTCGAATGGCTGGACGACAACTATGCCGAGCCGTTCGACCTGGCCGCGCTGGCGCAGCGCGTGCACTGCTCGACACGCACGTTACTGCGGCGCTTCCGCGAGCAGTTGGGGATGACCCCGAACGATTACGTGCAGCGCCTGCGCATCGCCTCGGCACAGGAGGCGCTGGGGGACCCGGGGCGCTCGCTGGAGCGCATCGCCAGCGACATCGGCTACGCCGACCGCGCCAGCTTCGCGCGGTTGTTCAAGCAGTTGTGCGGGGAGACGCCGGGGGCTTTCCGGCAGCGGATGCTGGGACGGTAGGCGGAGGGCCACAGCGGGTGGCGATCGAGCAGGGCGCAACGGGGAGTCAAGGTCAGACCGCGCACAACCGCGAACGGTTGTACGCCCTACGAAAAGCTTCCTAGTGGAACCACTCCATCGCGGTGCGCCAGACGCACACGCCGACGAAGTACGCCGATGCGGCGAACCACAGGCCGAGTTGCCAGGGCTGGTCGAGCGGCTGCTGGAGGATCAGCAGCGCGCTGCTGAGCATCCAGATGAAGGTCACGGCGATGTTCAGCGGCATGAACTGGCGCACGCGGAACGGGTGCAGGAACTTCATCTTGGTCAGGGTCAGCGCGGCCAGCACCAGCACGGTGATGAAGCTCACCCAGGGGTGCAGGGCGAGTACGTAGAAGTACACCGCGACCACGTTCCACGCAGCCGGGAAGCCGACGAAGTAGTTGTCCTTGCTCTTCATGTTCACGTTGCAGAAGCAGAACAGCGAGGACACCAGGATCACGCCCACCGCCAGCAGCTCGGTGTGCGCCGGCAGCGGTATGTAGCGGTAGATGAAGATCGCCGGGATGAAGACGTAGGTGAGGTAGTCGATCACCAGGTCCAGGGTGGAGCCATCGAAGTGCGGCAGCACCGCCTTGACGTCGAACTTGCGCGCCAGAGTGCCGTCCAGCCCATCCACCAGCAGGGCCACGCCCAGCCACAACAGGCAAGCCTGGGGCCGGTTGTCGACCAGTGCCAACAGCGCCAGCAGCGCAAGGATGACACCGCTGGAGGTCACCGCATGGGCGCTCCAGGCTTTGGCTTTGCTCAGGTTCAATGGCGATAGGATCAGGTTCACGTCGGCTCTCTTCCTTCGGACGTCGATGCAGGCGAGCTATTAGAAACGTTAGCCCATCCCTGACAAACCACTGCACATGGGAACACCAATCCGCCGGTCGAGTTCAGCCCGTGCGTATCGTTGCCGTCATCACGGCGGTGGGAGTCCCAGCATACGCTGTCGCGGCGGCGAGGTGCCATCGCGGGAGACGAGCGTGAGGTTTCCAGGCATTGCGCCAGGCACGGACAGCCCCTCTCCCCCCTGGAGGGAAAGGGGCGCTTCCCGTCAGTGCAGAATCTGGCTGAGGAAGAGCTTGGTCCGGTCCGACTTCGGGTTGTCGAAGAACTGGTCCGGCGGGGCCTGCTCGACGATCTCGCCCTTGTCCATGAAGATCACCCGGTTCGCCACGGTGCGCGCAAAGCCCATCTCGTGGGTCACGCAGAGCATGGTCATGCCGCTCTGCGCCAGGCCGATCATGGTGTCGAGCACCTCCTTCACCATCTCCGGATCCAGCGCCGAGGTCGGCTCGTCGAACAGCATGATCTTCGGCTTCATGCACAGCGCCCGGGCAATCGCTACGCGCTGCTGCTGGCCGCCGGAGAGCTGCCCCGGGTACTTGTTGGCCTGCTCCGGGATGCGCACGCGCTCCAGGTAATGCATGGCGATTTCCTCAGCCTGGCGCTTGGGCAACTTGCGCACCCACATGGGCGCCAGGATGCAGTTCTGCAGCACGGTCAGGTGCGGGAACAGGTTGAAGTGCTGGAACACCATGCCGACCTCGCTGCGGATCGCCTCGATCTGCTTGAGGTCGTTGGTCAGCTCCGTGCCGTCGACCACGATACTGCCCTGCTGGTGTTCCTCCAGGCGGTTGATACAGCGGATAGTGGTGGACTTGCCCGACCCGGACGGGCCGCAGAGGACGATGCGCTCGCCCTGCTTCACCTCCAGGTTGATGTCCTTGAGTACGTGGAACTGGCCGTACCACTTGTTCACGCCCTTCATGGTGATCATCGTGTGATCGCCGACGGCCGGCTGTGCGGTCTTTTGGGTGGCTTCAGACATGATGATCGCTCCTAATAGGGCCTGATGACGCTTGATCGTGCGCCGCGTTGCTGCGCCAAATCACGCCAGACAAGGCGCAGGACGCCGGCAATGGCACTCCCTTGTCCAGTCCTGCAACGCAGGCTGGCGTGATTTGCCGCGCAACCCGCAGGGACGAGGTCCCATTTTGCGCAGCGCTGCGTTACTCGTCGTTCATCTGGGAAAACCAAACTTCTCTCCTCGCGCCTTGCCCTGCGCAAAATGGGACTTCGTCGCGGCCACGATCAAGCGTCATCAGGCCCTACGATGACCGGTGTCCAGCTTGCGCTCCAGGTGCTGGGAGTAGCGGGACATGCTGAAACAGAAGATCCAGTAGACCGCCGCGGCGAACACATAGCCTTCGATGGCCATGCCCAGCCAGGCCGGGTCCGCGGTGGCGCGCTTGATGCTGTTGAGGAAGTCGAACAGGCCGATGATGATCACCAGGCTGGTGTCCTTGAACAGGGCGATAAAGGTGTTGACGATGCCGGGAATCACCAGCTTCAGCGCCTGCGGCAGGATCACCAGGCCCATGCTCCGCCAGTAGCCCAGGCCCATCGCGGCAGCGGCCTCGTACTGGCCCTTGGGGATAGCCTGCATGCCGCCGCGCACCACCTCGGCGATGTAGGCGGCCTCGAACAGCACCACCATCACCATGGCCCGCAGCAGCTTGTCGAGGTTCATGCCCTCGGGCAGGAACAGCGGCAGCATCACCGAGGACATGAACAGCACCGTGATCAGCGGCACGCCACGCCAGAACTCGATGGTAGTGACGCAGATGACCTTGATCGCCGGCATCTTCGAGCGCCGCCCCAGCGCCAGCAGGATACCCAGTGGCATCGCCCCGCAGATGCCGACCGCGGCGATCACCACGGTGAGCATCAGGCCGCCCCACGCGCTGGTGGGTACGTTGTCCAGGCCTAGGAAGCCGCCGTGCAACAACCAGAAGGCCACCAGCGGCAAGGCCACGAGGAAACACGCGCCGTACTTCAGCTTGTAATGGAAACGCTTGAGGAACAGCGGCGCCGCCCCGAAGATCACGAAGAGCACGGTGAGGTCCACGCGCCAGCGCAGTTCCTCGGGGTAGAAGCCGTACATGAACTGGCCGAAGCGCGAGGCGATGAACACCCAGCAGGCGCCCTCGCGGGAGCAGTCGGCGCGGGTCGCCCCGACCCAGTTGGCCTTGATGAACGCCCACTCCAGCAGCGGCGGCAGGATCAGGAACACCAGGTACAGGCCCACCAGCGTCAGCAAGGTGTTGAACCAGCCGGAGAACAGGTTGGCGCGCAGCCAGCCGAGGACACCCACGCTCATCGCTGGCGGCGGCAGGTCGGGCTTGAAGGTATGAATGGCCATCGTCCTCTCCCTACCGCTCGATCAGCGCGATTCGTTTGTTGTACCAGTTCATCAGCAACGAAATGCTGATGCTGATGGCCAGGTACACGCTCATGGTGATGGTCATGGTCTCGATGGCCTGGCCGGTCTGGTTGAGCACCGTACCGGCGAACAGCGAGACCATGTCCGGGTAGCCGATTGCGGCCGCCAGCGAGGAGTTCTTCGCCAGGTTCAGGTACTGGCTGGTCAGCGGTGGGATGATCACCCGCAGCGCCTGCGGGATGACCACCAGGCGCAGGGTCTGCCCCGGCCTCAGGCCGAGGGAGCCGGCCGCCTCGGTCTGGCCATGGCTGACCGCCTGGATACCGGCACGCACCGTCTCGCCGATGAAGGCGGCGGTGTACACCGACAGCGCGAGGATGATCGACACCAGCTCCGGGATCACCACCCAGCCGCCGCGGAAGTTGAAGCCCTGCAGCACCGGCACGTCCCAGTGGAACGGCGCGCCGGCGAACAGCGATACCAGTGCAGGCAGCAGGATCAGCAAGGCCAGGCCGCTGAGGAATACCGGAAAGGTCTTGCCGGTGGCGTGGCGGCGGGCCTTGGCCCACTTCCAGATCACCGTCCAGCCGACCAGGGCCAGGATGAACGCAACGATGAACGGCCCCAGGCCATCGGCGGCCAGCGGCTGGGGCATCTGCAGACCACGGTTGTTGACGAAGAACAGGTTGCCGAAGCTGATGCTCTGCCGCGGGTTCGGCAGTGGGCCGAGCACGGCGAAGTACCAGAAGAAGATCTGCAGCAGCGGCGGGATGTTGCGGAAGGTCTCGATGTACAGGGTCGCCAGCTTGCGGATCAGCCAGTTGCGCGACAGCCGCGCCACGCCGAGGATGAAGCCGATGACGGTGGCGAAGAAGATGCCAACCACCGTGACCAGCAGCGTGTTGAGCAGGCCGACCAGGAACACCCGGCCATAGGTATCGCTTTCGCTGTAGTCGATCAGGTGCTGGGAGATGCCGAATCCGGCGCTGTTCTTGAGAAATCCGAAGCCGGACTGGATGCCCCGGTGGGCCAGGTTGGTCTGGGTGTTATCGAAGAGAAACCAGCCGACCGCGACGACAGCGATCACCGCTATGATCTGGAAGGCCCAGGCACGCACGACGGGATCGGTGAGCGAAAGCCCTCGCGGGCGCTGGGCTTTGATGGAGTTCTGCATGTAAGCCCTCTTTCGAAGGCTCCGCGGCAGACGCAGGACTACGCCCGCGTCGCCAGCGGAGGCTTCATGTCATCGGAAACAGGGCCGGCGCCCACCATCAGGGCGCCGGGCACGCGCGGGTACGGTCAGCGCACCGGCGGTGCGTACTGCAGACCACCCTTGTTCCACTGGGCGTTGAGGCCACGCTTGATCTTCAGGTCGCTGCCGTCGCCGACGTTGCGATCGAAGATCTCGCCGTAGTTACCCACTTGCTTGACGATCTGCACCACCCAGTCCTTGGACAGCTTCAGATCCTTGCCGTAGTCGCCTTCGGCGCCGAGCAGGCGGGCGACGTCCGGGTTCTTGGTGTTCTTGGCCATCTCCTCGACGTTCTTCGAGTTCACGCCCAGTTCTTCGGCATTGAGCATGGCGAAGAGCGTCCAGCGCGCGATGTGGAACCACTCCTCGTCACCCTGGCGTACCGCCGGGGCCAGCGGCTCCTTGGAGATGACTTCCGGCAGCACCACGTAATCATCCGGCTTGGCCAGCTTGATGCGCTGGGCATAGAGCTGCGACTGGTCGGAGGTCAGCACGTCGCAACGACCGGACTCCAGCGACTTGGCGCTCTCGTCGGAGGTGTCGTAGGTGATGGGGGTGTACTTGAGGTTGTTGGAACGGAAGTAGTCGGACAGGTTCAGCTCGGTGGTGGTGCCTGCCTGGATGCACACGGTGGCGCCGTCGAGTTCCTTGGCGCTGGAAACGCCGAGCTTCTTGTTCACCAGGAAGCCCTGGCCGTCGTAGTAGGTCACGCCGACGAAGCTCAGGCCCATGGCGCTGTCGCGCGAACTGGTCCAGGTGGAGTTGCGCGAGAGGATGTCGATCTCGCCGGACTGCAGCGCGGTGAAGCGCTCCTTGGCGGTCAGCGGGCTGAACTTGACCTTGCTGGCGTCGCCGAACACCGCGGCTGCCACGGCGCGGCAGACATCGACGTCGATGCCCTTGTACTGCCCCTTGGCGTCGGCATAGGAGAAGCCCGGAAGACCATCACTGATACCGCACTGCACGTAGCCTTTCTTCTTCACTGCATCAAGGGTGGCGCCCGCGTGAGCGAGGCCGCTGATACCGAACACGGCGGCGGTGGTCAGCACTGCCAGGGTGGATTTCACCATCTTCATCGATCTTCTCCGTTGCTTTTTTAGTGTTCTGGAGTCCCGGCTCCACCGCCGTACCCTCGTGAGGCACAAGCAGGACCACTGACGGGATGGAGACCTAAGGGTGAGTCTAGTCGGCTCTCGGAAACCGCACCGAGGCGTTGCAGACGTCCCCCGCGCCCGCGGGTGATGCGGGCGGGAACGGGTTCGAGCAGATCATTGCGCGTGAAGGCGAAGGTCCGTCACGCCAACCGTTGACCGCGGCCGGACGTGACGGACCCTGAAGCGGCCCAAGGCAATTACCACCGCGCTTGCGGTACAGCTTTCCGGATGGGGTCGGTAAAGTGTTACCGCAAGCGGGGTGGCATAGCCTGGAGCCTGAATTAGCAAGGGCCGTACCAGCTCCGCGTAGCTTCCTGCAATCGGGCAGCGTCAAGCCCTGCAAGTTATGGCAATGCGACATCTTCTTGCAGCGCACTTTCGACCGTTTTCGCGCGCGGTGCGCCAGCCTAGAGCGCCCGCCCCACTCTGGAGCCTCCATGACCCAGCCCCTGATCTTCGAACCCTCCCGTCCAGCCGACGCCTGCGTCATTTGGTTGCACGGCCTGGGTGCCGACCGTTACGACTTCGAACCGGTAGCACAGATGCTGCAGCGCAGCTTCAGCAGCACCCGCTTCATCCTCCCGCAGGCGCCGACCCGTCCGGTCGGCATCTTCAATGGCATGTCGGTCCCCAGTTGGTACGACATCCTCGGTGCGACCCCTTCGCGGATCATCGACGAGACACAGTTCGCAAGCTCCGTGCAGAGCATCACAACGCTCATTCAGGAGCAGATCGACCAGGGTATCGAAGCATCGCGGATCATCCTGGCCGGCTTCTCCCAGGGCGGCGCCGTGGCCCTGCACACGGGCTACCTGGGCTGGGAGGGTGAACTGGGAGGCGTTATTGCGCTGTCCACCTACGGCCAGACATTCAGGGACGGCGTAAACCTTTGCGCGGAGAAACGGCGCCTGCCGGCACTCTGCCTGCACGGCACTCTGGACAATGTGGTGGCGCCCGCCATGGGCCGCGCTGCGTATGACTTCCTCATCGCCCAGGGCGTGCCGGCGCGTTGGTACGCCTACCCGATGGCCCACGAGGTGACCAACGAGGAACTCGGTGACATTGCCGCGTGGCTGCGGGAGCGTCTCTGACCCCTCGGGGGAATGGGCCGGCGAGCATACAGGTCTATCCAGGCGAACAGCCTGGAGCTCGCGTGAGAGCCGAAAACTCGCCGGGCCGACCGCCGGTCGGCCCGGCATGGCACCAGATTGCCAGTATCCAAATCTGATTAATACTGATGGCTCAATGTGCGTATTGGACTACTAGGGAGAGTCGGTCGTGCACATCATCAGTCCCTTCCCCACCTCCATTGCACCATGAAGCCCGCGCAATGGAAGGAAGACATCCGGCAACTGCAGCACCTTCGCCTGTTCCAGAACGTGGCTGCGGCCAGCCTGCAACAGTTGTTGAAGAGCTTTCGTGCCTGCGAGCTGGAAGCCGGTGAAATCCTTCTCTCGCCGTTCAACCGCAACCACTTCCTTTATATGGTCCTGCACGGCCAGTTGAAGGTGTACCTGGGCTCGCTCGACAACCAGCCGGTCACCACCCTCAATCCCGGCGAGTGCGCAGGCGAGATCAGCTTCATCGACAACGATCACCCCTCCGCTTACGTGGTGGCCGGCGAATCCACCACCGTCCTGCGCCTGCATCGCGAATCGCTGATCAGCCTCTTCCAGCACTCCCCACAGGTGATGCAGAACCTCCTCGGCGTACTCTGCGAAAGGATCCGCCAGGGCAACCGGATCATTCTCGACACCGAGCAGAACGCCAACATCGACACCTTGACCGGGCTGTTCAACCGACGCTGGCTGGAGCACATCTACGACCGCGAAAGCACCCGCTGTGCCTTCAACGAGCACCCTCTGTGCCTGCTCATGCTGGATGTCGACCGCTTCAAGGACTACAACGACGAGCACGGCCACCTGGCCGGCGACTACGCCCTCTGCCTGGTCGCCCACACCCTGCGCAGCCAGTTGCGGCCCAAGGACAGCATGGCGCGTTATGGCGGCGAAGAGTTCGTCATCCTGCTCCCGGAGATCGGCGCGGAAGAAGCGCGGCGCATCGGCAACCGGCTACGCCAGAGCCTGGAGGAGGTGAAGACCTTCTATTCACCGATGGGAGTACTGCCCGGCGTCACCGTGTCCCTGGGCCTTGCCCAGATGGACTACCAGGAAAACCTGCCGAACCTGATCCTGCGGGCCGACAGCGCCCTCTACCAGGCCAAGCAGGAAGGCCGCAACCGCCTGGTGGGATGACCCGCCCACGCCAGCCGCGAGGATTTCCCGCGCCTGCCCCTCCCCGCCTTTGCTAGAGTCCGCGCACGAGAACAAGACAGCCGGGAAGCTGACATGCGCAAAATACTGATCGCATTGCTATTACTGGTGGCCGTTGGCCTGGGGATATTCTTCAACCTGCCAGGGTACCTGGACCGCAAGATGAACACGGTGGCCGCACCGTCGCCCTACCCCGCCTCCGATGCCGCAACCGCCCTGCACAAGACCCTGTTCGTCGCCGACCTGCACGACGACGCCCTGCTCTGGGACCGCAACCTGCTGGAGCGCCACGACTACGGCCACAGCGACCTGCCTCGCCTGCTGCAAGGCCACGTCGGCCTGCAGGTGTTCTCCACCGTCACCAAGACCCCGCGCGGCCTGAACTACGAGCGCAATGGCGCCGACAGCGACAACATCACCCCGCTGGTCATCGCCCAGCGCTGGCCCAGCGCAACCTGGACCAGCCTGCTCCAGCGCTCCCTCTACCAGGGCAGGATGCTCGAGGAGGCCGCCGCCAACAGCCAGGGCAAGCTGACCCTGGTGCGCAGCCGCGCCGACTTCGCCCGCTACCTCGCCGCCTGGAACAAGGACCCGAACCAGGTCGCCGCCGTGCTCGCGACCGAGGGCCTGCACCCGTTGGAGGGCCGGCTTGAGAACATCGACCGCATGTACGACGCGGGCTTCCGCATCATGGGCCTGACGCACTTCTTCGACAACGAAGTCGGCGGCTCCGCCCACGGCCTGAAAAAGGGCGGTCTGACCCCCTTCGGCCGCGAGGTGATCGCCCGCCTGGAAGAAAAGAAGATGCTGGTAGACCTGGCGCACGCCTCCCGCGCCCTGATCGACGACGTGCTGGCCATCGCCACGCGTCCGGTGCTGGTGTCCCACACCGGCGTCGAAGGGACCTGCCCCGGCATCCGCAACCTGACCGACGCCCATTTGCAACGCATCGCCGCCACCGGCGGGGTGATCGGCATCGGCTACTGGGACGGCGCCGTGTGCGACACCTCGGTCAAGGCCATCGTCAAAGCCATCCGCTACGCCGCCGACAAGGTCGGCGCGGAGCACATCGCCCTGGGCTCGGACTTCGATGGCGCCGTGCATACCCCCTTCGACAGCAGCGGCCTGGCGCAGCTGACCCAGGGACTGGCCGAAGCCGGCTTCAGCCAGCCGGACATCGCCGCCATCATGGGCGGCAACGTGCGCCGGCTGCTGCTCGAAACCTTGCCCTGAAGCCCGTCGCCGCTTCGTTGCCAACGCGCCGAAACGGCATTCAGCCTGTCCGTCAAGCCCGCGCGATCCTGTGGCACTTCGCCCTGCGGGCATCTTGCATTACACTGGCGGCCGTTCATTCCTTAACCAGTACGAGACCACCGTGCTCAAAGCACTCAAGAAAATCTTCAGCAAAGGCGAGGGCGAGCAGCCCGTCGCCACGCCGGCAGCCCCCGCCCCCGCTGCCTCCGAGCCCGCCCAGAGCGGCGAGAAGCGTCCGCGCAAACCGCGTACTCCGCGTCCCGAAGGCGAGGCCGCCGAGAAGCAGGCCCGCGCCCCCAAGGGTGACAAGCCCCGCGCCGAGCGTTCCGAGAAAGCCGAACGCGGCGAAAAGACCGAACGCGCCGACAAGCCCCGCGAGCCCAAGGCCGACAAGCCGCGCCGCGAGCGCAAGCCGCGTCCGCCGGTGGTGGACAACTGGAAGCTGGAAGATTTCGTGGTGGAACCAGCCGAAGGCAAGACCCGTTTCCACGACTTCAACCTCGACCCGCGTCTGATGCACGCCATCCATGACCTGGGCTTCCCGTACTGCACGCCGATCCAGGCGCAGGTACTGGGCTTCACCCTCAAGGGCCAGGACGCCATCGGCCGCGCCCAGACCGGCACAGGCAAGACCGCCGCGTTCCTGATCTCCATCATCACCCAGCTGCTGCAGACCCCGCCGCCGAAAGAGCGCTACATGGGCGAGCCGCGCGCGCTGATCATCGCACCGACCCGCGAACTGGTGGTGCAGATTGCCAAGGACGCCGTGGGCCTGGCCAAGTACACCGGCCTGAACGTCATGAGCTTCGTCGGCGGCATGGACTTCGACAAGCAGCTCAAGACCTTGGAGTCGCGCTTCTGCGACATCCTGGTCGCCACCCCGGGCCGCCTGCTGGACTTCAACCAGCGCGGCGAGGTGCACCTGGACATGGTCGAGGTGATGGTCCTGGACGAAGCCGACCGCATGCTCGACATGGGCTTCATCCCGCAGGTCCGCCAGATCATCCGCCAGACCCCGTACAAGGGCGAGCGCCAGACCCTGCTGTTCTCCGCCACCTTCACCGACGACGTGATGAACCTGGCCAAGCAGTGGACCGTCGACCCGGCCATCGTCGAGATCGAGCCGGAGAACGTCGCCAGCGACACCGTAGAGCAGCACGTCTACGCGGTTGCCGGCAGCGACAAGTACAAGCTGCTATACAACCTGATCGCACAGAACGACTGGACCCGCGTGATGGTCTTCGCCAACCGCAAGGACGAGGTGCGCCGCATCGAGGAACGCCTGACCAAGGACGGCATCAGTGCCGCCCAGATGTCCGGCGACGTGCCGCAGCACAAGCGCATCAAGGTCCTGGAAGGCTTCCGTGAAGGCAAGATCCGCGTGCTGGTCGCCACCGACGTTGCCGGCCGCGGCATCCACGTCGACGGCATCAGCCACGTGATCAACTTCACCCTGCCCGAAGACCCGGACGACTACGTGCACCGCATTGGCCGTACCGGCCGTGCCGGCAGCACCGGTACCTCCATCAGCTTCGCCGGCGAGGACGATGCCTTCGCCCTGCCGCCGATCGAGGAACTGCTGGGCCGCAAGATCAACTGCGAAATGCCGCCCACCGAGCTGCTCAAGCCGGTACCGCGCAAGCACTGATCCGCTGCGGCAACAGCCGTCAGTTCCAGGAAAAGGCGAGGCCACCCGGCTTCGCCTTTTTTGTTTCCGCAGGCGTTACGTCCGGTGACGCCCTTCCCGCCTTCCCCCACTCCAGCGCAGCCCATTTGTCCCCCCGGACCCGCCGGGACGACCTTGCGCAATGCCCCCACAAACAATGGCAACACGCCATCCTCCTGCAAGGGCGCCAGGTTCGCGCCCTCTTCGATCATTTTTATTTACAGTCGTAAATTAATTCGCACGCTTCTTGCAGAGCACGCGAGAACAATTCCAAGAAACCTCGCTGGAACCCGCCCATGCCCCTGCGCGCCAAACTTGCCCTCAGCTTCCTGTCGATCGGCCTGATTCCCGTATTGGTGATGGCCATCGTGGTTTACCTCCAGGCCAGCCGGGCCCTCGAAGAGCAAAGCCTGAATGCCCTGGAAGCAGTCGCGAATATCAAGCAACGGCAATTGATGGATGCCTGGAAGGCGCGGCACGACCAGCTCAGCAGCCTCGCCAACAACCTCGGCAGCAACTATGCGGGCCTGGACAGCGAGTCCCTGGTCACCACCGCCAACTACGATCGCCCGGTCTTCGAGAACTTCATCAAGACCTTCGGCTACCGCGAACTGCGCCTGGTGGCCGGCGATGGAACCGTAGTCTTCAGCCTCGGACGCGGTACCGACTACCAGCAGAACATCGGCACCCCGAAGTGGCGCGACACCCCGTTCGGGCGCTTCATCCGCTCGGCACTGGACAGTGGCAAGGCCAGCATCAGCGATCTGGAGCCCGCGCTGGACGACCAGCAGCCCGTGCAGTGGCTGGCCGCCCCGATCAAGGACAACGACAAGCTGAAACTGCTGCTGGTCCTGGAGCTGCCGCTCACCGCGATCAACGACGTGATGCAGAACCGCCAGGGCCTGGGTGACGCCGGGGAAACCTACCTGGTAGGCGGCGACGGTCGCCTGCGCTCGGACTCGGCGCGCTTCGCCGATCACCACGTGCGCCGCGACAAGGAGAGCCCCGTCGCCCTGCCCGGCCACGCCATCGAGAAAGCCCTGGCCGGCGAGCAGGGTCGCCTCGCCGAAGCCGGCCTGAACAACCAGCCGGCGCTGAAATCCTTCGTCCCACTGGACCTGGACGGCCAGCACTGGGCATTGGTGGCGGAAATGGATCAGGACCAGGCCTTCGCCCCGGTGCGCAAGCTGATGTGGCAGATCCTGGTGCTGGGCCTGCTGACCCTGGCCGCCGTAGCCGCCGCGACCTGGCTGGTCAGCCGCAGCGTAATGCGCCCGCTGGGCGGCGAGCCGGCAAACATGGCGGCGCTGGCCCAGCGCCTGGCCGGTGGTGAATTGCGCCTGAGCGACGATGCAGACGCCAGTAGCGGACTGATGCAGGCCCTGCGCGAGATGACCGCGGCCTGGCGCCAGGTGGTCGAGCGCCTGCGTCAGGCCAGCGAAGCGGTGGGCGATGCCAGCGGCGATATCCTCGACGCCGCCGGGCGCACCAGCAGCCACCTCGACCAGCAACAGGAGGCGCTGGAGATGGTGGTCAGTGCCGTCGACCAGATGGCCGCCACCGTGCAGGAGATCGCCGGCAGCGCCAGCCGCAGCGCCGACGGCAGCGCCGCCGCGCGGCAAGCCTTCGTCGCCATGCAGGGCACCCTGCAGCACATGATCGGCCGCCAGGACCAGCTGCTGGTCGGCCTGCGCCAGGCCGACGGCGTGGTGCAGACCCTGGCCGGCGAGAGCCAGCAGATCGGCTCGGTACTGGACGTGATCCGCTCGATTGCCGAACAGACCAACCTGCTCGCCCTCAATGCCGCCATCGAAGCCGCCCGCGCCGGTGAAGCGGGCCGTGGATTTGCCGTGGTCGCCGACGAGGTCCGCAATCTCGCCCAACGCACTCGCAGCGCCACGGACGAAATCGTCGCCATCGTCGGCAGCCTGGGCGACTCCTCGGTCCAGGCCCAGGCAAGCATGAGCGGCGCCAGCGAACAGGCCCATAACCTCGAACAGGACACCCAGGCGGTCCTGCAGACCCTGGGCGCGCTGGACGAGTCCTTGCAGGGCGTGCACGCCATGGCCTTCCAGATCGCCGCAGCCGCCGAACAGCAGGCCGCCACGACCCAGGAAGTGAACCAGCACATGCACCGCCTGAGCGACATGACCGTGGAAAACCGCAAGACCGCCGCGCACACCCGCGACTGCGGCGAGCACCTGCGCCGCGTGGCGGGCAGCCAGGAAGAGCTGGTGGCGCAGTTCAAACTTTAAACACTGTGTAGACCTGTAGGAGCGGGCCATGCCCGCGATCGCGCCCATGGGGCGCTCCTACAGGTCAGCTCCGCCGCGTTGACTCCCGTAGGAGCGGAGCTTCTCCGCGATCCGGCCGGCAGGCCGGTGTCCATAGTAATGCACCGCTGTCGAGGTGATCGTGGACAAGGGCCGCTACACATCATTTTCTGGGTCCCCGCGTTCGCGGGGATGACGTGTATGGGACGACGGCGCATGACACCGTCACTCCCGCGAACGCGGGAGCCCAAAAGACCGTTGCTGCTACGAAAGCAATTGCCCATCGGTCCACACGCCCTTGCCGATCAAGACAACAGAGTCCAGAATGGAAAAATAAATCTACCTCCGGAGTCTCGCCATGTCCGCCACCACGCCCCTCACGCTCAACCAGGCTGACGCCGAACGCCTGCTCGAACAGGTCGACGTGCTCCAGGCGATGCGAGACATGTTCGTCGAGCTGGCCGACGGCAATGCCGTACAGCCCGCGCAGCAACTGGTGGAATTCCCCAACGGTGGCGGCGACTTCATCAACTACCTGGGCGTGCTGGCCTCGCAGAAGGTCTACGGCGTGAAGACCTCGCCCTACATCGTGCGCCAACCCAAGTCACTGGTTACCGCCTGGAGCCTGCTGATGTCCATGGAGACCGGCCAGCCGCTACTGTTGTGCGACGCCGGCAGCCTGACCACCGCGCGCACCGCCGCCACTACCGCCCTGGCAGTACAGGAGCTGGCCCGCCCGGACGCCAAGCGCCTGGCCATCGTCGGCAGCGGCCCGGTCGCTCGTGCGCACCTGCGTTATGTGGCCGGCCTGCGTGACTGGCAGAGCATCCGCGTCTATTCGCCGAACCTGAATGCCGGCGTGCTGGCCCAGTTCGGCGCCATCGATTCCCGCGCCGAACCGGCCGCCAGCATCGAGGCCGCCATGGCAGACGCCGACGTGGTCCTGCTGTGCACCTCTTCCGGCACCCCGGTGCTCGATCCGGCGATCCTAGCCAAACCCGCGCTGATCACCTCCATCAGCACCAACGTCGCCCGCGCCCACGAAGTGCCGCCGCAATCCCTGGCGCAGATGGACGTGTACTGCGACTACTGCGCCACCACTCCAGCGTCGGCCGGCGAGATGCGCCTGGCGCGCGATGAGCACGGCTGGGACGGCAACATCGTCGGCGACCTTCCGGAACTGGTCAGCGGCCAGGCGGCCAAGCCGGACTACCAGCGCCACGCCTTCTTCCGCTCCATCGGCCTGGGCCTGGAAGACGTCGCCCTGGCCAATGCGCTCTACCATCTGCAAACGAAGAACGCCTGAGCCGGAGACGAACATGATCGAAGTCGACTACCTCATCATCGGCGGCGGCATCGCCGGCGCCTCCACCGGCTATTTCCTCTCCCGCCACGGCAAGGTCGCCGTGCTGGAGCGCGAGTCCCACGCCGGCTACCACTCCACCGGCCGCTCGGCGGCGCTCTATACCGTCGCCTACGGCACGCCGCAGGTGCGCGCCCTGACCGCCGCCAGCCGCGCCTTCCTCGACAACCCGCCCGAAGGCTTCGTCGAGCACCCGATCCTCACCCCGCGCGGCGAGATGACGGTGGACTTCGAAGGCAACCCGGAAGAGCTCCAGCGCCAGTACGAAAGCGCCCGCGCCAGCGTGCCGGAAATGCGCCTGCTGGATGCCGATGAAGCCTGCGCCATCGTCCCGGTGCTGCGCCGCGAGAAGGTCCACGGCGCAATGATCGACCCCAGCGCCGCCGACATCGACACCGACGGCCTCCTGCAGGGCTACCTGCGCGGCATCCGCCGCAACGGCGGAAGCGTGCAACTGGACAGCGAAGCGCTGGAGATCCGCCATATCGACGGCGCCTGGGAAGTGCGCTGCGCACAGGAGACCTACCGTGCGCAGGTCTTGGTCAACGCCGCCGGCGGCTGGTGCGACAAGGTCGCCGAACTGGCCGGCGTCACCCCGCTGGGCCTGACGCCCAAGCGCCGCGCGGCCTTCCTGTTCAGTCCGCCGGAGGGTGTAGACAGCCACGCCTGGCCGGTGCTGGTGAGCCTGGACGAATCCTTCTACTTCAAACCCGACGCCGGCATGCTGCTCGGCTCGCCGGCAAACGCAGACCCGGTGGAACCCCACGACGTGCAGCCCGAAGAGCTGGACATCGCCCTGGGCATCTACCAGATCGAGGAGCACACCACCCTCAACATCCGCCGACCCAGCCACACCTGGGCCGGGCTGCGCTCGTTCTTCGCCGACGGCGACCTGGTGTCCGGCTATGATCCGGCCACACCTCGCTTCTACTGGGTGGCCGGCCAGGGTGGCTACGGCATCCAGACCTCGGCGGCGATGGGCGAGGCCAGTGCCACGCTGATTCGCGGCGAAGCCCTGCCCGAGCATCTGGCCCGCCACGGCCTGACCGCCGAGATGCTGTCGCCGGCACGCCTGCTCCAGAACTGACCGTGACAGCCAACGGGCGCTTGCTGCACACTCGCCAGCGCCCGCCCGGCCCCATCGCCAAAGAGCCTTGCCCATGACCGCCGCAGACCCGCTGGACAACTACAAGGCGATCGCCGATGCCATCGCCACCCTGTTCTTCCCCCATGCCGAGGTGGTCATCCACGACCTGCGCAACCAGCGCGTGGCCTATCTGGCCAACAACATCTCCAAGCGCGAGATCGGCGACGATTCGGCGCTGGAAGACATGCTCGAAGGCAGCAGCGACGAACGCAACATCGGCCCCTACGAAAAGCTCAACTGGGACGGGCAGAAGATCCGCTCCGTCAGCACCGTGCTGCGCGACGGCAAGGGCGAGCCGCTGGCGGTGCTGTGCATCAACCTCAACATCACCCTGTTCGAGACCGCCAAGGCTGCGCTGGACCTGTTCCTGTCCTCGAACAAGCTGATTCCGCAGCCGGACGCACTGTTCCGCGACGACTGGCAGGAGCGCATCAATACCTTCCTTCACGCCTGGCTGCGCCAGCGCCAGCTGAGCCTCAATACCTTGAGCCGCGACCACAAGCGAGAGCTGGTCCTGGCGCTGCACACCGAGGGCGCATTCAAGGGCAAGAGCGCGGCGAACTATGTGGCCAATGTGCTGAACATGGGGCGGGCGACGGTTTACAAGCATCTGAAGGAGTTGAAGGAGGAGGTCTGATGGGCCCTCTTTCCGCTCCGCTCGGGTTTGTCCTCGATGCGCTTCTTGTTTGGGTGTTTCTGCGTCGCTTCGGTGTGTGCTGAGAGATTTTGTTTCGCCCCCTCGGGCGAGTTACTTTCTCAAACTGCGGATGGCCGCCCCACAGAAAGTAACCAAAGGTCTTGCCCCTGCATCCGGTTTTTCGCTTAGGCGAAAAATGCCCTCGCTCCATCAGAGTTTCAGGGGCACGCGTCGACGGGCCATCCATGGCCCAACGACGCTCTCGCGGCATCCATGCCGCTCAACCCCTGAAACTCCGACTCCACTCGGCCTCCTGAAGGGGCGCTCCGGTGCGCGCTTGGGCTTCTCTGGAAGTCTCCAGTGCAAAGCAAAAGCACAGCGTCCTGCTCCGAGCGGCTTTTGCTCTCGTAGGAGCGGACCTTGTCCGCGAAGGCCCACCACAGCACACGCGTTGCAGGATGAACACCTGTAGGGCGAATAACGCGCAGCGTTATCCGCCTTGATGGGTTTCGCTTCGCTCTACGCCATCCTACGAAGCGCCATCCAGCATGAAGCAGCCAAAGCCTCCGGCGCGCGCAGAGTCCCGTCAGGAGGCCGAGTGGAGGTATTGCGCAGAGGGGCGAGCGGCATGGATGCCGCGAGAGGCGTAGAGGGCCAGGGACGGCCCTTGTACGCCGACCCTCGGAGCGATACCGGAGCGAGGGGACCCCGGCGAAGCCGGGGCCGGATGTCGGGACGAGACTTTTGCCTACTTTGTGGCGTTTGACAAAGTAGGTCGCCCGAGGGGGCGAAACCCAATACATCAACGCACGCCGAAGCGGCGCAGAAACACCAATACCCGAACGGTGGATAACGCCAGAGGTGTTATTCACCCAATGAAGAGCAAGAGCATCGCGGACAAAGTCTGCTCCTACGAAAAGCAAAACAAAAAGGCCGCCCGAAGGCAGCCTTTCCTGCAACTCAACGGAACGATCAATCCCCGTAGATATCGCTCTTGAAGTACTTGCCTTCGATTTCCTTGTACTTGCCATTGGCTCGCAGCGCATCGATGGCGGCGTTGAGCTCGCCCACCAGTTCGGTATTGCCCGTGCGCACTGCGATACCGGCGCCCTCGCCGAAGTATTTCGGGTCCTTGAACTCCGGCCCGGTGAAGGCAAAGCCCTTGCCGCGCGGGGTGTCCAGGAAGCCGATCTGCAGCGGGATGGAGTCGGCGAAGGTAGCGTCCAGGCGACCTGCGACCAGGTCCAGGTAGATCTCGTCCTGGCTGGTGTAGCGCACCACGTTGGCGCCGGCCTTGCCCAGTACCTCGGTGGCGAAGCGATCAGCCGTGGAGCCACGCTGCACGCCGACGTTCTTGCCCTTGAGCTGGCTGAACTTATCGTCCAGCTGCGAGCCTTCCTTCATCACCAGGCGGCCCGGGGTGAAGTAGTACTTGTGGGTGAAGTCCACCGAGCGCTTGCGCTCGTCGGTGATGGTGATCGACGACAGCGCGGCGTCGATCTTGCGCACCTTCAGCGAGGGGATCAGGCCGTCGTATTCCTGCTCGATCCACTGGCACTTGCGCTTCATCTGCTCGCACAGGGCGTTGCCGATGTCGTAGTCGAAGCCGGCGATGCCGCCTTCGGGAGTCTTGTAGGCGAAGGGCGGATAGGCCGCCTCGATGCCAATGCGCAGCGGCTTGTCGTCGGCATGGGAGAAGGTGGCGAAGGTGGCCAGCAGCAGGCCGCCCAGCAGGGCTTTACGATTCATCGATGAACTCCGTGGCGTGATCTGGGAACCCGACAGCCGAGCCGCCGGGACGTCGTTGGCAGTGCGCAGGAAGAGCATGGCTCGTCCGGGGTCGCGGCGCAGAACGCCACAGCAGCATTGCCTTGCTCTTACCCAGGCGACCGTCTTGTTGTTGTTCGTCCATGTGCGGCAGCGCACATAAACTTAAAATCCAATCTGGACTAAAAAGTACAGAACGTCAATCACCCCTGACGCAGGCTGCGACCGTAGGGCGGATAACGCCTCAGGCGTTATCCGCCATCCTCGGCTGATGCATGCAAAGACGACGGATAAAGCGTTCCGCTTTATTCGCCCTACGAATTGCCCCGGCGCAGCATCGTCCTGCGACCGTCCGGCGCACTCTCTTTTGCTGCCCCGCCGCTACTCCTTCGGAGGAATGTCGGCCGCAGGCCGGCGGCCTTAGTCTGGAGGTGTTCCAGCCAATCCGAGGAGGAGTCGAACAGCTCATTCGCATGATTTTCCGTAGCTTCCACGGTTCAACTTGGCAGATTGCCCGAGGCCCCGCGATACGCTCATGTCGCCGGGGCCTTTTCTTTGGCTCTGCGGACGTAAAACATGCAGGCACGCCAAAGTGGCGGATAACGCTGCGCGTTATTCGCCCTACGGGTGTGTACAGGGACGCAATGCAAGCGGCGGACCTGGGGCCCGCCGAGGAAGGAAGGCTCAGCCGCCGCTGAGGTTCATGAAGCGCAGCACCTGCACGTCGCCAACGCTGAACTCGTGGCGCGCCGGCTTGCGTTGCAGGGCACCGCGCAGGGCTTCGAGGATGGGTTCGTCGTGCAGCGGATGGCGGCGCAGCAGGCCGCGCAGGTCCAGGGAGTTCTCGTGGCCCAGGCACAGCAGCAAACGCCCTTCGGCAGTCAGGCGCAGGCGATTGCAGGTGGCGCAGAAGTTGTGCGAATGCGGCGAGATGAAGCCGATGCGCGTGCCCGGATGCTGCGCCAGGCGCACATAGCGCGCAGGGCCGCCGCTGTGTTCGGCGCTGTCCAGCAGCTCGTGGTGCTCGGCGATCAGCGCGCGGACCTCGTCGCTGGAGCAGAAGCTTTCCTCGCGCTCGCGGCCCACCTGGCCCAGGGGCATTTCCTCGATGAAGCTGATGTCCAGCCCACGGGCGATGGCGTAGTCCACCAGTGCCGGCACCTCGTCGGCGTTGCGGCCCTTCATCACCACGCAGTTCAGCTTGATGTGCTCGAAGCCGGCCTGTTGGGCAGCGTCGATGCCGCGCAGCACCTGTTCCAGGCGGCCGGTTCGGGTGATGGCGGCGAAGCGCTGCGCATCGAGGGTGTCGAGGCTGATGTTCAGGCGTGTAAGACCTGCCGCGTGCAGATCACCGGCCAGCCGGGTGAGCTGCGAGCCATTGCTGGTCATGCACAGTTCGCGCAGGCCGGGCAGCGCAGCGAGGCGCTCACAGAGATGGACGATGCCGGGGCGCACCAGCGGTTCGCCGCCAGTGAGGCGCAGCTTCTTCACCCCGCGCTCGACGAAAAGACGCGCCACCCGCTCGATCTCCTCCAAAGTGAGCACCTGCTGGCGCGGCAGGAAGCGCATGTTCTCCGACATGCAGTAGACACAGCGGAAGTCGCAGCGGTCGGTTACGGACAGGCGCAGGTAGTCGACCTTGCGCCCCTGGCCGTCGATCCATTCGGACATGGTGATTCACTCCAGCCGGCCTCTTGCCCAGGGCATGAGAGCCGAGATTCGTATCCGTTTCCGAAGCCCCTCCCTCCGTGGGGAGGGAAGGTCGGGAGAGAGGGGCCCGGAACCGGTTCACTGCACCAGCGGCGACTCCGCTCCGTCGAATACGAAGCCGTCGATCCGGGCCTCGCCGGCCAGCACGCTGATGTACTGGCTGACCGCGCGCTGCAGCACCTGGGCGCGCAGGTAGGCGGCGATGCGCGGGCGCGCTTCGGCGAAGTCCAGCGGCTCGCCGCCATCGCGCTCGATCAGCTCGACCAGGTGCAGGCCATAGCGGCTTTCCAGCGGATGGCCGAGCAGGCCGGGTTGCTGTTGCAGCAGGCGCTTCTCGAACTCAGGGACGGTCTGCCCCGGTTCGATCCAGCCCAGGTCACCGCCGTCGTCCTTGGACGGGCAGTCGGAGAAGCGCATCGCCTTTTCGGCAAAACGCTCGGGATGTTCGCGCAGTTCGGCCAGCAGTTCTTCTGCCTGTTCGCGTGCCTTGGCGCGGCCTTCCAGATCGTCCGGCGCGCTGCCCAGCAGCACATGGCGCAGGCGCATGCGCCAGGGCGCGGTCAGGCGGGTGGGATTGGCTGCGTACCATTGGCGGCAGCTGGCTTCATCGGCTTCGGGAACACCGACTTCACGGTCGATCAGGGCGCGGATGCGCGCTTCTTCCGGCGCCTCGCCTTCCTCCGCGTCGGCCGTAAGACCCAGCGTGTCGGCGCGCTGCACCAGCAACTGGCGCACCACCAGCGCGCGGCAGGCGGAGTACAGCGCCTCGGCGTGGCTGGAAGCGGGATGGTATTGCAGCTCGCGGGCCAGTTCGTCCTCAGCGATGGCGACACCGTTGACGGAGATGGCAGGCAGGTCGACGTGTTCGACTTTGGCTTCGTAGTGGGAGCAACTCATTTCGCTTACCTCCGGTTGGTGGATAACGCCGGTGGCGTTATCCACCCTACGGGTTCGAGGTGGGGCGAATAACACGCCAGCGTTATCCGCCGCTTCATCACGCTGCGCGACGCTTGGTACGGACCACCTGGTAGCGGCGGCCGAAGTACCACACCGGGGCGCTGACGATGTGCACCAGACGGGTGAAGGGGAACAGCACGAACAGGGTCAGGCCGAGGGTCACGTGCAGCTTGTAGACCAGCGATACCGGAGCGATGGCTTCGGCGGCGGCCAGCGGCTGGAAGGTGACGATGGACTGCGCCCAGTTGGCGAGCATGACCATCACCGAACCATCCAGGTGATGGGTGGAGGCGACGATGGTGGACAGGCCGAGGATCAGCTGGACATAGAGCACCAGCAGGATCATCAGGTCCGACGCGTTGCCGGTGGCGCGTACGCGCTCATTGGTCAGGCGGCGCAGGATCAGGCCGGTCAGGCCGATGAAGCAGAGGATGCCGAAGAAGCCGCCGGAGACCATCGCCAGCAGTTGCTTCTGCTCGGTGCTGATCAGATGCTCATAGACCGCGTGCGGGGTCAGCAGGCCGACGAAATGGCCGGCGAGGATGAACAGCACACCGACGTGGAACAGGTTGCTGTAGACCCGCATGCCCTTCTTGCTCAGCATCTGGCTGGAGCCGGCTTTCCAGGTGTATTGCGAGAGGTCGAAGCGCGCCCAGCTGCCGATCAGGCAGATGAGCAGCGCCACGTAGGGATAGATCCCGAACGCTAGAAGATCGAGGGACATGTTCAGACTCCTTCTCTGGCCGCCCGGTACTGCATCTGCGGCACCGGCTGGGCGACCCACTGCATGGGTTGTTCTGCGCCGGAGGAAATCCGCCGGGCGCTGGTGGACGGGCAACCGGCGGCGGGCTCGGTAAAGCTCACCGGGGTTTCCTCCCAGGCCTTGTCGATGGCTTCCAGGCTGTCGTCGCGCACTTCCTGCTCGCGGTCGCGCTTGAGCGCGCCGAGGTCAGGCTGTTCGCCGGACATCTCCAGCAGGCTGTTGAAGACCACCGCGTAGCTGCTGCCGCGTTCTTCCAGGCGCAGTGCGATCAGCGCGAGGATGTGGGCGACTTCGGCGAGGCCCGCGCGCGCCGACTCGGCGTCCTGCAGGGCGAGGAACTCCAGGTACAGCGGCAGGTAGTCCGGCAGCTCGTTGACGTCGATGACCAGGCCCGCCTGGGTGTAGCGGTCCATCAGGTCGACCATCGCCTGGCCACGGTCACGGCTCTCGCCGTGCACGTGTTCGAAGAGCAGCAGCGAGACCGAGCGACCGCGCTCGAACAGGCCGTCGTAACCCGCCTGCACGTCGAGGATGTCGCCCTGGCAGAGCTCGTTGAGCAGCGCGGCGAGGCCGTCGCGCTGCTGTTCTGGAAGGTCGCAGGTACGGATCAGGGCATGCAGCGCCAGGCTTTCCTCGCGCAGTTCGACGCGCGGGTAGTCCAGCAGCAGCGCGCTGAGCTTGAGCAGTTGGCTATGCGAATCCATGGCCATTACTCCTGAATCTGCACGGTCTGGATGACGTTGCGCTTGTCCACGGCCTTGCCACCGAACAGGTTCACGCCGGAGTTGCTGGAGCAACCATTGCCGAAGCTGAAGCCACAACCCGAACGCTCGGCGAAGGCATCCGACAGCGCTTCCTCGCGGTGGGCAGTCGGAATGACGAAGCGGTCTTCGTAGTTGGCGATCGCAAGGTAGCGGTACATCTCTTCCACCTGGTTCACGGTCAGGCCGACCTTCTTCAGCACGTCCAGGTCCTGCTTGCCTTCCACGTGCTCGGCGCGCTTGTAGGCGCGCATGGCCAGCAAGCGCTTGAGGGCCAGCAGCACTGGGGCGGTGTCGCCGGCGGTGAGCAGGTTGGCCAGGTACTGCACGGGAATGCGCAGGGACTCGACGTCCGGGATCACCCCGTCGCTGCCGATGTGGCCTTCGGAAGCGGCGTTCTGGATCGGCGACAGCGGCGGCACGTACCAGACCATCGGCAGCGTGCGGTATTCCGGGTGCAGCGGCAGGGCCAGCTTCCAATCCATGGCCAGCTTGTACACCGGCGACTTCTGCGCGGACTCGATGACGCTGTCCGGTACGCCGTCCTTGCGGGCCTGCTCGATCACCTTCGGATCGAACGGGTCGAGGAAGATTTCCAGCTGCTTCTGGTACAGCTCGCGCTCGTTCTCGCAGGTGGCCACTTCGTGGATGCGGTCGGCGTCATACAGCAGCACGCCGAGGTAACGGATACGGCCCACGCAGGTTTCCGAGCAGACGGTCGGCTGGCCGGCCTCGATGCGCGGGTAGCAGAAGATGCACTTCTCGGATTTTCCGCTCTTCCAGTTGAAGTAGATCTTCTTGTACGGGCAGCCGCTGATGCACATGCGCCAGCCGCGGCACTTGTCCTGGTCGATCAGGACGATGCCGTCTTCCTCGCGCTTGTAGATCGCGCCGCTCGGGCACGAGGCCACGCACGTCGGGTTCAGGCAGTGCTCGCACAAGCGCGGCAGGTACATCATGAAGGTGTTTTCGTACTCACCGTAGATGTCCGCCTGGACCTGGTCGAAGTTCTTGTCCTTGCGGCGCTTGGCGAACTCGGTACCGAGGATTTCCTCCCAGTTGGGGCCCCACTCGATCTTCTGCATGCGCTGGCCGGAGACCAGCGAGCGCGGGCGGGCAACCGGCTGGTGCTGGGCCTTGGGCGCGGTGTGCAGGTGCTGGTAGTCGAAGTCGAAGGGCTCGTAGTAGTCATCGATTTCCGGCAGGTCCGGGTTGGCGAAGATGTTCGCCAGCACGCGGAACTTGCCGCCGATGCGCGGGACGATAGAGCCGTCGGCGTTACGCTTCCAACCGCCTTTCCACTTCTCCTGGTTCTCCCATTCTTTCGGGTAACCGATGCCGGGCTTGGTTTCAACGTTGTTGAACCAGGCGTACTCGACGCCCTCGCGGCTGGTCCAGACGTTCTTGCAGGTGATGGAGCAGGTGTGGCAACCGATACATTTGTCGAGGTTCAGCACCATGCCGACTTGCGAACGAATTTTCATGGCAGTAATCCTCAAATGTCCTGGGGCAGCGGTTGCGGCAGAGCGTCACCGCCCAGTCCGCCCTGCTCCGGCTCGTCGAGCCAGTCGACCTTGTTCATCTTGCGCACCACGACGAACTCGTCGCGGTTGCAGCCCACCGTGCCGTAGTAGTTGAAGCCCCACGCCTGCTGGGCATAGCCGCCGATCATGTGGGTGGGCTTCAAGACCACGCGGGTCACCGAGTTGTGGTGGCCGCCGCGGGTGCCGGTGGTCTCGCTGCCCGGCAGGTTCACGATGCGTTCCTGGGCGTGGTACATCATCACCATGCCGTCCTTCACGCGCTGGCTGACCACCGCGCGGCAGGTCGCGGCACCGTTGGCGTTGAAGACTTCGCACCAGTCGTTGTCCTCGATGCCGGCGCTTCTCGCGTCGTTCTCGCTCATCCAGATGATCGGGCCGCCGCGCGACAGGGTGAGCATCAGCAGGTTGTCGCTGTAGGTGGAGTGGATGCCCCACTTCTGGTGCGGGGTGATCCAGTTCAGGGTGATCTCGGTGTGGCCGTTGGGCTTCTTGTTGAACAGCTTGTCGGTGCTGCGGGTATTGACCGGCGGCCGGTAGCTGACGAAGCCCTCGCCGAAGGCCTGCATCCAGGGGTGATCCTGGTAGAACTGCTGGCGACCGGTGAGGGTGCGCCACGGGATCATCTCGTGGACGTTGGTGTAGCCGGCGTTGTAGCTCACGTGTTCGTCTTCCAGGCCCGACCAGGTGGGGCTGGAGATGATCTTGCGCGGCTGCGCCTGGACGTCGCGGAAGCGGATCTTCTCTTCTTCCTTGGGCAGTGCCAGGTGGGTGTGGTCGCGGCCGGTGAACTTCGACAGCGCTTCCCAGGCCTTCACGGCGACCTGGCCGTTGGTTTCCGGCGCCAGGGCGAGGATCACCTCAGCGGCGTCGATGGCGCTTTCGATGCGTGGACGGCCTTCGCTGACACCCGGTTCGGTGACCTTGTGGTTCAGCTCGCCGAGCAGCTTGATTTCCTTCTCGGTGTTCCAGCCGATGCCCTTGCCGCCGTTGCCGAGCTTGTCCAGCAGCGGGCCGAGGGAGGTGAACTTCTTGTAGGTGTTGGGGTAGTCACGCTCGACCAGGTGCAGGGTCGGCATAGTCTTGCCTGGAACCGGCTCGCACTCGCCCTTCTTCCAGTCGCTGCCGCCGAACGGCTGCGCGAGTTCGTTGGCGGTGTCGTGCAGCAGCGGCACGGTGACCAGGTCTTTTTCCACGCCCAGGTGGCCGACGGAAACCTCGGAGAACTTCCTGGCGATGGCCTTGTAGATTTCCCAGTCGCTCTTGGCTTCCCAGGCCGGATCGGTGGCGGCCGACAGCGGGTGGATGAAGGGGTGCATGTCGGAGGTGTTGAGGTCGTCCTTCTCGTACCAGGTGGCGGTCGGCAGGACGATGTCCGAGTACATGCAGGTGGAGGACATGCGGAAGTCCAGTGTGGTGACCAGGTCCAGCTTGCCTTCGGCGCCCTGGTCGACCCAGTCGACCTCGCCCGGGCAGGGACCGCCGGCCTTGCCGAGGTCGTCGTTCATCACGCCGTTCTTCGCGCCCAGCAGGTACTTGAGCATGTACTCGTGGCCCTTGCCCGAGGAGCCGAGCAGGTTGGAGCGCCAGATGAACATGTTGCGCGGGAAGTTCTGCGGATCGTCCGGCTGCTCGCTGGCCACGCGCAGGTTGCCGGCCTTGAGCTCGCGCACCACGTAGTCCTGCACCGGGATGCCGGCGCGCTCGGCATCAGCGGCGATGTGCAGCGGGTTGCGGTTGAGCTGCGGGGCGGACGGCAGCCAGCCCATGCGTTCGGCGCGGATGTTGTAGTCCAGCGCGTGCTCGGGGAACTGCCTGGTGTCGGCCAGCGGCGAGAGCACCTCGTGCATCGAGATCTTCTCGTGACGCCACTGCGAGCTGTGCAGGTAGAAGAAGCTGGTGCCGTTCATCTGCCGCGGCGGGCGGCTCCAGTCGGTGCCGAAGGCCAGCGGGACCCAGCCGGTCTGCGGGCGGAGTTTCTCCTGGCCCACGTAGTGCGCCCAGCCGCCACCGCTCTGGCCGATGCAGCCGCACATCATCAGCATGTTGATGACCGCGCGGTAGTTCATGTCCATGTGGTACCAGTGGTTCATCGCGGCGCCGATGATGACCATGGCCTTGCCGTGGGTCTTGTCGGCGCTGTCGGCGAACTCGCGGGCCACCTGGATGGCGCGGGCGGCCGGTACGCCGGTGATGCGGGCCTGCCAGGCCGGGGTGTAGGGCACGTCGGCGTCGGTGTAGGAGGCAGCCACGTTGGCGCCGCCCAGGCCACGGTCGACGCTGTAGTTGGCCATCTGCAGGTCATACACGGTGGCGACGCGCAGGGTCTGGCCGTCTGCGCCGGTGACTTCGCGGAACGGCACGCGGCGCACCAGCACCTCGTCGTTTTCCACACCCTTGAAGTGCGGGTGCTCCTGGCCGGCGAAGTACGGGAAGCCGACGTCACAGGCTTTTTCCGGGCCGTCGATCAGGGTCAGTGCCAGGCGGGTTTCACGCTTCTCGCCGCCTTCGGTTTCCTCGATGTTCCACTTGCCCGACTCGCCCCAGCGGTAGCCGATGGCGCCGGTGGGCGAGACCAGTTCGCCGGAGATTTCGTCCAGGCCGATGGTCTTCCACTCGGGGTTGTTGTCCTGGCCGAGGTTGTTCGCCAGGTCCGCCGCGCGCAGGTAGCGGGTCGGCTTGAGCACGCCCTCGGTGTGCGGCTCCAGCAGCACCAGCATCGGCATGTCGGTGTACTGGCGGCAGTAGTCGACGAAGTAGGCTCTGGGCTTCTCGAGGTGGAATTCCTTGAGGATGACGTGACCGAATGCCATGCCCAGCGCGGCGTCGGTGCCCTGCTTGGGGTTGAGCCAGAGGTCGGTGAGCTTGGCCACTTCGGAGTAGTCCGGGGTGACGGCCACGGTCTTGGTGCCCTTGTAGCGGACTTCGGTGAAGAAGTGCGCGTCGGGGGTACGGGTCTGCGGGACGTTGGAGCCCCAGGCGATGATGTAGCTGGAGTTATACCAGTCGGCCGACTCCGGCACGTCGGTCTGCTCGCCCCAGATTTGCGGGCTGGCCGGCGGCAGGTCGCAGTACCAGTCATAGAAGGACAGGCACACGCCGCCGATCAGCGACAGGTAACGGGCGCCGGCGGCGTAGCTGACCATGGACATGGCCGGGATCGGCGAGAAGCCGATGACGCGGTCCGGACCGAACGTCTTGGCGGTGTAGACGTTGGCGGCGGCGATGATCTCGGTGACTTCGTTCCAGCTGGAGCGTACGAAGCCGCCCAGGCCGCGCTCGCTCTTGTAGCTCTTGGCCTTGGCGGAGTCCTCGACGATGCTGGCCCAGGCGTTCACCGGGTCCTTGTGCACCGCGCGCGCTTCACGCCACAGCTTGAGCAGCGGCTTGCGCACCTTGGGGTACTTCAGGCGGTTGGCGCTGTACATGTACCAGGAGTAGCTGGCGCCACGGGGGCAGCCGCGCGGCTCGTGGTTGGGCAGGTCCGGGCGGGTGCGCGGGTAGTCGGTCTGCTGGGTTTCCCAGGTGATCAGGCCGTTCTTCACGTAGATCTTCCAGGAGCACGATCCGGTGCAGTTCACCCCGTGGGTGGAGCGCACGATCTTGTCGTGCTGCCAGCGCTGCCGGTAACTGTTTTCCCAGGCACGGCTCTCGTTGCTGACTTCGCCATGGCCATCGGCGAATTCACCCTGCTTCTTCTTGAAGAATTGCAGGCGGTCGAGCAGGTAACTCATCGGTATCTCCTCACCCGGTCTACGCCGGGCGTTCAAACGCTAATCAACTCGCGAAACGGGTTTGCGGCGGGCGCTGGTGCGCCGGCCACGGCAATCAGCACGGGCTCTCGGCCCCCTTGCGCGCGTACCACCACCAGGTGGCGACGATGCAGCTCAGGTAGTAGGCGACGAACACGTAGAGGGCGCCCTCGGCGCTGCCGGTCATGGCCAGCGAGGTGCCGAACGCCTTGGGAATGAAGAAGCCGCCGAAGGCGCCGATGGCGGCGGAGAAGCCGATCACCGCGGCCGATTCCATGCTCGCGCCCTTGGCTGCCTGGGCCTCGCTGAAGCCGCCCTGTTTCAGGCGTGCGGCCCACTCGTTGCGGAAGATCACCGGGATCATGCGGAAGGTGCTGCCGTTGCCGATGCCGGCGAAGAAGAACAGCGCGATGAAGGAACCGAGGAAGCCGAAGAAGCTGCCGGCACCGTTCGCACCCGGCAGGAAGCTGATCACCGCGAACACGCCGGCGATCATTGCCGCGTAGTTCCACAGGGTGATGCGCGCACCGCCGAACTTGTCCGCCAGCCAGCCGCCCAGCGGCCGACTCAGGGCGCCCACCAGCGGGCCGAGGAAGGCGTACTGCAGGGGGTTGATATCCGGGAACTGGGTCTTGCTGAGCATGGCGAAGCCGGCGGAGAAGCCGATGAACGAGCCGAAGGTGGCCACGTACAGCCAGCACATCAGCCAGTTGTGCTTGCGCGTGAAGATCACCGACTGCTCGCGGAACGAGGCCTTGGCATCGGCGATGTCGTTCATGCCGAACCAGGCGGCGACGGACACTACGGCAATGAAGGGCACCCAGATCCAGCCGGCGTTCTGCAGGAACAGGTGGCCGCCGTCGGAGAGCTGCTGCGGTTCGCCGCCGAAGGCGCCGAACAGGCCACCGGCCACGGCCAGCGGTACGGCGAACTGCATCACCGAGACCCCCAGGTTGCCCAGGCCGGCGTTCAGGCCCAGGGCGGTGCCCTGCTGGTTCTTCGGGTAGAAGAAGCTGATGTTGGACATGCTGGAGGCGAAGTTGCCGCCGCCGAAACCGCACAGCAGCGCGATGGTCGCGAACACCCAGTACGGGGTGGTCGGGTCCTGCACGGCGAAGCCCAGCCAGAGGCAGGGAATCAGCAGCGAAGCGGTGGACAGTGCAGTCCAGCGGCGGCCACCGACCATCGGCACCATGAAGGAGTAGAACACCCGCAGGGTGGCGCCGGAGATCGACGGCAGCGCGGCAAGCATGAACAGCTGGTCATTGCTGAAACTGAAACCGGCGGCGTTCAGGCGCACGGTGACAGTGCTCCAGATCATCCACACGGCGAAGGCCAGCAGCAGCGCGGGAATCGAGATCCACAGGTTGCGCGCGGCGATGCGCTTACCGCTGCGGGCCCAGAACTCGGCGTCCTCGGGGCGCCAGTCGATCAGCAACGGACCGCTGGCGGCTTTGAGTTGAGTGTTGATCATGCCCATGACGGCACTACCTCAGGATTGACTGGAAGGAATGGGAGTTGCGTCGACGTCGGCCGCCCGGGCCTGGCCGTCGAGGCGTTGCTGCTGCTTGATCGCGTAGTGCATCCAGACCATGCAGACCACGGTCAGGCCGAACAGCAACATGAAGCAGGAGGAGCGCACGCCGATGTGGTCGGCGGCGTAGCCGAACAGGATCGGCAGGCAGAAGCCGCCGAGGCCGCCGATGACCCCGACCATGCCGCCGACGGTGCCCATGTTCTGCGGGTAGTAGTCGTGGATGATCCGGTACACGCTGGCCTTGCCGAAGCCCTGGGCGATGCCGACGATGAACACCAGGAAAGTGAACAGCCAGACGTTCAGGCCTATCCCTAAGCTCACGTCGCCCTTGATGCCGTGGATGGTCATGGTGGTCTGCGGATAGGAGAGGAAGAACAGGCAGACCAGGCAGATCCAGAACACGCCCCAGTTCACCGCGCGGGCGCCGTAGTGGTCGCTGAACCAGCCGCCCAGGGCGCGGATCAGGCCCGACGGCAGGGTGAACAGCATGGTGATGAAGGACGCGGTCTTCAGGTCCAGGCCGTACTCGGCGATGTAGTACTTGGGCAGCCACAGGGCCAGGGCGACGAAGCCGCCGAAGACGAAGAAGTAGTACAGGCCGAAGCGCCACACGCGCAGCTCGCCCAGCGGCGCCAGCTGCTTGGCCAGGGTCGGGCGCGGCCGGCTCGGGTCGGCGTCGCCGCCCTTGGCGTGGGCCGGATCGTTCCAGGTGCAGAACCAGAACAGCAGCGCGGTCACCAGCATGGCCACCGAGTAGATCTGCGGGACCATGCGCCAGCCGAAGGCGACCACGATCATCGGTGCCACCAGGTTGGTGATCGCCGCCCCCGCGTTACCGGCGCCGAAGATGCCCATGGCGGTGCCCTGGCGCTCCTTCTCGAACCACGAAGAGGTGTAGGCGATGCCCACCGCGAAGGAGCCGCCGGCCAGGCCGACGAACAGGCCCAGTACCAGGTAGTGCCAGTACAGGGTGGCGAAGGCCAGGCCGTAGATCGGGATGGCCACCAGCAGCATGTGGATGAAGAACACGATGCGGCCGCCGAAGCGATCGGTGATCAGCCCCAGCGGCAGGCGCGCCAGGGCGCCGGTAAGGATCGGCAGCGCCACCATCAGGCCGAACTGCGCCTCGGACAGGCCCAGCTCCTCCTTGATGCGGATACCGATGATCGAAAACATCGTCCAGACCGCGAAGTTCACGGCGAACGCCAGTGTGCTCATGCCGAGCACGGAGTACTGCTTCTGACGGTGGGACAACATGGCTTAGCTCACTTCCTGACGGCCTTTGCCCGCACGTTAGGTAAGGCCTGAGCCCCTTCTCTTGACCGCCATCAATGAGCCAAAGGGCGTTTCATGAGCGAATGCATACTGCTACCTCCTAGGAGGTAGCCACCCCATGAACTCTTAACACATTGTTTTTAAAGACATTTAAGATGATCAGCGCCCCCTCCACCGAGCCCTCCGCAAGCGATCGGATCTTTGTGGGTAGTCCACCCGCCAACCGCCCCGCCCTGCGCAAATCCATCGTCGTGCGCTTCGGCTGCTACCTCACCCTGCTGGTTTCCCTGGCGCTGGCCGGGATGTTCAGTGCCCTGCTGTTCGCCGACTATTCGCACCAGGATGCGGCAGTGATCAACCAGGCTGGCTCGCTGCGCATGCTCACCTACCGCCTGGCCCTGGACCCATCGCCGATCAACCGTCAGGCGCTGCAAGGCACCCTGCGCGCACGCCTGGAGAGCGAAGAGATCGCCCGCCTGCTGCGCCGGGCCGACGCCGAGGCGCCGATTCGCCTGCAGCACGAAAAATTGCGCCAGGAGCTGAAGAAGCTCGACCTGGCGCGAGGGCCGGCACTGGAGACCCTGGATACCTTCGTCAGCCACATCGATGCCTTCGTCAGCACCCTGCAAAGCAACGCCGAGCAGCGCTCGCAGATGCTCAGCACGGTGCAGGGGCTGTGCCTGTTCCTCAGCCTGCTGGTGGTGTTCATCAGCCTCTACGACCTCAGCTACCACGTGGTCGGTCCGCTGCGCGACCTCACCACCACCGCCCGCCGCCTCGGCCAGGGCGACCTCAGCGCGCGGGTCAGCAGCAGCGGCGAAGACGAACTGAGCCAACTGGGCGAGCGCTTCAACCAGATGGCCACGGAGTTACAGGCCATCTACCGCGAGCTGGAAGCGCGGGTGGAGGACAAGACCCGCGACCTCTCCAACAGCCACCAGCGCCTGGAGCTGCTCTACGCCAGCGCCCGCCGCCTGGGCCAGGACCCGTACGACGAACGCACCCTGCAACCGCTGTTGAACCAGCTGGAGCGCGTGCTGCAGGCCGGCAAGGTGACCCTGTGCCTGAACAAGGACGGCGTCGAGCGCGCCTACACCTCGCTGACCACCGATGGCATCACCGGCAGTTTCTGCCTGCAGGGCAACTGCGGCGACTGCCGTGCCCAGGCCGATCACTGCGGCGAGCCCGTCACGGCACTCAACCCGCTGCTGATGCAACCGCTCTCCATCGGTGAGCATCGCTTCGGCGAGCTGTTCATCGAGACCGCCAGCGGCCGCCTGGAAGACTGGCAACGCCAGTTCGTCGAAGGCTTCTGCGACAACATCGCGCGCACCTTCGCCCTGTCCCTGCAGCAGGAACAGGAGAACCGCCTGGCGCTGTTCGCCGAGCGCAGCACCATCGCCCGCGAGCTGCACGATTCGCTGGCGCAGTCGCTGTCCTACCTGAAGATCCAGGTCAGCCGCCTGGCCACCCTGCTCAAGCGCGACGTGCCGGCCGAGAAGATCGACGAGACCCTCGACGAGCTGCGCGAAGGCCTCAACAGCGCCTATCGCCAGCTGCGCGAACTGCTCACCACCTTCCGCCTGAGCCTGGAGCAGTCCAGCCTGGAAGCGGCGCTGGTGAAGACCGTCGAGGAATTCGGCGAACGAGGCGACCTGACCATCGATCTGGACAACCGCCTGGCGCATATCCCGCTCAATCCCAACGAGGAAATCCACATCCTGCAGATCGTCCGCGAAGCGCTGTCCAACGTGGTACGCCATGCCCGGGCCAGCCACGCGAAGGTCAGCCTCGCCGAAGATGCCGACGACCAGGTGTGCATCACGGTGGACGATGATGGCGTGGGCTTTGACCCAGCGCAGAGCCGCAATGGGCACTATGGGCTTAGCATCATGCGGGAGCGCAGCCAGACCCTGGAGGCGAACTTCAGCATCGCCCCGCGCGAGCCGCAGGGCACCCGCGTCAGCGTGCGCTTCACCCACAAACCCCTCTCGCAGTCCCCGGAGAACACCCCATGACGGCCACCCCCACCGACGACCGTGCGCGCATCCTGCTCGTCGACGATCACCCGATGATGCGCAAGGGCGTGATCCAGCTGCTGGAGTTCGAGGACGACCTGCAAGTGGTGGGCGAAGCCGGCAGCGGCGAAGAGGCGCTGCACATGGCCGCGGAACTGGAGCCGGACATGATCCTGCTCGACCTCAACATGAAGGGCATGACCGGCCTCGACACCCTGCGCGCCATGCGCGAGAACGGCGAGGCCGCGCGCATCGTGGTGTTCACCGTCTCCGATGACCGCAATGACGTGATCAACGTGCTGCGCGCCGGCGCCGACGGCTACCTGCTCAAGGACATGGACCCCGAGCGCCTGCTGGAACACATTCGCCAGGCCGCTACAGGCCAGCTCACCATCAGCCCGCAGCTGACCCAGGTGCTGGCCCAGGCCTTGCGCGGCGACGACCGGCCCAAGGGCATCGAGGAGCTGACCGACCGCGAGCGGCAGATCCTCCGCCAGCTCGCCCATGGGTACAGCAACAAGATGATCGCGCGCAAACTCGACATCACCGAAGGCACCGTGAAGGTCCACGTGAAGCGTGTGCTGCACAAGCTGGGGATGCGCTCGCGGGTGGAAGCGGCGGTGTGGGCGGTGGAGAACCACCTGGTCTGACCTCGACGCCAAACGCAATTTGTAGGGCGCATAACGCCAACGGCGTTATCCGCCATCGGGTCTGACGGCGGATAAAGCGTTCCGCTTTATGCGCCCTACCTCACTGGTAATAGTCCGCTCGCCGACTTGATTCAGATCATGTCGCGCCAGCCCACGGCGGCAGGACACTGCGGGACTCACCCTGGAGGTCCCCATGCCGCCCTCGCCGCACCTGCCCCTCGTCTACTCCTGCTCCGGCTGCTCAAATCTTGCGCAACTGGCCAACGACCTCGCCCTGCGCCTGGACCGTGACGGCCTGGCGGAGATGTCCTGCATAGCGGGAGTCGGTGGCGACGTACCGGCACTGGTGAAGAAAGCCTGCTCGGGCCGGCCGATCATCGCCGTGGACGGCTGCCACCTGCACTGCGTGCAGAACTGCCTGGCGCGACATGGCGTGAAGGCCGCGCACGAGGTCACCCTGACCGAGTACGGCCTGAAGAAACGCTACGGGCAGGACGCGCCGGTGCAGGATTTCGAGATGCTCTACGAGGAACTGCAGTTCCTCGTGCGCACCCCGGCCTGAGCGTTAATCGATCAGACCAGCCTCAAAGCCAAAGGATGGCTCCAACGTAGGATGGAGTGGAGCGAAGCGATACCCATCGATTGACGCGCCAAAACAACATGGATATCGCAAACGGTGAGCGGATCAGGCGTTCTCCTGCACCACCCGGCTGGCGCGGCGCATGGCGCTCCACAGCCAGGCTGGCAGGCTGTCCGGGTCGAGACTGTCGATCAGGTTCTTCACCGCCAGCCCCAGTTCGGTATCGCCCTCGATCACCAGGCGACGGCGGAAGAACAGCGTGTCCGGGTCTTCCTGCCGGCCCGCCAGCAGCAGGAAGTCGCGCCAGCTGCCACGGATGGTCACGCTGGGCGCACAGGCATCGGCGAAACGCAGGCCCTGGCGATCATGGGTAAGGCTCCAGGCCAGGCCGAGATCGCTCACTTCCAGTCTCAGCCAGTGGCCGTCGAGGATATCGAAGGCACCGTCGGCCAGCGCCTCGGCGAACAGGCGATTGGCGGCACGCTGCAGCACCACGCGCTGCAGTCCCGAAGGGACGCGCGCGGCCAGCGGCAGGAGTCGATCGGCGGCGCGCAAGGCGCCGGTTTCCAGAGTCAACACAGGTTCACCTCGTCACTGCGCAGCATGCCCGGTCGGCCATGCCAGTATCCGTTGCATCCCTCCACCGCCAGCGGCGGCGTGGCACCCTTGCGCACGCGGTCGAAGGCCTGCACGACGTCCACCATGCCCTCGGCGCGGGGGCTCAGGCGCAGCAGGTCGGCGCCGCAATCACGCAGCGAGGCGTAATCCGCCAGCAGGTTGCTGGCCTCGCCGGACATCGTCTGGATGCCGTTGAGGGTGAACAGCGGTATGCCTTCCTGGCTCAGCATCGACAGGCCCTCCGGGTAATTCAGACAGCAGAACTGGCAGTCATCCTTGGGCCGGTTCTCGGCCCGCGCGGTGAAGCAGCGCGCCGAATAGGCCAGCGGCAGATGGCCGTATGCGAATACCTCGGTCTCCACATCGTCGATGCCCAGCTCGCGGGCCTGCTCGATCACCGCGTGGATCTGCTCGCCGGAGCACTCCACCGGCGGCACCCAGCGACGCAGGCCGGCTGCGCGCAGCTCCGCCAGCGTGTGGCCGTTGTAGACGTTGAGCGCCGGGCCGCCGACGAACTCGACGCCGAGGGCGCCGAGAATCTGCACCGCGCCCATGTCGTTCGCCTCGACCCGCAACTCACCGTTCGCGCACAGCCGGCGCAGTGACGACAGCTCCGAAGCCGCCTCGATCAATGCAAGGCCGGAGATTAGGATTTCCGCCCTGCTCTGCTGCTGGAGCTCGCGCCCAAGTCCGAGCCAGTCGTCCAGCGACAGCGCGCGGCGTTTGGAGCAGACCGTTTCGCCGATGGTGATGGCGTCCAGCGGCTGCTCGGCCATCTGCGCATAAAAATCCAGGAGTGTCCGGCGGTCCCAGTAGAACAGCACGGGGCCCAGGCTGAGTTTCATCAAGAGGTCCTCACTGCCAGGAGCGATGGTAGGCGCCCAGGGTCGTCTGGTGGCCTTCGGAAAGCTTGTCCAGGGCGTCCTGCCATTGCGTCAGCGCGCGGTAGTTCTCCGGTGCGCGCTGCCACGCATCCAGCGCCTGGCGCCAGACGCGGGTGACCTGCTCGACATAGGCCGGGCTGCGTTGCCGACCCTCGATCTTCACCGCTGCGACGCCGATTTCCGCCAGCTGCGGAATCAGGTCGATGGTGTTCAGGCTGGTGGGTTCTTCGAGGGCGTGGAAGCGCTCGCCGTTGACCACGAAGCGGCCCTTGCACAGGGTCGGGTAGCCCGCCGGCTCATCCGGCGCATAGCGGTCGATCAGCACGCCGCCCAGGCGCGAGGTCAGACCCTCGGGCTCCTCGCTCCAGCGCACCGCCTTGGCCGGCGAGCAGACGCCGCAGAGATTGGGTGACTCGCCGGTGACATAGGACGACAGGTGGCAGCGCCCCTCGGCCATGATGCACAGGCTGCCAAAGGCGAAGACTTCGATGGGCACCGGGCTGTTCGCCGCCACCTGGCGCACCTGCGCCAGCGACAGCACGCGCGGCAGCACGGCGCGGCGGATGCCGTAGCGCTCGTGGTAGAACGCCAGCGCCGCCACATTGGTGGCCGAACCCTGAACCGAAAGGTGCAGCGCAAGATTCGGATGGCGCTTGGCGGCATAACCGAGCACCGCGCAGTCGGCGGCGATCAGCGCATCCACGCCCAGCTCGGCCGCGTGGTCCACGGCGCGTTGCCAGCGGGCCCAGCCGGCCGCGCCGGGGTAAGTGTTGACCGCCACGTACATCTGCTTGCCGGCGCTGTGGATAAGTTCCACGCCCTGGCGCAACTGGCGGTCGTCGAGGTTGAGGCCGGCGAAGTGCCGGGCGTTGGTGTCGTCGCGAAAGCCGACGTAGATGGCATCGGCGCCCTCGCGCAGGGCCGATTTCAAGGCGGGCAGACTCCCCGCCGGACAGACCAGTTGCATGCTTCCCCCTGACCCGTGGAAGGCCGCCGGCCCTGCCGGCGGCAGGGATCGGCGTCAGGCGCCGAGTTCGCTGAAAGACAGGAATGACACCGGTTCACCCATACGCAGCGTGCGCCCGGCTTCCACCACCGCCAGGCCGTCGGCCCAGCTCGCCGCCCGCAGCATGGCCGAGCCCTGCTGTGGATGCGGGCAGATGCGGGCTACGCCGGCGCCATCAAGCTCCAGGCGTGCGCGCAGGTACTGGCGGCGTGAGTTGGGCGTCAGCCAGTCGAAGCCCGCCGGCAGCGTCACCGGCAGCGTCTCCACATCGCTGCGCCCCTGGGCGCGCCAGAGGAACGGTCGCGCCACCACCAACGCGGTGACCAGCGCGGCAGCCGGATTGCCCGGTAGGCCGATCCACGGCTTGCCGGCGATGCTGCCGAACGCCAGCGGCTTGCCCGGCTGCATCTTCAGCTTCCACAGGTGCAGTTCGCCCAGTTCGCGGATCGCCTGCTTGAGGTAATCGCGGTCGCCCACGGATACACCGCCGCTGGTGATCAGCACGTCCCATTCGGACGCGGCGAGGCTCAGCGCATCGCGACTGGCCGCCAGGGTATCGGCGAGCACACCGTAGTCATGCACGTCCATGCCCCAGCCGCGCAGCAGTGCGCCGATGCTGAAGCGGTTGGCGTTGTAGATCTGCCCCGGAGCCAGCGACTCACCCGGCTCACGCAGCTCGTCGCCGCTACTCAGCAGGCAGACGCGCAGCGGGCGGTACACATTCACGCGGTCCAGGCCGACGCTGGCCAGCAAGCCAATGTCCTGGGCGCGCAGTTTCTTCCCGGCGCTGAGCAGCACATCGCCCTCGCGAAGTTCTTCGCCACGCCGGCGCACGTGGCTGCCGCGCGCGACCAAAGGCACCTGCAGCCAGTCGCCAACGACCTGGCAGTCCTCCTGGGCGATCACGCTGTCCGCCCCCGGCGGTAGCGGCGCGCCAGTGAAAATGCGCATGGCCTCGCCGGGGTGCAGCTCGACCTGGGCGGCATCACCGGCGGCGATGTAGCCGGCGATCGTCAACCGCGCACCCGACGGCCCCATGTCAGCGCTGCGCAAGGCGTAGCCGTCCATCGCGCTGTTGTCCCACAGCGGCAGGTCGATGGGGGAATGCACATCCTCCGCCAGCACACGGCCCAGGGCGTGTTCCAGGTCGACACGCACGGTCGGCGGCGCCTGGGGGACGAAGTCCATCAACGCCGCGATGGCCTCGTCCACCGGACGCAGGCCGGAGCCGGAACAGCCGCAGGCGCTCATGAGCGTGTACCGCAGACCAGCACAGGACGCTCGGGCAGGCGCTTGAGATGGGGGACGAAATTGCAGGGCCTGGTGCGGCTGTCCAACTGCTGCAGGAGGATCTTTTCCCAGGCGGTCAGGCAGGCGCCGGTGGAGCCGGGCAGGCAGCAGATCAGCGTGCCGTTGGTGATGCCGGCGATGGCGCGGGATTGGATAGTCGAGGTGCCGATTTCCTCGCGGGAAATCTGCCGGAACAGCTCGCCGAAGCCGTCCACGATGCGCTCCAGCAGCGGCGCGACGGCCTGCGGGGTGTTGTCGCGAGCGGTGAAGCCGGTGCCCCCGGTGATCAGGCCGACCTGGACCTTGGGGTCGGCAATCCAGGCCGAGACCACGGCGCGGATCTGGTAGATGTCGTCGATCACCAGCCGGCGTTGCGCAAGGGCGTGACCGGCGCGTTGCAGCGAGGTCACCAGGGCTTGGCCGGAGGTGTCGTTGTGCAGGCTGCGGGTATCGCTGACGGTGAGGACAGCGATCTCCAGCGGCTGGAATTCCTGGGTGCTGAGATGGCTCATGAGGGGCTCTCCGATTCGGAGCAAAAAGGGCTGGCGCCAGCCTGCGCCCCTTCCCCTGTACCGCCCATTCCTCCTAGTAGGTACGACCCCGGCGCGTGCGGGGCATCGCTCTCGCCGTGCGTTCAGAGCGCACGCGTAGGAGCGGACCTTGTCCGCGAAATCCTGATCCGTAACCCCGGAGCTAACCTGTAGGAGCGCGCCATGCGCGCGATCGCGGGCATGGCCCGCTCCTACAGGGAAACGTTGCAGCCAGCCTTGATCGCCGAAGCGGCGGCAAGGCTTCGCGGACAAGGGCTAGGCGCCCCCGTCGCTCCTGCAAAAGCAGTGACGCCGTAGCCAGGCGGATCAGCTCTTCCAGCGCTCGGCGGCTTCCTTGTCGCTGCAGCGGCCTTCAACCCAGCGCGGGCCTTCGGTCGTGTCTTCCTTCTTCCAGAACGGCGCGCGGATCTTGAGGTAATCCATGACGAAGTTGCAGGCGTCGAAGGCCGCCTGGCGATGGGCGCTGGCGGTGCCGACGAAGACGATCGGCTCACCTGGCTCCAGACGGCCGATGCGATGGAGGATGTCCAGGCGCAGCAGTGGCCAGCGCTCGCGGGCCTCGACGGCGATCTTCTCCAGGGCCTTCTCGGTCATGCCGGGGTAGTGTTCGAGGAACATGCCGCCGACTTCGCGGCCATCGTTGAAGTCGCGCACGTAGCCGACAAAGCCGACCACCGCGCCTACACCGACGTTGGCGTCGTGCAGCGCATTGAGTTCGGCGCCTGGATCGAACGCCGCCGACTGGACGCGGATCGTCATGGCCTCAGCCTCCGGTCACGGTGGGGAAGAAGGCCACCTCGTCGCCGTCGGCGAGGGGCTCGTCGAGGGAGCACAGTTCCTGGTTGCGCGCGCACATCAGGTTCTGCTCGCCAAGCACCGCCCAGGCGCCGCCGCGCTCCAGCAGCAGGCCGCGCAGGGCATCGAGGCTGGCCAGGGAGGGGCTCCAGTTCAGCTGCTCGCCGTCCAGGCCGAGGGCCTCCCGGTAGCGGGCGAAGTACTGCACGCGGATCATGGGGTGTCTCCTGCGACGCTATCCGATGCCAGGTAGTGCCCGCTCTTGCCGCCGAGCTTCTCCAGCAGGCGCACGCTTTCGATGGTCATGCCGCGATCCACCGCCTTGCACATGTCGTAGATGGTCAGCGCGGCGACGCTGGCGGCGGTCAGCGCTTCCATCTCCACGCCAGTCTGCCCGGCCAGCTTGCAGCGGGCGACGATGTGCACGGTGTCCTCACCCTCGGCGGCCAGCTCGACCTTGACGCTGGTGAGCAGCAGCGGGTGGCACAGCGGGATCAGTTCGTGGGTCTTCTTGGCCGCCTGGATGCCAGCGATGCGCGCCACGGCGAACACGTCGCCCTTGGGGTGACCGCCGTCCTGGATCAGCTTGAGGGTGTCCGGGAGCATGCGCACCCGGGCTTCGGCCACCGCCTCGCGGGACGTCACGGCTTTTTCGGTGACATCGACCATGTTGGCGCGGCCTTGGGAATCGAGATGGGTCAGCACGGGCGGGAACTCTCCGGAGGATCAGGGGAACAGTGTAACCCCGGGGCACGCGACTGGCTGTAAGGCGAGCGGCGCGTTGGGGAGAGGATTGTATACAAAAAGAGGTATGCCAGGGGGCGGGAAAGAAGAGGCCCGCCGGACGGCGGGCCTCTTCGATTACAGCTGAACTCGTGTCTCTGGGTTCCCGCGTTCGCGGGAATGACGGGTTGGCGCATCCCCTTTCCAGTCACGTCATCCCCGCGAATGCGGGGAGCCAATAGACAGTTGCTCTCCGCTTACAGATGGGTCTCGGCGAACTCCGCCAGCACCGAGCGCGGCACCCCTTGCAGGGTCACGTGCACGCCGTGGGGGAAGTCCTTGAAGCGCTCGGTCAGGTAGGTGAGACCCGAGCTGGTCGCCGACAGGTAAGGCGTATCGATCTGCGCCAGGTTGCCCAGACAGACCACCTTCGAACCGTTGCCGGCGCGGGTGATGATGGTCTTCATCTGGTGCGGGGTGAGGTTCTGGCACTCGTCGATGAGGATCAGGCTCTGCTGGAAGCTGCGACCACGGATGTAGTTCAGCGATTTGAACTGCAGCGGCACCTTGCTGAGGATGTAGTCGACGCTGCCATGGGTGCACTCGTCGTCCGAATGCAGCGCCTCCAGGTTGTCAGTGATGGCGCCGAGCCACGGCTCCATCTTTTCCGCCTCGGTGCCCGGCAGGAAGCCGATGTCCTCGTCCAGCCCCTGCACGCTGCGGGTAGCGATGATGCGGCGGTAGCGCTTGCTGACCATCGTCTGCTCGATGGCGGCGGCCAGGGCCAGGATGGTCTTGCCCGAACCTGCGGCGCCGGACAGGTTGACCAGGTGGATATCCGGGTCGAGCAGCGCGTAGAGCGCCAGCGCCTGGTAGATATCGCGCGGCCTCAGGCCCCAGGCCTCCTGGTGCAGCAACGGTTCCTGGTGCAGGTCGAGGATCAGCAGTTCATCCTGCTGGATACCCTTGATCCAGCCGACGAAACCCTGCTCGTCGACGATGAACTCATTGATGTGCACCGCCGGCAGGTTGTCGGTGAGCTGCACGCGATGCCAGGTGCGTCCGTGGTCCTGGCGGGTCTCGACCTTGCTCACGCGGTCCCAGAACGAGCCGGACAGCGAATGGTAGCCACGCGACAGCAGGGCGACGTCATCGACCAACTGGTCGGTGTGGTAATCCTCCGAGAACACGCCACAGGCACGCGCCTTCAGGCGCATGTTGATGTCCTTGGTCACCAGCACCACGCGCTTGCTGCTATGGCGACTCTTCAGCTCCACCAACTGGTTGATGATCTTGTTGTCGTTCAGGTGCTCGGGCAGCCAGGTGATCGGCTCGGCCCGCTTGCTCATGAGGATCGACAGGCTGCCGCAGGGGCCGCTCTTGCCTCGCTGGATGGGAACGCCATCCTCCACCTGCTCGGGTGTCGCTTCACCCAGCACCGAATCGATGAGACGGATCGCCTGGCGGCACTCCGCAGCCACGGTGTGTTTGCCGGTCTTGAGCTTGTCCAGTTCCTCCAGCACCGTCATCGGAATGGCGACGTGGTGCTCCTGGAAATTCAGCAACGCGTTTGGATCGTGGATCAGAACGTTGGTATCGAGGACGTACAGGGTGGGCTGGGTCGGGCTGGAGCGTCCATGGTCATCCATACGCGGTTCACCTCTTGAGGGGGCGTTACGACGGAATGCCATTACAGCGCTCCGCCGCGCGGTGAGCCGCCTGCTCTCGCTGCCGGGGCGCGAGAGGTCTGCATATAAGGGGACGGGCCGGGGCCGCCACCTGTCTGCAGGGTTCGGCGGTCTACGTTTCCAGAAATACAGGAAAAAACATGACGATAAAAAGTCTTTTTCCTTCTCAAGCAGCTTTTTTTCTTCCCACGCCGAAATAGCTTGGCGAGGCCTTCATGGAGCGCTAGTTTTAAAAGTCTTACCCCCGGCAAAACCTTCTCGCCCCCGCTCCCGATCAGTGCTCCGGCCCATCGAAGATCGCTCGCGCGGTCAGTACCGGCGCCCGCACTCCGGCGGCCCCGCCGGCAACCTCGTCCACCACGCCCCAGTTCGCAAGCCTCAATGCGGACCGCCACCGGGCGACCACCGCACCGGCAGATGCTAATCGTCCCCATAGCTGGAGCCATGGCCCGCGAATCCCTACAATCGCGCCTCGCTTGTAGGAGACCGCACGATGCTGATGGTGATTTCCCCCGCCAAGACCCTGGACTACGACACCGCCCCGGTGACGCAGCGCTTCACCCTGCCCGAGCACCTGGACGATGCCCAGGAGCTGATCGGCATCCTGCGGGAACTGTCGCCGGCGCAGATCGCCGAGCTGATGCACCTGTCGGACAAGCTGGCGGGCCTGAACGCCGCGCGCTTCGGCAGCTGGCACCCGGATTTCACGCAGGCCAACGCCAAGCAGGCGCTGCTGGCCTTCAAGGGCGACGTCTACACCGGCATGCAGGCCGAGGACTTCAGCGAGGACGATTTCGCCTTCGCCCAGCGCCACCTGCGCATGCTGTCCGGCCTTTATGGCGTGCTGCGCCCGCTGGACCTGATGCAGCCATATCGCCTGGAAATGGGCACCAAGCTGGCCAACGCCCGTGGCAAGGATCTCTACGCCTTCTGGGGCGAGCGCATCAGCGCCTGGCTGAACCAGGCCCTGGCCGAGCAGGGCGACGACGTACTGCTGAACCTGGCCTCCAACGAATACTTCGGCGCGGTGAAGCGCAAAGCGCTGAACGCACGGGTGATCGACACCGAGTTCAAGGACCTGAAGAACGGCCAGTACAAGATCATCAGCTTCCACGCCAAGAAGGCCCGCGGGATGATGGCGCGCTACGTGGTCAAGGAGCGCCTGCAGGGCCCCGAGGGCCTGAAGGACTTCAACTACGCCGGCTACTTCTATAGTGCCGAACACTCTGGGCCTGACCGGCTCGTGTTCCTGCGCGACCACCCCGAAGACTGAGCCCTTTCCCTGGGAGCCCGACGGGCTCCCTTCCCCGCCATTTCCGCCCCACCTTCCCCCCTGATACCAAGTCGCCTGTAAGCCATTGACCATGAAATGGGTCAGCCAAGGGGCTACGGGCTGGCTATTTCTTGCGCAAAAAACGCCTCATTGGCCCTACAGTTCAAAGGGGCTCGACGACCGTTCGTCTGCTTCGCGGTAAATCGTGAGATTTTTTTCGACCGCCGATCCGCCCTTCCCGGCAGGAAAACCTTCCGCATTTCCCCTCCGCCAGCAATTCATTGGCCATTAGCAGCCGATTGCCATGACGTGCATTTCACGATTGCAACTTGCAATGGAGAAAGCTGAACGGCAGCTGAACGAACCGGTTAATGGCGATACACGGTCATTTTTGGCGGAAAAATAAATTGAACTTTTCGCCATCTTGCAGATTGCACTAACCCGCATTTCTCCCGATTAACTCCTCTTTTGCCACTATCACGGCATCAAGTGATATCAATTGGATATTTCGGAAGTTTTCAGATGTGGGATAAGCGGGAAGGAACTAACCCTGTTTTGGATAAATCCTATTTCCGCAACGATCATTGATGCAGATCAGGAAGCAGATCAGGAAGCAGATCAGAAAGTGCATTGATGAGATGAACCTTTTGTTCTAACGGTAATTACATACCGGCATTGAACAATCACAAGCTCATGAAAAATCTGGGTTTACAGATTACAAGGCAATCATCGCCCCGAACTGGAGCACATCAGCGCGGATAACGAATACACACTGAGATCTGCCTGAAACATAACAGGGCAAGTATTTGAAATTTTCCCACAAATAGTGCCCTGCAGTTTAGAAATACTTTCCCTGCCTGACCAGAGGAAGTACGGAGGACACCCCAAAGTGCCTTCCGCGGGTTCTTTCAACCTGAATAAAGCGCCCTTCGGGGCAGCCTGAAAAAACCGCCCTTCGGGGCAACTTTGAAAGCTCGACAATTGAACGAGGTGAATGCGATGCGAATCAGCATCTTTGGTCTTGGGTACGTTGGCGCAGTATGTGCCGGCTGCCTGTCCGCACGAGGCCACGAAGTCGTCGGGGTGGATGTTTCCACCACCAAGATCGATCTGATCAACAAAGGGAAGTCGCCCATCGTCGAACCCGGTCTGGAATCGCTGCTGGATCAGGGCATCCGTTCCGCTCGCCTGTCGGGCACGACCGACTTCAAGAAGGCCGTCCTGGATACCGATGTGTCGTTCATCTGCGTCGGCACGCCGAGCAAGAAGAACGGTGACCTGGACCTGGGCTACATCGAGTCGGTCTGCCGCGAAATCGGTTACGCCATCCGCGAGAAGAAAGAGCGCCACACCGTGGTGGTCCGCAGCACCGTGCTGCCGGGCACCGTGAACAACGTGGTGATCCCGATCATCGAAGACTGCTCGGGCAAGAAGGCCGGGGTCGACTTCGGCGTGGGCACCAACCCGGAGTTCCTGCGCGAATCCACCGCGATCAAGGACTACGACTTCCCGCCCATGACCGTCATCGGCGAACTGGACGCCCAGACCGGCGACCTGCTGGAAGAGATCTACCGCGAACTCGACGCGCCGATCATCCGCAAGACCATCGAGGTCGCGGAGATGATCAAGTACACCTGCAACGTCTGGCACGCCGCCAAGGTCACCTTCGCCAACGAGATCGGCAACATCGCCAAGGCGGTGGGCGTCGACGGCCGCGAGGTGATGGACGTCATCTGCCAGGACAACAAGCTCAACCTGTCGCGCTACTACATGAAGCCCGGCTTCGCCTTCGGCGGCTCCTGCCTGCCCAAGGACGTGCGCGCCCTCACCTACCGCGCCAGCCAGCTGGACGTCGAGCACCCGATGCTCGGTTCGATCATGCGCAGCAACCAGCACCAGGTGCAGAAGGCCTTCGATCTCATCACCGCGCATGGCAGCCGCAAGGTCGGCCTGCTCGGCCTGTCGTTCAAGTCCGGCACTGACGACCTGCGCGAGAGCCCGCTGGTGGAGCTGGCTGAGATGCTCATTGGCAAGGGCTACGAGCTGCAGATCTTCGACCGCAACGTCGAGTACGCCCGCGTCCATGGCGCGAACAAGGAGTACATCGAATCGAAGATCCCTCACGTCTCCTCGCTGATGGTTTCCGACCTGGATGTGGTGGTGAAAACCTCCGACGTGCTGGTGCTGGGCAACGGCGATGAGCTGTTCGTCGACGTGGTGAACAAGGCGCCCCAGGGCAAGAAGGTGGTCGACCTGATCGGCTTCATGGCTCACGGCAGCAACGAGCGCGCCGAAGGCATCTGCTGGTAAGCGCCCTGCGCTCTTCGTAGGAGCGAGCTTGCTCGCGAACGCTCTCCGCCAAATCACTGTGCCAGGCGGGTTCGCGAGCAAGAACCAGGCGTCCCCCTCGCTCCTACAAGAGCCTTCCGCCCCCACGAAGCGACTGACGGAACCCATCATGGACACCTACAAACGAGCAATCGGTGAAGCCACGGGCTGGCTGGCCTTTCTCAGCCTGCTGATGGTACTGGCGCTGCTGGTGCCCAAGACCGTGTTCGACGCCGACTCCAAGGACTTCGTGCTGCTGATCGGCGCGGTCGGCATCTGGCGCTATTCCATGGGCGGACTGCATTTCCTGCGCGGCATGCTGTTCCTCTACGGGGTCTACCCCTACTACCGCCGCAAGCTGCGCAAGATGGGCGACGCGGCCGATCCATCGCATGTCTTCCTGATGGTCACCAGTTTCCGCATCGACGCGCTGACCACCTCCATGGTCTATCGCTCGGTGATCCAGGAGGCGATCAACTGCGGCTATCCCACCACCGTGGTGTGCTCCATCGTCGAGATGTCCGACGAGGTGCTGATCAAGCAGCAGTGGCAGAAGCTCAATCCGCCGGAGCACGTTTCGCTCGACTTCGTGCGCATCCCCGGCACCGGCAAGCGCGATGGCCTGGCCCACGGCTTCCGTGCCATCTCCCGCGACCTGCCGGACGAACACGCGGTGGTCGCGGTGATCGACGGCGACACCGTGCTGGAGCCCGGCGTGGTACGCAAGACCGTGCCCTGGTTCAAGCTCTTCGGCAACGTCGGCGGCCTCACCACCAACGAATTCTGCGAGGTGCAGGGCGGCTACATCATGAGCGAGTGGCACAAGCTGCGCTTCGCCCAGCGCCACATCAACATGTGCTCCATGGCCCTGTCCAAGCGCGTACTGACCATGACCGGGCGCATGTCGGTATTCCGCGCCCAGGTCGTCACCGACCCGGACTTCATCGCCGACGTGGAGAGCGACCACCTCGACCACTGGCGCCTGGGCCGCTTCCAGTTCCTCACCGGCGACGACAAGTCCAGCTGGTACAGCCTGATGCGCCTGGGCTACGACACCTTCTACGTGCCGGACGCGGCGATCAACACCGTCGAGCACCCGCCGGAGAAGAGCTTCGTCAAGGCCAGCCGCAAGCTGATGTTCCGCTGGTACGGCAACAACCTGCGGCAGAACTCTCGCGCCCTGGGCCTGGGTCCGCAACGCCTGGGCTGGTTCACCAGCGTGGTGCTGTTCGACCAGCGCCTGTCGATGTGGACCTGCCTGCTCGGCCTGGTCGCCGCGATCATCGCCAGCATCAAGTACAGCATCGTCTTCCTGCTGGTCTACCTGCTGTGGATCGGCATCACCCGCCTCGTGCTGACCCTGCTGCTGTCGCTGTCAGGGCACCACATCGGACCGGCCTACCCGCTGATCCTCTATTACAACCAGATCGTCGGCGCCCTGGTGAAGATCTACGTGTTCTTCCGCCTCGACCAGCAGTCGTGGACCCGCCAGAACACCAAGCTCGATCGCGGCCTGGCCAGCTTCCAGCGCTGGTTCAACACCTGGTCCTCACGCGCCATGACGTTCTCCGCCGCCAGCGTCTTCGTCGCCATTTTGCTGACCATCGTCTGAAGGCTCTCGCCAGCCACGCCCCCTCTTTAGCTACGAACAGGACTCGCCCCCATGAATACCGCCGTCAACGTCAATGTCGTGCACGAATCCGAAGCCCAGCGCCAGCACGCCCGGGTCAAGCTGCCCGCGCGCATCCGCTACATCGGTGCCAACCGTGAAGGCGTCGATGCCCGCCTGCTGGACATCTCCGCCGGGGGCTTCGCCTTCACCGCCAACAGTGCGTCGCCCCAGGTGGGCGACCTGCACAAGGGCAAGCTGCTGTTCCAGATCGACAGCATCAGCTTCTCCCTGGAAGTGGACTTCCAGGTGCGCTCCTTCGACCCGGACAGCCGCCGCGTCGGCTGCGAGTTCCAGCACCTGAAGCCGCGCGAGATCGCCGCCCTGCGCTACCTGATCACCTCCTTCCTGGCCGGTGAAGTGATCAGCGTCGGCGACATGCTCAACACCCTGCAGCGCGAGAACTTCACCAAGGCCCGCAAGCACGGTATCGGCAGCGGCGGCATGGGCTTCTTCGGCCGCATGCGCGCAGTGACCCTGAGCACCGCGATCTTCGTGGTCGGCGTCGGCGCCTTCGCGGTGATCCTCAACCAGATCTACAACCTGTACTTCGTCACCCACGCCGATTCGGGCGTGGTCAACGTCGCCAACCAGCAGATCACCATGCCCCGCGAGGGAACCGTGGAGAGCCTGGTGGATGCCGGCGCCGAAGTGGCCAAGGGCGCACCGATCGCCACCTTCTCCGCCAACCTGCTGGACCTGCTCAAGGGCAACCTGACCGAAGAGCAGCTCAGCCCGAGCAACATCGAGAAGCTGTTCGGCCACCAGATGAAGGGCACCCTGACCAGTCCGTGCGACTGCCGCGTGGTCGAGCAGCGCGTGGCCAACGGCCAGTTCGCCAACAAGGGCGACATCATCTTCACCCTGACCCCGCGCGACAGCACCGCCACCGTCGAAGCGCGCTTCCCCTACCGCAACGCCGCCGAGCTTTCCCCCGGCACCCCGGTGAACTTCCAGATCGCCGGTGACAGCGAAGTGCGCGCCGGCCGCATCGTCCGCACCGCCCCGGTGGACGGCGACCTGGCCTCGGAAATCCGCGTGCAGATCCAGCCCGACCAGCCGCTGGACAGCCAGCTCGCCGGCCGCCCGACCGAAGTCAGCATCGGCGGCCTGCCGGGTCGCACCCTGCTGAACAAGGCGATGGCCCTGGCCACCGCACGCTAAGAGGACTCCCGCCATGAATCGACCTGTCTCACGACTGGCCCCGCATCTGGCCCTGGCACTGGCCATCGCCGCAGCCGCGGGCTGCGCCGGCCTGCCCGACCAGCGTCTGGCCCAGGAGGCCCTGGAGCGTGGCGACATCGCCACCGCCCAGGCCAACTTCCAGAGCCTGGCCACCCTGGGCTACGCCGACGCACAGGTCGGTCTGGCCGACATGCAGGCCGCCACCGGCGATCCGGCCGAACAGGCGCGCGCCGAGAAGCTCTACCGCGATGCGGCGGAAACCTCGCCGCGTGCCCGCGCCCGCCTGGGCAAGTGGCTGGCAGCCAAGCCCGGCGGCACCGACGCCGAGCACCGCGAAGCCGAGCAGTTGCTGACCCGCGCCTTCAACGAAGGCGAGGACAGCGCGCTGGTGCCGCTGATCGTCCTCTACCTGCAATACCCGCAGGCCTGGCCGAACGTGAACCCGCAGCAGCGCATCGACCAGTGGCGCGAACAGGGCCTGCCGCAGGCGGACCTGGCGCAGATCATCCTCTACCGCACCCAGGGCACCTACAACCAGCACCTGGGCGAGGTCGAGCAGGTCTGCCAGCGCTGGCTGAACCGCATGGACGTGTGCTGGATGGAGCTGGCCACCGTGTACCAGATCCAGGGCAACGCGGATAAACAGAAAGCCCATATCGAAGCGCTCAAGGCCGCCTGGAAAGCCGGCCGGGTGCCGTCCGAGCGCGTCGACTCGGTGGCCGGCGTACTGGCCGCCCCGAACCTCGGCACGCCCGACCCGCAAGCCGCGCAGGCGCTGTTGACGGAAATCGCCCCGACCTACCCGGCGGGCTGGGTGAGCCTGGCCAAGCTGCAGTACGACAACCCCGACCTGGGCGACCTGGACCAGATGCTCGACTACCTGAAGAAGGCCCAGGACGCCGCCCAACCCCGCGCCGAGCTGCTGCTCGGGCGCCTCTACTACGACGGCAAATGGGCCCCGCAGGAGCCGCAGAAGGCCGAGCAGCACCTGCTCAAGGCCGCCGCCACCGAGCCCCAGGCGCACTACTACCTGGGCCAGATCTACCGCCGCGGCTACCTCGGCAAGGTCTACCCGCAGAAAGCCGTGGACCACCTGCTGATCGCCGCCCGCGCAGGACAGGCCAGCGCCGACATGGCCCTGGCGCAGCTGTATTCGCAGGGACGTGGCGTGCGGCCAAACCTGGTCAACGCCTTTGTCTTCGGCGAGCTCGCCAAGCGCCAGCAGGTCCCCACCGCCAGCGACCTGATGGCGCAGCTCGAGCCGCAGATCCAACCGGCCGACCGCACCGCGGCCCAGCAGTTGCTCAAGCGCGAAGAACAAACGCGCGGCGCCAACTGGCAGGCCACCGTCAGCCTCCTGCAGAACAACCAGGAACAAGAAAACCTATGAAGCGCTTTGACCCGATGACCACCCCGCCGTTTGCTCTTATCGAAGGGATTCAACCGCGCGTTCTGGCCTCTGCTGTTCGCCGCGCACGCCTGTTCCCCGCCATGCTCGGCGCCGGCCTGAGCCTCGCCGGCACCCTGTTCGGCAGCCTTGCCTATGCTGCCGATGAGCCGCCGAAGAACTTCGGCCTCGACGTCAAGGTCACGGCCGAATCCGAGGACGACCGCGACCTGGGCACCGCCCCAGGCGGCGACCTCAACGGTATCGGTCTCGACGTGCGCCCCTGGGCCCTCGGCCAATGGGGCGACTGGAGCGCTTTCGTGATGGGCCAGGCGGTCACCGCGACCGACACCATCCAGACCGACACCCTGCAGTCCGACGAGGTCAACAACGACAGAAGCGGCAGCAACAACCAGCGCGAGCCGGACAACTCCTACCTGGCCCTGCGCGAGTTCTGGGTGGACTACGCAGGCCTCACCCAGTATCCCGGCGAGCACCTGCGCTTCGGTCGCCAGCGCCTGCGCGAAGAAAGCGGCATGTGGCAGGACACCAACATCGAAGCCCTGAACTGGACCTTCGACACCACCCTGCTGCGGGCCCACCTGGGCGCCGCCCAGCGCTTCTCCGACTACCGCACCGACATCAGCGACCTGGCGCCGGCGGACAAGGACCGCAGCCACGTCTTCGGCGACATTTCCACGCAATGGATGCCCCACCACTGGGTCGGCCTGCGCCTGCACCACTCCGACGACAGCGGCAGCCTGCCGAACCCCGGCGAGACCGTCGACTCGCTGGACAAGCAAACCACTGGCGACCTCACCTGGGTGGGCGTCGAAGCCAACGGCGACGGTTACAACTGGCACTCGCAGATGCCCGTCAACTACTGGGCCAGCGCCACCTGGCTGACCGGTAACCGCGACCGCCTGACCACCACCGCGGTGGACGGCGAGCGCATCGCCACCGGCAAGCAGAGCGGCGACGTGAACGCCTACGGTGTCGACCTCGGCCTGCGCTGGAACATCGACGAGCAGTGGCGCGCCGGCGCGGCATACGCCCGTGGCAGTGGCGGCGGCAAGAACGGCGAGGACCAGTTCCAGCAGACCGGCCTGGAGAGCAACCGCTCCAACTTCACCGGCACCCGCGCCCGCGTGGCCCGCTTCGGTGAGGCCTTCCGTGGCGAACTCTCGAACCTCCAGGACGCCACCCTGTTCGGCTCCTGGCAGATGCGCGAGGACTACGACGCCAGCGTCGTGTACCACAAGTTCTGGCGCGTCGACGGCAACTCGGACATTGGCAACAGCGGCATCAACGCGCCGCTGGTCAACGACTCCAAGGACCTGGGCCAGGAAGCCGACCTGGTAGTGACCAAGTACTTCAAGCAAGGCCTGCTGCCGGCTTCGATGAGCCAGAGCATCGACGAGCCCTCGACGCTGGTGCGCTTCCGTGGCGGCGTGTTCAAGCCCGGCGACGCCTATGGCAGCCACGTGGACTCGACCATGCACCACGCCTTCATCGACGTCATCTGGCGCTTCTGAGGACTCAGGCGATGGGTGGTTTGAATCTGGGTCCCCGCGCTCGCGGGGAAGACGAAAAGCGCGACGGCAGCCTGGCCGACTCGCGCACCCGCGCGGGCGGAAATTGCGCGAAGGCTGGCATGACGAGCATGCACGGCAGCGCACCACTCTCGCGTCTCTCCCGCGAACGCGGGAGCCCAGCGAACCGCCCAGGCGCCCGCAAGGAGACAACGGCCATGAACCGCCATCCGATACACGCCCTGCCGCTGACCGCGCTACTGCTCGGCGGCCTGTTCAGCGCCGGCGCACCGGTCTGGGCCGCGCAGCCCGCGGCCAAGGCCGAAGCCAGCGCCAGGACGGCAGCTGCCGCCCCCCATAACGCAAAGGACAGCGCAAAGGGCGAAGGCACCGAAAAGGCACCCGACCGGCAACCGGGCGGCGAACCCGGGCACACCCAGACGCTGAAGGAATCCGGCAACTACACCGTGACCGCCGCGCCCAGCGAGCCGCTGCAGCTGGACCCGCCGAAACTGCCTGACCTCTCCGGCTACACCGCCGAAGCGGTGCAGCAGAAGATCGACCGCAGCAAGCATGGCAAGGCCGTGGTGCAGCGCATGGTCCAGCAGATGCCGCTGAAGGAATTCACCGGCGGCAAGAACCGCCTCGCCGAGTGGGTGAAGCGCCAGCGCCAGATGCCCCAGGCCATCTTCATCGAGGGCGGTTATGTCGACCTGGCCGAACTCGCCAGCAAGCTGCCGAAGACCGCACTGGAAGAGGTCGAACCGGGCATCTACGTCGCCCGCCTGCCCATCGTGGTCAGCCAGGGCGCGACGCTGGAGATCGACGGCAAGGTCAAGGAGCTGCGCCTGTCCCAGGATCGCGGTTCGTTCCTGGTCAACGACGGCAAGCTGTTCGTGCGCGACTCCAAGGTCACCGCCTGGAACGAAGCGAAGAATGAGCCGGCCTGGTTCAAGTCCCCGAATGAATTCCGTCCCTTCCTGATCTCCTGGGGCGGCGCCGAGGCCTACCTGGTGAACAGCACCTTCACCAGTTTCGGCTACAACGCCTCGAAGGCCTACGGCATCTCCATCTCCCAGTACAGCCCGGGCATGGACAAGACCATGCGGCGCCCGCGCCCCAAGGGCTGGGTGATCGGCTCGACCTTCGTCGACTCCTGGTATGGCTTCTACTGCTACGAGGCTGACGACCTCGTGGTGCGCGGCAACACCTACCGCGACAACATCATCTACGGCATCGACCCCCACGACCGCTCGCGCCGCCTGATCATCGCCGAGAACGAGGTCCATGGGACCAAAAAGAAGCACGGCATCATCGTCTCGCGTGAGGTGAACGACAGCTGGATCTTCCACAACAAGACCTACGACAACCACCTCTCCGGGATCGTCCTGGACCGTAACTCCGAGCGCAACCTGGTGGCCTACAACGAGGTGTACCGCAACCACTCCGACGGCATCACCCTCTACGAGTCGGGCGATAACCTCATCTACGGCAACCAGGTGCTGGCCAACCTGCGCCACGGCATCCGCATCCGTAACAGCGTGAACATCCGCCTGTACGAGAACCTTGCGGCCGGCAACCAGCTGATGGGCGTGTACGGCCACATCAAGGACCTCTCCGACACCGACCGCAACATCGACCTCGACCCCTTCGACACCAAGGTCTCGCTGATCGTGGTTGGCGGCAAGCTGGCGGGCAACGGCTCGGGCCCCTTGTCGGTGGACTCGCCGCTGTCGCTTGAGCTCTACAAGGTGAACATGCTCGGCCCGACCAAATCTTCCGGCATCTCCTTCAACGGCGTGCTGGGCGAGAAACAGGAACAGATCTTCGACCTGCTGGTACGCCAGCAACGCGCCGTGCTGCTCGACCCCGTGCAAAGCCAGGCCGAACTGCAGAACTGAGGACCGACCGACCATGAAACGTATGACATCCAACTTGCTGCGCCTGTCGGGCCTCACCGCCGGCCTGCTGCTCGCCCACCAGGCCCTGGCCGCCGACGCCGCGGCGCCGACCTACACCGCCCAGCCGACCGCTGCGCTGTGCCCGAACGCCGCCAACGACGCGGCCTACAACACCAAGTACCTGGGCTTCTTCACGCACCTGGTGCCGGCCCAGGAAGACTGGCTGTTCCGTACCACCTACGACCTGCGTACCGACTTCGGCACCAGTGCCGAGGGCTGGCGCGAACTCAAGCAGCTGCGCGATGAACTCAAGCGCAAGGGCATTGACCTGGTGGTGGTCTACCAGCCCACCCGTGGCCTGGTGAACCGCGAGAAGCTCAACCCGCAGGAGAAGGCCAGCTTCAACTACGAACTGGCGAAGAAGAACTACCTGGCGACCATCGCCCAGTTCCGCAAGGCCGGCATCTACACCCCGGACTTCTCCCCGCTGTTCGACGAGAAGCAGGAACACCCCTACTACTTCAAGGGCGACCACCACTGGACGCCTTACGGCGCCATGCGCAGCGCGAAGATCGTCGCCGAAACGCTGAAGGAAATCCCGGCGTACAAGGACGTGCCGAAGCAGGAATTCGAAAGCAAGCGCGTGGGCCTGCTGTCCAAGCTCGGCACCTTCCACAAGGCCGCCGCCCAGCTGTGCGGCAGTGGCTACGCACCACAGTACGTCGATCGCTTCGAGACCGAGCCGGTGGGCGACTCCGGCGGCGGCGACCTGTTCGGCGAAGGCGGCAACGCCCAGGTCGCCCTGGTCGGCACCTCCAACAGCGGCCCGGCCTACAACTTCGCCGGTTTCCTGGAGGAGTACGCCAAGGTCGACATCCTCAACAACGCGGTCTCCGGCGGTGGCTTCGACAGCTCCATGCTGGCCTACATGACCAGCCAGGAATTCCACGACAAGCCGCCGAAGATCCTCATCTGGGAATTCGCCACCCACTACGACATGGCGCTGAAGAGCTTCTACCGCCAGGCCATGCCGCTGGTGGACAACGGCTGCGCCGGCGGCACGCCTGCGCTCTCCCGCAAGGTCAAGCTGCACGCGGGCAGCAACGAGGTGCTGGTCAACAGCGGCGCCCTGCCGATCCGCTCGGGCAGCTACACCGCCGACGTCACCTACAGCGACCCCGGCGTGCACGAGCTCAAGAACACCGTCTGGTACATGAACGGTCGCCGCGAGCAGTTGAAGATCGAACAGGCCAAGTCCGTGGACACCGGCGGCCGCTACGTCTTCGAACTGCGCAACGACGAAGACTGGTCGAACCAGCAGTTCCTCTCCCTGGAGATTGAGGCGCCGGATGACATGCCGGCGGGCCTGGAGGTCGAGGCCAAGCTCTGTCAGACCCCCAAAGCGAAGTCGGCCGATATGGCCGCCAACTAGAGAGAGCGGGGACGAACGCCATGCCCAGCCTACGTAATATCAAGACCCCCATCGTTGCCCGCGTCGGCCTGACCGTCGCCGTGGTCGGCGCACTGTTCGGTGGCCAGGTGACCCACGCGGCCGACCTGGTACCGCCACCGGGCTACTTCTCCGCCGTCGGTGAAAAAGGCAGCAAGAAGGATTCGGACAGCTGTCCGGCCATCCCCACGCCCTACACCGGCAGCCTGCAGTTCACCAGCAAGTACGAGGGCTCGGACTCGTCGCGCTCGACGCTCAACGTCGACGCCGAAAAGAAATTCCGCGCCCAGATCAAGGACATCACCGAGATGGAGCGCGGCACCGCCAAGCTCATCACCCAGTACATGCGCAGCGGCAACAAGGGTGACCTGGACTGCGCGATGAACTGGCTGGAAGCCTGGGCCCAGGCCGGTGCGCTGGAGAGCACCGACTTCAACCACACCGGCAAGTCCATGCGCAAATGGGCGCTGGGCAGCATGTCGTCCTCCTACATGCGCCTGAAGTTCTCCAGCAGCCGTCCGCTGGCGGCCTACCCGGAGCAGGCGAAGACCATCGAGAGCTGGTTCAGCACACTGGGCAGCCAGGTGGTGCGCGACTGGAGCGACCTGCCGCTCAAGCAGATCAATAACCACTCCTACTGGGCCGCCTGGTCGGTGATGTCCACCGCCGTGGTGACCGACCGCCGCGACCTGTTCGACTGGTCGGTGCAGGAGTTCAAGCTGGCCGCCAACCAGGTGGACGATGACGGCTACCTGCCCAACGAGCTCAAGCGCCGCCAGCGCGCCCTGTCCTACCACAACTACGCGCTGACACCGCTGGCCATGATCGCCGCCTTCGCCCAGGTGAACGGCGTCGACCTGCGCCAGGAAAACCACGGCGCCCTGCAGCGCCTGGCCGACCGCGTGATGAAAGGCGTGGATGACCAGGAAGCCTTCGACCAGAAGGCCGGCGACAACCAGGACATGGACGACCTGAAGGACAACAGCAAGTTCGCCTGGCTGGAACCCTACTGCGCGCTCTACAGCTGCGCGCCCAAGACCCAGGACTGGAAGAAGAAGATGGAGCCGTTCAACAGCTTCCGCCTGGGGGGTGAAGTGACCAAGGTTTTCAACCGACAGGGGGCGGGGAGCTGAAGCAGCGACCCACCCCGCCCTCTCCGTGAAAACGAGAGGTTCGATGCAGCACCAGGGGAGAGCGAGGCGGGTTTGAGAGCCCCCTCACCCTTCCTCTCTCCCGTAGGGCGCATAACCGCTTGCGGTTATCCGCCTTGCCACGGGCTCGGAACCACGGCGGATAACGCTTCGCGTTATTCGCCCTACAAGAGCTCGCCCCTAGGGAGTGGGGATAGTCCGAGCGATCGGACAGCAGCAAACCTCCCGGCGGGTACGAGCACACCCGCCGTAAGGGATACCCCCTCTCCCTCCGGGAGTGGGCTGGGGTGAGGGCAAGCCCCGCTCCGAAGCAACACCCCCGACCCACGCAAAAAAGACGCGGGCGGGCGCAAGAAATTAAGCAACACCAGGGGAGGAATGGCGGGTTGTCCCGGCCTTTCCTCTGGGCATCGAAAGATGCCGGAAAGGCTGGAGCGACCTTAGGTTTTAAGCTCCAGAGAGAGACGCGGAATGGTCTTTTCTTCCAACGTGTTCCTGTTCCTGTTCCTACCGGTCTTCCTCGGCCTGTACTACCTGAGCGGGAACCGCTACCGCAACCTGCTGTTGCTGGTAGCCAGCTACGTCTTCTACGCATGGTGGCGTGTGGACTTCCTGGCGCTGTTCGCCGGCGTGACGCTGTTCAACTACTGGATCGGCCTGCGCATCGGCGCCGCCGGCGTGCGCACCCTGGCTGCGCGGCGCTGGCTGATCCTCGGCGTGGTGGTCGACCTCTGCGTGCTGGGCTACTTCAAGTACGCCAACTTCGGCGTCGACAGCCTCAACCAGATCATCACCTCGATGGGCATGCAGCCCTTCGTGCTGACGCACATCCTGCTGCCCATCGGCATCAGCTTCTACACCTTCGAATCGATCAGCTACATCATCGACGTGTACCGCGGCGACACCCCGGCCACGCACAACCTGATCGACTTCGCAGCCTTCGTGGCGATCTTCCCGCACCTGATCGCCGGCCCCGTGCTGCGCTTCAAGGACCTGGTGGACCAGTTCAACCACCGCACCCACAGCGTCGACAAGTTCGCCGAAGGCTGCACCCGCTTCATGCAGGGCTTCGTCAAGAAGGTATTCATCGCCGACACCCTGGCGGCGCTGGCCGACCACTGCTTCGCCCTGCAGGCCCCGACCACGGGCGACGCCTGGCTCGGCGCCATGGCCTACACCGCGCAGCTGTACTTCGACTTCTCCGGCTACAGCGACATGGCCATCGGCCTGGGCCTGATGATGGGCTTCCGCTTCATGGAGAACTTCAACCAGCCCTACATCAGCCAGTCCATCACCGAGTTCTGGCGGCGCTGGCACATCAGCCTGTCCACCTGGCTGCGCGACTACCTGTACATCAGCCTGGGCGGCAACCGCGGCACCACCCTCCAGACCTACCGCAACCTGGTGCTCACCATGCTGCTGGGCGGCCTGTGGCATGGCGCCAACGTCACCTACATCATCTGGGGCTCCTGGCACGGCGTGTGGCTGGCCATCGAGCGCGCCCTGGGCGTGAACGCCGCGCCGCGCGTGCTCAATCCGCTGAAGTGGGTGTTCACCTTCCTGCTGGTGATCGTCGGCTGGGTCATCTTCCGCGCCGAGAACCTGCACGTGGCCTGGCGCATGTACGAGGCCATGTTCAGCTTCGGCGACTGGAAGCTCTCCGAGCTGAACCGCGCCAGCCTCACCGGCCTGCAGGTCGGCACCCTGGTCATCGCCTACCTCGTGCTCGCCTTCTTCGGCCTGCGCCAGTTCTACAACCAGCCGCTGCAGAGCAAGGCGCCCAAGGCCGCCGCAAAAACCGAGCGGGCCGAGCCCGGCAGCGCGACCGGCACGCAGCCGCACAACCCGGCCGCCATCGACTATTCGCCCAGCGCCGCCGTCTACCCGCAGCACTGGACGACCCAGCTGCCAGTACTGGCCACCCGTGTCGCCCTGCTCCTGCTGTTCGCCGCCTCGGTGCTCAAGCTCTCGGCGCAGAGCTACTCGCCGTTCCTCTACTTCCAGTTCTGAGCGAGGCCGGATCATGCAACCGACACTCTCGAAACCCTTGCAGTACACCTACATCGCCGTGTTCGGCGGGATGCTGCTGGGCCTGGCCGGCCTGTCGCTCAAGGCCTTCCCCAGCTTTTCCGTCGCCGAAGGCACCACCGTGCTCAACGGCAAGCTGGCCCACGCCTTCGAAGGTCACTACGACGATGAATTCCCCATCAAGCGTCTGGGCACCAACCTCTGGGCCGCGCTGGACTATGCCGTCTTCGAAGAAGGCCGTCCGGGCGTCGTGCTCGGCAAGGACGGCTGGCTGTTCACCGATGAAGAGTTCAAGCCAGCCCCCAGCCAGCAGCAGCTGGACGACAACTGGGCGCTGGTGCGCGGCGTGCAGCAGGAGCTGGAACGCCGTGGCGTGAAGCTGGTGCTGGCAATCATCCCGGCCAAGACCCGCCTCTATCCCGAGTACCTGGGCCGGGAACAACCGGCGGCGCTACACGCCTCGCTCTACCAGGACTTCCTGCAACGCGCCCGCCAGGCCGGCATGGCCGCCCCGGAACTGCTGGAGACCCTGGAAAAGGCCAAGGACAACGGCCAGGTGTTCCTGCGCACCGACACCCACTGGACACCGCTGGGCGCCGAAGCCGTGGCCCAGCGCCTGGGCGAAAGCATCCGTGCAGGCCAGGGGGCCGACCTGCCGACCCAGACCTTCATCACCGAAGCCGGCAAGAGCACCCCGCACAAGGGCGACCTGCTCAGCTTCCTGCCGCTGGACCCGCTGTTCACCAACCTGCTGCCGTCCGAGGACCAACTGGAACAGCGCCAGACCCATCCGGCCGAGGACAGCGCATCGGCCTCCGGCGACGGCGGCAACGGCGACCTGTTCGGCGACAGCGCCCAACCGCAGGTCGCCCTGGTCGGCACCAGCTACAGCGCCAACCCGCGCTGGAACTTCGCCGGCGCCCTGAAGCAGGCGCTGTCGGCGGATGTCATCAACTACGCGAAGGAGGGCAAGGGCCCCCTGGAGCCGATGCTCGAACTCCTGCAGGACGAAGGCTTCAAGCAGAAGCCCCCGCAACTGCTGGTCTGGGAATTCCCCGAACGCTACCTGCCGATGCACAGCGACCTCAGCCAGTTCAACCCGGACTGGGTGGCCCAGCTACGTGCGGCGGGCAACAGAGACGAACGCCTGGCTGCCAACCAGGCAGGCAACCCAACGGCGCATTGAGTGCCGCTACAGGGCACCTCCCGTGCCCACAAGAGAGAGAAGACGGAGGTACAACCCCATGAACCGACTGACCATTCGCACCCTGAAATCGTCCGCGCTGGCCCTCGCCCTGGGCGCTGCGTCCTTCGGCGCCTTCGCCGGCGGTGAAGGCGCGCTCTACGGGCCGCAGGCCCCCAAGGGCTCGGCCTTCGTGCGGGCCTACAACGCCGGCAGCTCCGAGCTGAACGTCGCGGTCGGCAACGCCAGTCTCAACGACGTCTCGCCGCTGGGCTCCAGCGACTTCAAGTTCCTCCCCGCGGGCAACTACACCGCCCAGGTCGGAACCCAGAGCCTGCCGGTAAAACTCGATCCGGACGCCTACTACACCCTCGTCAGCCAACCCGGCGGCCAGCCGCGCCTGGTGCCCGAGCCACCGTTCAAGAACAAGCAAAAAGCCCTGGTCCGCATGCAGAACTTGAGCGGCAAGGCCCTGACCCTGAAGACCGCCGACGGCAAGACCGACGTGGTCGCCAACGTCGCCCCGCAAAGCCGCGGCGACCGCGAGATCAACCCGGTGAAAGTGAACCTGGCGCTGTTCGACGGCGCGACGAAAGTCAGCGACCTCAAGCCCGTCACCCTCGCTCGCGGCGAAGTGGTCTGCCTCTACGTCACCGGTGAGGGAGGCAAGCTCAACCCAGTGTGGGTCAAGCGTCCGGTCAAGGCGGACTGAGGGCTGTTCATTGGGTCCCCGCGAACGCGGGGACCCAGAAAAGAAGCACAACAAGACCGGCAACGCACCGGCGGAAGAAACCGTGCGCCGCAACGACGGCACGCACAGGAGAGGTCACCCGCAAGGACGCCGGGCCACATGGTGTGGCACGGCAAACAGTACGCATGAACGCTTTAGGAGAAACCACATGATTCCAGTAATTCTTTCCGGTGGCAGCGGCTCGCGACTCTGGCCTCTTTCCCGCAAACAGTATCCCAAGCAGTTCCTCGCCCTCACCGGCGAGCACACCCTGTTCCAGCAGACCCTGGAACGCCTGGTCTTCGAAGGCATGGAAGCGCCGGTGGTGGTCAGCAACCAGGAGCACCGCTTCATCGTCCAGGAACAGCTCGACGCGCTGCACCTGAAGACCCAGGCGATCCTGCTCGAACCCTTCGGCCGCAACACCGCGCCGGCCGTGGCGATTGCCGCCATGAAGCTGATCGCCGAAGGCCGTGACGAGTTGCTGCTGATCCTTCCCGCCGACCACGTGATCGAAGACCAGCGCGCCTTCCAGCGTGCGCTGGCCCTGGCCACCAACGCCGCCGAAAAAGGCGAGATGGTGCTCTTCGGCGTCCCCGCCGACCGCCCGGAAACCGGCTACGGCTACATCAAGTCCGGCGACGAGCGCGGCCTGCCGGACGGCGTGATCCGCGTCGAGCGCTTCATCGAGAAGCCCGATGAAGCGCGCGCCAAACAGTTCGTCGAGGAAGGCGGTTACTACTGGAACAGCGGCATGTTCCTGTTCCGCGCCAGCCGCTTCCTGGAAGAGCTGAAGAAGCACGACACCGACATCTACGACACCTGCCTGCTGGCCCTGGAGCGCAGCCAGCGCGACGGCGAGGTGGTGAGCATTGACGCCGCCACCTTCGAGTGCTGCCCGGACAACTCCATCGACTACGCCGTGATGGAGAAGACCCGCCGCGCCTGCGTGGTACCACTGGCCGCCGGCTGGAACGACGTCGGCAGCTGGTCGTCGATCTGGGAAGTCCACGAGAAGGACGCCGACGGCAACGTCACCATGGGCGACGTGGTGGTCCACGACAGCCGCAACTGCCTGGTGCACGGCAACGGCAAGCTGGTCTCGGTGGTGGGCCTTGAAGACATCGTGGTGGTCGAGACCAAGGACGCCATGATGATCGCCCACAAGGACCGCGTGCAGGACGTGAAGAAAGTGGTCAATCAGCTCGACGCCGCCGGCCGCAGCGAAACCCAGAACCACTGCCAGGTCTACCGTCCGTGGGGTTCCTACGACTCGGTGGACATGGGCGGCCGTTTCCAGGTCAAGCACATCACCGTGAAGCCCGGCGCACGCCTGTCGCTGCAGATGCACCACCACCGCGCCGAGCACTGGATCGTGGTCTCCGGCACGGCCGAGGTGACCTGTGACGACAAGGTCTTCCTGCTCACCGAGAACCAGTCCACCTACATCCCGATCGCCTCGGTCCACCGCCTGGCCAACCCGGGCAAGATCCCGCTGGAGATCATCGAGGTGCAATCGGGCAGCTACCTGGGCGAAGACGACATCGAGCGCCTGGAAGACGTCTACGGGCGCACCAGCGACAACGTGGAGCCGCTGCGCGCAGTAGCGCGCTGAGTCCGGCGCTTCCCTCATCGGCGCCAACGCCCCCGCACCCAATGGTGCGGGGGCTTTTTTATGCGCGTGACATGAACAGCAGGATGGGTAGAGCGAAGCGAAACCCATGCCGCCGGCGCACGGGCTCGATGGGTTTCGCGTTGCTCTACCCATCCTACGTTTGGGGTGTATCCAGCCGGGCCACCTTGGGCAATTCCTCGAACGGAACCCACAACCGGCCATGCCACTCCAGCACGCCCAAGTGCTGATCGCTCCAACTGAGCTGCCGCTCCCTGGGGCGCACCGCCGGGCGCTCTTCGCTGCGCAGCGCGGGCACCACCTGGCGGTTGAGCCAGTGACGGATGCAGCGGTTCTCCGGGAGGTAATAGAAGATCAGCACGGCGTAGGCGCCGGACTCATTCACCAGCAGGGACTTTTCGTAGTGGCCGTTGCTGTCGGTGATCCAGCAGGTGCGCAGCTGATCTTCGTCGAGGCTGTTGTGCAGACGCTCATCGAGTGGGCGGCCGATCAGGCGACCCAGGTCGGTGGCACAGAACCAGGGTTCGTCATCGAGGAGGAAGGCGCGCAGTTGGCGGCGGTGACGGATAAAGGTCGTGGGGATGAGGATTTCGTCATCCATGGCGGACCGCCTTGGAGAGAAGGTCTGGCTTGAGGGCAGAAGCAGTATTCCAAAGCATCGTAAGTCTCCAAGTAACTGTTCATTTTCGCCCCCTGTTCAAGAGGGGCGATCGGGTACCTGAACACCGTACTTGGAACGGCCCGCAGCTTTTCCCTTTCGGGTCTTGTATGACTGCGCGTTACCCGACCATAGCAAAGCTACGGACTAGCAAAGACCGCAAATACTTTCGGGAGCGGCAGGCCGCCAAGTTCAGTGTGTTCAGCACCGGATGCGAAGGTACTGAATCGACTTGGACGCTGTTAGCACTCCCAGAGCGGTTTGGAATGATACGAAAATGTCGCACGCAAGATACCGGTATCAGTTCATGGGAACGCGCGCTGCTTGCAGGCAAATGCCCAGGGTCGGGATGGCTAATACTGTAGGACCGAGGACATACCCCGCTCCTACAGGTTGAACTCGGTGCGTCCGCCCCTTGTAGGAACGGACTCCGTCCGCGATGCTCTTGCTCTTCGTAGGGCGGATAACGCCTCCGGCGTTATCCGCCGTTTTGGTGCTCGGAGTTTCTGCGCCGCTTCGGCGTGCTCGGATGTTTCTTGTTTCGCCCCCTCGGGCGAGTCACTTTGCCAAACGACGGATGGCCGCCCCACGCAAAGTAACCAAAGGTCTCGTCCCGACATCCGGGTCCGGCTTCGCCGGACTCCCCTCGCTCCGGAGGCTTTGGCTGCTCCATGCTGGATGGCGCTTCGTAGGATGGCGTAGAGCGAAGCGAAACCCATCACGGCGGATAACGCTGCGCGTTATTCGCCCTACAGGTGTTCATCCTGCAACGTGGGTGCACGGGTGAGCCTTCGCGGACAAGGTCCGCTCCTACGGAAGCAGAGCCAGCTCGGAGCGAGGCGCTCTTCTTTTGCCCTTGAAGATTTCCAGAGACATTTCCGCACACACCGGAGCGCCCCTTCAGGAGGCCGAGTGGAGTCAGAGTTTCAGGGGTTGAGCGGCATGGATGCCGCGAGAGCCGCGATGGGCCAGGGATGGCCCTTCGTCGGGGGGACGCCTAGTTCGTGCCCCTGAAACTCCGATGGAGCGAGGGAAACGGAGCGCAGCGAAGTAACAGCTGAAGGCTGGCCCGTAGGGTGAGCGAAGCGAATCAGTCCCGCGAAGCGGGACCCGGATGCAGGGGCAAGACCTTTGGTTACTTTCTGTGGGGCGGCCATCCGCAGTTTGAGAAAGTGACTCGCCCGAGGGGGCGAAACAAAATCTCTCAGCACACACCGAGGCGGCGCAGAAACACAGAACAAGACGGCGGATAACACCTGAGCGTCATCCGTCCTAAAAGAGCATCGCGGACAAAGTCCGCTCCTACGAAGAGCCACGCCCCGCTCTGCATCAACCCACCCCACCCCGCCTCCTGCTAAGGTAATCAGCAAATCCCCGCGGAGCGCTCCATGCTGTACGGCATCCTGCTGATCGTCACCTGGGTCATCCTGCTGATCCGCTACCCCTCCCGCGCCCTGCCCATTTCCGGCGCCGGACTGGTCGGGCTGGCGGTGGTGATCGTCATCGCCATCTGGCAGGACAGCAATGACACCCGCCAGCTGCAGCACCTGGAATTACGCATCGCCTACCAGCCCGAGCAATGCCCGCCCGGTCGCCCGCTGGCCGTCAGCCTGAAGAACGGCGCCTCGCGCCCGTTGCTGGAACTGCGCTGGAAGGTCGCCGCCTACCGGCCCGGCGACACCACGGACCTTGCCGAAAACCTCTACGAAGCCCCACGCTACCGCGGCCCCGGCGCGCTGCTCGCCGGTGATGCCTGGAGCGACTGCCTGCCACTGCCGCCGCTGCGCCCCGGCTACCGCGCCAGCACCCTGGAGTTTCGCGCGGAACACGTGAACGGCCGCTTCGGCAACTGACTCCACTCCTGTCACTGGCGGAAAGAACCCCATGACACTGCGAACCCGACTGCTGGTCGGCCTGGGCTGGCTGGTGAGCCTCCTGCTGCTGGTACTGGCCGCCAATCTCCGCGACCCTCACCTGCTGCCCGCGCGCAGCTTCGCATTGCCGGTCCTGCTGGCGGCCGGTGCCATCGGCATCTCCATCTGGCTGTCGGTGGGACGACGCTGGTACTGCTGGCTCGGCAGCCTTCTCCTGCTGCTGGCGATACTGCTGGCCGGCTGGAACGACTACCGATTCCGCGACGACAAGACCCTGGTCCTGGAAACCCGCAACGCGGACCTGCAAGCCCTCGGCGGGCACTTCATCGTCGGCGTCGGCGACCCACGGACCGTCGAGCCGCTGATTCGCAAGGGGCTGGTCGCCGGCCTGTTCATCAGCGCACGCAACGTCCAGGGACAGAGCGCCGAAGCCCTCCGCCGGCAGATCGGGAAATGGCAGGCGCTACGGCGCGACGCGGGATTGCCCCCGCTGATCATCGCCGCCGATCAGGAGGGCGGTATCGTGTCCCGCCTCTCCCCGCCACTGCCCAAACGCCCGCCGCTGGCCGCGCTGTTGGCGACCAATCCCGCGCCGGACGCCCTCTACGCAGCCGCCTTCGATTACGGCGTAGCCCAGGGCCGCGAGCTGGCCGAACTGGGCGTCACCCTGGACTTCAGTCCGGTGGTTGACCTCAAGCCGGCGCAGCGGGCGCGACTGGATTTCCACAGCGCCATCGCGCTGCGGGCGATTTCCCCAGATCCACAAGTGACCACGACCGTCGCCCTCGCCTACGTTCGCGGGCTCGAGCACAGCGGGGTGCGAGCCACGCTCAAGCACTTCCCGGGGCTGGGGATGGTGCCAGAGGACACCCATCACTTTTCCGCCAGCCTGGCGGCGACCGTCGGCCACCTGCAGGACTACGACTGGCGCCCGTTCCGTGAGATAGCCAGACAGACCGATGCGCTGATCATGCTCGGTCATGTGAAGGTCACGGCACTGGATGCGGTCAACCCGGCGTCCTTCTCGGCCGCCGTGGTGCAGAAGATCATCCGCGAAGGCTGGAAGCATGACGGCGTGCTGATCACCGACGACCTGACCATGGCCGCCGCCTACAACCAGGGCCTCTGCCATGCCACGGTGCAGGCCTTGAACGCTGGCGTCGACCTGCTGCTGGTCAGCTACGACGACGAGAAGATCTACCCTGCGCTGGCCTGCGCCTTGCGCGCCCTGGAAGACGGCAAGCTCTCCACGCAGCGGCTGCAGCAGAGTGCGCAGCGCCTGGCGCGGACCTTCGCCCCGCCGAAATGATTCACCGATCCGACGCAATCCGGTACGTTAGTGCCGCCCATCGCCCAAGGACCGCCCACCATGCCCCAACCCGTCGCCCTCATCACCGGTTGCTCCAGCGGCATCGGCCGCGCCCTGGCCGATGCCTTCCAGAAGGCCGGCTACCAGGTCTGGGCCACCGCGCGCCGTGACGAGGATGTCGCCGTCCTCCGCCAGGCGGGTTTTCGTTGCGTGCAGCTGGACGTCAATGACGAACCCGCGGTGGAACAGCTCGCCGAGCAGCTGCAAAGCGAAGCCGGCGGCCTCGATGTACTGGTCAACAATGCCGGCTACGGCGCCATGGGCCCATTGCTGGACGGCGGCAGCCAGGCGATCCGCAAGCAGTTCGAGACCAACGTGTTCGCCGTGGTCGGCCTGACCCGCGCCCTGTTCCCGGCGCTGCGCATCCGACGCGGACTGGTGGTGAACGTCGGCAGCGTGTCCGGCGTGCTGGTCACGCCCTTCGCCGGCGCCTACTGCGCGTCGAAGGCAGCGGTGCATGCGCTGAACGAAGCGCTGCGCCTGGAGCTCGCGCCCTTTGGCATCGAGGTGCTGGAGGTGCAACCGGGCGCCATCGCGTCCAACTTTGGCGCCAACGCCAGCCGCGAGATGGCGGCGGTGGTCAGCGAGGATTCCGCCTGGTGGCCGCTGCGCGCCTTCATCCAGGCACGCGCCGCCGCGTCGCAGGACAAACCCACCCCGGCCAGCGACTTCGCCCGCCAGCTGCTGGCAGCCGTGCAACGCTCACCGCGCCCGCGCCTGGTGCGCATCGGCCACGGCAGCCGTGCCCTGCCCCTGCTCGCCCGCTGGCTGCCTGGGGCGGTGCTGGACAAGGTGCTGAAGAAGCGCTTCGGCCTCGACGGGCAACTCTGATGACGTACCAGGTCCGCTACCTCGCCCTCGCCGGCATCCTCGCCGCCTTCTTCCTCAACGTCGTGGCGCGCGGGCTGCTGCGGATCGGCAATGTGCCAGCGACCCTGCTGGTGGCGGCGCTGATCGCCGCAAGCATGGCCCTCTGGTTCGCCCGCCGGCACAAGCGCCTGGCCCAGACCGGCGAGCGCTGGAGGCTGACCGCGCTCTATGGCGGCGGCCTGGCGGTGCTCTACCTGGCCCTGGTGGGACTCGCGGCCTGGAAGAACACACCCAGCCCGGCCGGGCTGCTGCTCTACGGCCTCAACTATCTGTGCTACCCGCTGAGCCTCTGGTGGTTCTTCCGCCCCGGCGTGCTGGTGCGTTTCCTGCCGAAAGACGCCCGCTGATCTGCGACAGGGGTACACACCAACTGCTTGCAAGTGCGGTAGGTTAGGAGACCTCCCCCAAGCCGCTCGACAGGCCCGCCATGACCGCCCCCCGCTTCAGCGCCGTCACCCACACCCGCTACATCGACCACGCCGGGCTGGACGCCTTTTGCGCCGACTACGACGGTTTCCTCCTCGACCTCTGGGGCGTGCTGATCGACGGCCTCGAAGTGTTCCCCGGCGCCCTCGCCTGGCTCGGCCGGCGCGCCGCCGAAGGGCGCCCGGTATGGTTCCTGAGCAATGCCTCGCGCAGCGTCAACGAGATGGCCGAAACCCTGGAGCGGTTGGGCGTCCCCCGCAATCTCTACTGCGGTATCACCACCTCCGGCCAGTTGGCCATCGACGCCCTCACCCACGACCGCGAGCTCCAGCGCGGCGGCATCCACACCGTGGGCGTGGTCGACTCGCTGGCCACCTGGCCCGGCGAGATCCGCGAGCGCTTCTGCGATGACCTGCGCGCCGCCTCGCTGATCCTCGGTGTCGGCAGCTTTCCCCAGGTTGAACTGGAGGCCCGCTTCAACCCACTGCGCGGTGCCACCGACAAGCCTTTCCTCTGCGCCAACCCGGACCGCGTGGTGGTCAGCGGCGGCAAGACGCTGTTCGGCGCCGGACGCCTGGCCGAAGCCTTCGCCGAGGAAGGCGGCAGCGTGCACTGGTACGGCAAGCCCGATCCGTCGGCCTTCCGCATCGCCCAGCGCCAGCTGGAAGCCCGCGGCGCGAAGCACATCCTGTTCGTCGGCGACTCACTGGTGACCGATGTGCCCGGCGCGCTGGCCGCGCGCATCGACACCCTCTGGCTGGCAGCCACCGGCATCCACCGCCAGGCACTGGGCGTGCCGTTCAACGGTGCACTGGACCCGGAGCAGACCAACGCGCTGCTCGACGGCTACCCGGTTCGCCCGCACTTTGCCGCGCCGGGGCTGGTCTGAGCGCGGGACGCCGCCATCAGCCCGACGTGACGGCTGACGGGCAGTCACGAAGTCTCCGATAGCCCCTTGGGAAGCCATCCCCTGTTCGCCTGAGCGTCCGGTTGCTCGAATGCGCCTTCCCTCCTTTGGCGCACACACCCATGGCATCCCCTCTGAAACTGTTCCAGGGCCTTCGCCGGGGCACGCTGTGCGATGCGCTGGCCGGTATGTCCCTGGCGGCGATGGACATCCCGCAACTGCTTGGCTACGCCCGCATCGCCGGCATGCCCGCCGTCGCTGGGCTCTACACGGCACTGCTGCCCCTGCTGGCCTTCGCCCTGTTCGGTGCCTCGCGGCATCTGGTGGTCGCCGCCGACTCGGCCACGGCGACCATCTTCTCCAGCCGCCTGTCCGGCATGGCGAGCATCGGCAGCGCGGAATACATCGCCCTGGCCGGCACCGTGGCGCTGCTCACCGCTGGCCTGATGCTGATCGCGCGTCTGCTGCGACTGGGCTTTCTTGCCGACTTCCTTTCACGTACCGCACTCACGGGCTTCCTCGCGGGCGTCGGCGTGCAGGTGGCACTGGCCATGTGCGGCGACCTGCTTGGCCTTGCCATCGACGCCCCGACTTCCGTGGGCAAGCTGCTGTACCTGCTCGGCCATCTGCCACAGGTCCATGCGCGACCGCCGCCCTGGCCCTGCCGCTGCTGCTGCCGCTGCTGCTGCTGCTGCTGCTGCTGCTGCTGGCATTGTTCGCCGCCAAGCGCTGGCTGCCCCATCTACCGATTCCGCTGCTGGCGCTGGTCGGCTGCATCGCCGCCAGCGCGGCCTTCGACTTCGCCGCCCTGGGCATCCAGGTGCTCGGCCCGGTCGCTGGCGGCCTGCCCTCGCTGACGCTGCCCCGGTTCGGCTGGAAAGACATCCTCGACCTGCTGCCGATCGCGGGCGCCTGCTTCGTCATGATCATCGCCCAGAGCTCGGCTGCCAGCCGCGTCTACGCCGACCGCCACCATGAACACGATGACCAGAACGCCAACATCCTCGACCTCTCCGTGGCGAACGCGGCAGCGGCCTTCAGCGGCGCCTTCGTGGTCAACGGCAGCCCGACCCAGACGGCCATGGCTGAGCAGGCCGGCTCGCGCAGCCAGGTCGCCCAGCTGAGTTTTGTCGTGGTGGTGGCGCTGGTGCTGCTGTTCCTCTGCCAGTGGCTGCAATACCTGCCGCACTGCGTGCTGGCTGCGGTGGTGTTCGCCATCGCCGTCGGACTTGTGGATGTGAAGACCCTGCGGGCCATGCGCAAGGAGAGTCGGACCGAGTTCCGCATGGCGATGATCACCGCCGCAACCGTGCTGCTGGTAGGAGTCGAACAGGGCATCCTGCTGGCCATGGCACTGTCGCTGATTCACCACGTACGCCACAGCTATCGCCCGCACGCCCTGATGTTGGAGCCGGCCGACGACGGCCGCTGGCAACCCGTGGCCGTCCAGCCGGGCCGGGAGACGGCGCCGGGGCTGATCGTGTTCCGCTTCGGCGCCGACCTGTTCTATGCCAACGACACCTTCTTCGCCTGCCAGGTTACGCAGCTGGTCAACCAGGCGCCTGCCGGGCTGCGCTGGTTCATCGTCGATGCCGGCGCCATTACCAGCCTGGACTACTCGGCGGCGCGCACCCTGCTCGACCTGTATCGCAACCTCTCGCAGCAGGGCGTGCAGTTGGTGTTCGGGCGGGTCAACAGCTACCTGCGCGCGGACATGGCGCGCCATGGCATCGATAAGGTCGTCGAGGCGCGCTATCTGCTGCCGACGCTGCATGAGGCGCTGGCGGTGGCCGGAGTGGAGCCTCAACACATGATGCTTGCCGCTCCGGAATGAAGAGCCCCGCACCCCAGACAAAAGAAAACGGGAGCCGAAGCTCCCGTTGTCATTCATTGGATCAGATCACTGCGCCGTCGCAGCCGCGCCGTCGGAATGCTCCGCATTGCGCGACTCCGGATTGACGATCACGGTGGCGGTAATGCCCGCCGCCAGCAGCACGCCGTCCGGCACGCCGTCGATGTGGATGCGCACCGGCACGCGCTGGGCCAGGCGCACCCAGTTGAAGGTGGGGTTCACGTCGGCCACTAGCTCGCGGCTTTCCGGGTTGTCGCGGTCGTAGATGGCGCGGGCGATGCTTTCGACGTGGCCCTTCAGGCGCTCGCCGCTCATCAGTTGCAGTTCGGCGGGATCACCGAGGCGGATGTGCGGCAGCTTGGTTTCCTCGAAGTAGCCATAGATCCAGTAGGAGTTCTCGTCGACCACGGCCATCTTCGCCTCGCCGACGCGGGCGTAGTCGCCTCGGTGCACGTTGAGGTTGGTCACGTAGCCGTCCACGGAGGCGCGCACCTGGGTGCGCTCCAGGTTCAGCTTGGCGGCGTCCAGCGCGGCCAGGGCCTGCTGGTAGTCGGCCTCGGAGGCGGCGGCGGTGTTGCTGGCGTCGTCCAGACTCTCGCGGGAGACCACTTCCTCATCCATGGCGCGGCGGCGCTTGGCGTTCGACTGGCGCATCTGCAGGGTGGCCTTGCGCGAGGCGACCGCCGCTTCGGCCTGCTTCACCGCGATGCGGTAGTGGTCCGGGTCGATCTGCATCAGCAGGTCACCTTTCTTCACCTGCTGGTTGTCGCGCACCGGCACGTCCACCACCACGCCGGAGACGTCGGCGGCGACGTTGATGATGTCGGCGCGCACCCGGCCGTCGCGGGTCCAGGGGGTATCCATGTAGTTCACCCAGAGGGCGCGGCCGATCAACGCGGCGACCGCCAGGATGATCAGGGTCGCCAGCAGGCTGATGATGGATTTGAGGGTCATGGATGCACGCTCGTTACTTGTAAATGGTGAGGGAGAGGCCGCCGAACAGGCAGGCGAACAGGCACACGCGGAACAGCGCCGGGTGCCAGGTGAAGCGGTACAGGCCGATGGAGGCGAAGATCCGGTCGATGCCCCAGCAGATCACCGCAGCGACGATGAACATCAGGGTCAGGGTCGGCATGTAGACCCCGTGGAACGCGATCTCGCGGGGCAGGTCAGGCAACATGGAGAGTCTTTCCCGAAGAGGTTTTGCTGTCGCGCAGCGGCGACTGCGGGTCGAGCAGGCTGCTGCGGATGAAGTGCAGGTAGCTGAGCACGCGGCGCAGGGGCGAACTCTCGAAGTCCGGCGCGCGCGGCTCGTCGGTGTTCTTCACGCAGTCGATGGCCTGCTCCACGGCGGCCAGGGCGCGCTCGCGGTTGGCTTCGCTGGGGCGTACGAACAGTCGGATCAATGCACGGCCCATGGCGCGAATGGCCTGGCGCCAGGGCGAGGACTCGGCGTAGCAGGGCTCGTCGGGCAGGGCCTCCTGTTCGACACGCAGCTCGATGACCGCGTGACCGATCTCCAGCACCACGAAGGTCCAGCGCAGCAGGCGACGCTGCATCTGCGGGCTGCGCGCGGCCGCGCCGTAGGCCTGGTTGAGCAGGTCGCGGGTGCCGCTTTCGAAGGACGACACCAGGCCGTCGAGCTTGCCGCTGATGGCTTCCACCACGCGCAGGCGCAAATCATTCTCCAGGCGGCGCCACAGCCAGGCGCTGGTCGGCGGCATGATCACCGCGACGATCACCGCAGCCAGGCTCTGCGACAGCACCAGGGCGATGTATTCGTTGAGCATGCGGCCCGGATCGTAGACGGTGAGGTTCGCCGGGATCGCCCCGAAACTGAAGAACACCAGCAGGCCCAGGCCGTAGCCGGCGTACTTGGGCTTGATCGAGAGGAACGCGCCCACCGCGAACACCGGCGCCAGGGCATAGGCCAGCAGGGCGAAACCGTCGAGGTGCGGGAACACGAAGAAGGTCTCGGAGAAACCGAGGATCGCCGCGAAGAAGGTGCCCACGGCCATCTGCATGGCCAGCTTCGCCGGGTCCGGCGCGGCCGAGACCAGCGCAGCGACGGCGGCGGCGTTGAGCACGAAGGTGCTGCCGCTGGGCCAGGCGGTCTCGATCCAGAACAGGCCGAAGGTCAGCACCATCAGCGCGGTACGGCCACCGGCCACCAGCGAGGCGACCAGGTTGGCCTTGGGCGAGAAGCCGTGCTTCCAGTTCTCCCGCTCGTGCTTGTGGGCGGCGAGGGAGGCGTGGGTCAGGGCATAGTTGTAGAGATCGTCGGCCAGGCGGTAGAGCAATTCGCCGGCGGTGTTGTAGTCCAGCAGCGCGGACGGATCATCCTGCTCGTCGAGCAGTTGCCCGCGGCCGGCGCGGATGCACTGCATCATCCGCGAGCGGTGGTTTTCCAGCTGCGCGGCGAGATGTTCGGCGTCGCGCTCGGTGACCGACTGGCCACGCCAGGGGGCGAGCACCTGGGCCAGTTCATCCAGGCAAGGCTGCAGCGCGCGCAGCACCGCTTCGGCCCCCTGCGCACGCAGGCGCACGAGCAACTGGTGCAGCGCGTTGTAGCGGGTGGTGAGGACCATGAACTCGTTGTTCAGGCGCGACAGGCGTCCCGAACGCAGGCGCATGTGCGGGTCTTCGAAGCGAGTGGCGCTACGCAACGCTTCCAGGCCCACGGCCTGGGAGGCGAAGGCCACGTTGGCGGCCTCGAACTTCGCGCGCTCGCCGCCAGCGAGGTTGTCCAGGACGAACCCGGCGAAGGCGCCGAAACGCTGGTACAGCGCGCTGCGCATGGCGGTGGTGGAGGTCTGCGGGAACAGCGTGGCGCTGACCACGGTGGAGCAGACGATGCCCAGGCAGATTTCCAGCACCCGCCAGATCGCCGACATGAACGCGGCCTCGGGGTGCAGGGTCGCGGGCAGGCCGATCAGCGTCGCGGTGTAGCCGGCGAGCATGCAGGCGTAGGAGCGGAAGTCGCGGTAGCGCGCGGCGCCCACGGTACACAGGCCGATCCACAGCGCGGAGACGAGCAGGAACAGCACCCGCTCCTGGGCGAAGATGGCGATCAGCGCGACCATCACGGAAAGGCCGATCAGGCTGCCGAGAATCCGGTAGAAGCTCTTGGCGAACACCTGGCCGCTCTGCGGCTGCATGACGATGAACACGGTGATGGTCGCCGTGCTCGGCTGCGGCAACTCCAGGCGCATCGCCAGCCACAGGGTCAGCAGCGAGGCGAGCAGCACCTTGGCGATGTAGATCCAGGTGACGCCGTCGCTGCGCCCCCACTCCAGCAGCGCGCGGCGCAGGGCGTCGAGCGCTGCCGGCGAGCGGCCGGCAGCGTTGCCGCTGCCGGGATAGGAATTACCCGCCATCTCAGCGCTCACCCACCGTGCGGACGTCGACGGTGCCCGGGACCATCTTGTGCTCCTTCGGGCCTTCCTGCTTGTCCATCAGGCCGCCGCCCAAGGCGACGACGAGGCCGGCATGGGTGGCCAGGCGCGCGGCGCGAACCTGCTGTTCCACCAACTGCTGCTGGAACAGGCGGGTCTGCGCGTTGAGCACGTTGAGGTAGTCGGTCAGGCCGCCACGGTACGCCTTGGTGGCGATGTCATAGGTGCGCTGGGCGGAAGCCACGGACTTCTCGGCGAAGCCCTGCTGCAGCTCCATGGAGTGCATGCGGATCAGCTGGTCGGAGATGCCCTTGAGCGCATTGACCAGGGTCTGGTTGTACTGCGCCACGGCGGCGTCATAGCCGGCCGACTCCTGGCCGAGCTGCGAGCGACGGCGGCCGCCATCGAAGATCGGCAGCGAAATGGCCGGGCCGACGCCGTAGGTGAACTTCTCGGCGTTGAGGAACTCCAGCACGCCGCCGCCCACCGCGCTGTAGCCGATGCTGGCGACCAGGTCGACGTTGGGATAGAACTCGGCGCGGGCGACGTCCACGCCCTTGGCTTGCGCCGCGACCTTCCAGCGGCTGGCGACCACGTCCGGACGGTGGCCGAGCAGTTCCATCGGCAGCTTGCTGGGCAGGCCCGGCCCTTCGGTGAGCTTCAGGCTCGGGCGCTGGATCGAGGCGCCGGCGCCGGGGCCCTTGCCCGCCAGGGCGGCGATCTGGTTGCGGCTCAGCTGGATTTCCTCGTCCACCGATTCGATCTTGCGCTCGGTTTCCGGCAGCGGGGTTTCCGCCTGGCTGACTTCGAAGTGGGTGCCGATGCCGCCGGCCAGGCGACGCTGGGCCAGGGCCAGGATGTCCTGCTGCTGCTTGAGCATGGCCTTGCCGATGTCCAGCTCGGCGTATTGCAGCGACAGCTGGATATAGGCGCGGACGACATTGCTCTCCAGCTCCAGCTGGGCCATGCGCGCCTCGGCGGCGGTCATCTTGGCGATGTCCATGTAGCGCTCGGTGTTGCTGCGCTCGCGTCCCCAGAGGTCCAGCGAGTAGCTAAATCCCAGGGCGGCGTTGTTGTTGAAGGTGGTGGTGTCGGCCAGGTCGCCCGGACCGTAGAAGTAGTCGGTCGGCCAACGGTGGCGGGTCAGCGAGGCATCGAGATTGACCTGCGGCGACTCGGCGGATTCGGCGACGCCGGCCATGGACAGGGCCAGGCGTACCCGCGCCTCGGCCTGCGCCAGGGTCGGGCTGCCCTCCAGCGCGGTCTTCACCCAGGCATTCAACTGCGGATCACCATAGGCGCGCCACCACTGCTCGGCTGGCCAGCCAGCTTCCTGGTTGGCGTGCGCGATGGCGGCGTCGGTGCTCAGCTGCGCGTCGCCCAGGCGCTGTTCCTGCGGGGCGATGCCATTGGTGCTGATACATCCGGCGATTGTTGAAAAAATGACAAAGGAGCCGACGAACGTCAGTCCTTTCACGAGGTGACGCGACACGGTGAGGGTCCTGGAAGTGATCTGGCTTTTCAGCATGGGTCCGGCGTGGAGATACCGGCAGAGCCAATTGCGGCAATTGAATTTTAGGGAGACGGAAGGAAACGGATAAGACGGCTGATTTGTGATTGTTTGTTACCGATAATGAAACAATCTCTATCTTCATCCGTGTGACAATGCACCGCTCCCACTGACGAGGCCCCCATGGACACACTGCAGACCATGCGAGCGTTCGTCTGCGTCGCGGAAACCGGCAGCTTCACCGCCGCCGCGCAGCAGCTGAACACCACTACCGCCTACGTATCGCGCGCGGTGGCCAATCTCGAGTCGCACCTCCAGGCACGCCTGCTCAATCGCACCACCCGGCGCATCGCCCTGACCGAAGCCGGCCAGCGCTACCTGCTGCGCTGCGAGCAGATCCTCGCCTACGTCGAGGAAGCCGAGGCCGAGGCCAGCGACGCCCACGCCCGCCCCGCCGGTCGCCTGCGCGTGCACTCGATGACCGGCATCGGCCAGCACTACGTGATCCGCGCCATCGCCAACTACCGCCAGCTGCATCCGGAAGTGACCTTCGAGCTGACCATGGCCAACCGCGTGCCGGACCTGCTCGACGAGGGCTTCGACGTGGCCATCGTAGTCGCCTCGGAACTGCCGGACTCGGGCCTGGTGTCGCAGCGCATCGGCGAGACCTACAGCATCCTCTGCGCCTCGCCGGACTACCTGACGCGGCGCGGTGCGCCAAAGACGCCGTCGGAGCTGATCGAACACGACTGCCTGCGCCTTATCAGCCCAGTACTACCCCTGGACAAGTGGTTGTTCGATGGTCCCAACGGCCAGGAAATGATTACTCTAGGCCCCTCGCCCTTCCAGGTGAACGTCGGCGACGCCATGACCGAGGCCATCAGCTCCGGCATGGGTATCAGCGCACTGCCCGTCTACTCGGCCATCGAAGGCCTGCGCGACGGTTCGCTGGTGCGCGTATTGCCGCACTACAAGCTGCAGCAGCTGAACGTCTATGCGCTGTATCCGTCACGGCAGTACCTGGATGCGAAGATCAAGACCTGGGTCGCCTACCTGCGGGAAAACCTGCCTGGCGTGCTCCAGGCCGATGGTGCGGGCGTCGCCAGCGTCACGCCCTGATCCACTTTCCCGCGTTTGCGGGCAAGTTCGCTCGATGTAACTCCTCCCCCCGGTGTGAGCGAACTTGCCCGCAACCCTTATGCCTCTGGCTCCCTGTAGGAGCGCGCCATGCGCGCGATCGCGGGCATGGCCCGCTCCTACAACAAACTCCAGCGCCAAGCCTGCCTACCGTTCGATAACCGCCCGACGTGCACACCAGCCTTGCCCCGCCCCATCCCGCCGGTGGTAGGGTTGGCCCCTCATCTATTTCCAGCCGTCCGAGCACCATGAAAAAGAACGTCTTCGTCTTCAGCCGCCTCGCCCCGGAACATCTCGACCGCCTGCGCAGCCAGTTCAACGTCACCGTGCTCGATCCCAAGCAGGGCGATGTGAACGAACAGTTCGCCGCCGCCCTGCCGACCAGCCACGGCATGATCGGCGTGGGCCGCCCGCTGGGCGAGAAGCAACTGGCCCAGGCCGGCCAACTGGAAGTGATTTCCAGCGTCTCGGTCGGCTACGACAACTACGACCTCGCCTACCTGAACCAGCGCGGCATCCCGCTGACCAACACCCCTGACGTGCTCACCGAAACCACCGCGGACCTCGGTTTCGCGCTGATCATGGCCACCGCCCGGCGCACCGCCGAGCTGGACGCCTGGACCAAGGCCGGTCAGTGGAAGCGCACCGTGGACACCCCGCAGTTCGGCGTCGACGTGTACGGCAAGAAGCTCGGCATCCTCGGCCTGGGCCGCATCGGCGCCGCCATCGCCCGCCGCGGCCGCTTCGGCTTCAACATGGACGTGCTCTACCACGGCAACAGCCGCAAGCCGGAACTGGAGCAGGAACTGGGCGCGCGCTTCTGCGGCTTCGAGGAGCTGCTGGGCGAGGCGGACTTCGTCTGCGTGGTGGTGCCGCTGTCGGAGCAGACCCGCAAGCTGATCGGCAAGCGAGAGCTGGAACTGATGAAGCCCAGCGCCATCCTGGTCAACATCGCCCGCGGCCAGGTGATCGACGAAGCCGCGCTGGTGGAAGCGCTGCAGGAAAAACGCATCCTCGCCGCCGGCCTGGACGTCTACGAGAAGGAGCCGCTGGCCGAGTCGCCGCTGTTCGCCCTGCCCAACGCCGTGACCCTGCCGCACATCGGCTCCGCCACCTTCGACACCCGCCGCGCCATGGCCGAGTGCGCGCTGGACAACTTCGAGACCGCGCTGCGCGGCGAGCGGCCGAAGAACCTGGTCAACCCGCAGGTGTGGAAGGGCTGAGGCCCACCACTCATCCGGCTGCCGCGTCGCGCCACACAGCGCACCTATCCTTATCAGGCCTGCCCGGCCGGGCAGGCCTGCCTGGAGGAGCAGCCTATGAGCGAATTGCCCACCATCGTCCTGGTCCACGGCTTCTGGGGTGGCGCCGCGCACTGGAGCAAGGTCATCGTCGAGCTGACGCGGCTGGGCCACACCGGCCTGCACGCGGTGGAGCTGCCATTGACCTCGCTGGCCAACGATGTCGAACGCACGACGAAAATGATCGCGCAACAGAAGTGCCCCGTCCTGCTGGTCGGCCACTCCTACGGCGGCGCGGTGATCAGCCAGGCCGGCAACCACCGGCAGGTCGCCGGTCTGGTCTATATCGCGGCCTTCGCCCCGGATGCCGGGGAAAGTCCGGGCGCCATCACCCAGGAACACCTGCCCGAGGCCGCACCCAATCTGGAGCCCGACAGCGACGGTTACCTGTGGATAGAGGCCGACAAATTCCACCAGAGCTTCTGCCAGGACCTGAGCGCCGACGAAGCACTGGTGATGGCGGTGACCCAGAAGGCGCCGCTGGCCAGCACCTTTGGCGACGCGGTCAGCAGCCCGGCATGGAAGGCCAGGCCGTCCTGGTACCAGCTGTCCAGCGCGGACCGGATGATCGCGCCCGCCAACCAGCAGCGCATGGCCGCGCGGATGAATCCGAGAAAGGTGGTGAGCCTCGACTGCAGCCATGCCTCACTGGCATCGCGGGCCGGGGAAGTGTCGGCACTGATCGACGAGGCCGCCCGGTCGCTCTGACCGGCTCGAAACTGCGCTGGGCTGGATACTCGCCAGCCCAGCGCCCCGCTCACGCCCGCGCGGGTTGCGCCGTCATCTTCGGCTGACGCTTGCGGAACACCAGCACGTTGCCCGCCATCACCAGCACCAATCCGGCCAGCGCCGGCAGCGTCCACTGATAGCCCTCGACATAGGCCGAGACGTTCAGCGCCACCACCGGGAACAGCACGGTGCAGTAGGCGGCGCGCTCCGGCCCCATGCGTCCGACCAGGGTCAGGTAGGCGGTGAAGCCGATCACCGATCCGGGGATCGCGAGGTACAGCAGCGAGCCGACGTACCGGGTGCTGCTGTCGAAGGTCAGCGGCACGCCCTGCACCACGCAGATCGCCAGCAGGATCAACGAGCCGTAGAGCATGCCCCAGGCGTTGGTGGACAGCGGGCGCAAGCCGGCTTTCTGCTGCAGGCTGGACAGCAGGTTGCCCGCCGAGAAACACAGCGTGCCGGCCAGGGCCAGCCCCAGGCCGTAGTAAGTCTCGCGGCCGGCGCTGTGGCTGGAGAGCTCCGGCCAGAACAGCAGCACCAGCCCGACCAGCCCCAGGGCGCCGCCCGCCAGCACGTTCGGCGCGATGCGCTGGCCGAAGAAGACCCGTGCGTTGAGCGCGTTCCACAGGGTGGCGGTGGAGAACACCACGGCGACCAGCCCGCTGGGAACCCACTGGCTGGCGGTGTAGAAGCACAGGAAGTTCACGCAGAACAGGCACAACCCCTGGGCGAGACAGATCGCCTGACCGCGCCGGCCCAAAGGCTGCAGGCGGCGCGAGACCAGCAGCAGGGCGAACAGCACCAGCGCCGCCAGGCTGAAGCGGTAGGCGATGGACAGCGGAATGGCGACCACGCCGACCTGCAGCTTGATGGCGATCCAGGTGGTGCCCCAGATGAGCACGGTGAGCAGGTAGAGCGAGAGGTTCATGGCGGTCTCCGGGTTCCAGGGAAACAGTCTCCCGCCCTGCCCCAGCGCCGGCTTGCAGATTCTTGCGCTTATTGCGAAAACCAAGCTGGCAACTCACGCCCGCGCGAGTAGAGTTGGGCGCAACAGGGGAACCTCCATGACCGCCATCCAACAGCTCGAAGTCTTCCAGTCGATGAACTCGTCGCCCAACGCCCGCCTGGAGCGTTGCGCCGAGCTGGGCGACGGGCTGTCGGCGGCGATCTGGAGCAACAGCCACGACGCCCGCGACTACCACGCGCCCAGTCACCACACGCTGTCCTGCTACCTGAACGACGGCACCGGCACCTTCCGCCGTGGCGACCCCGGCAGCAAGGGCGCGCCGGACAAGCTGTGCGTGATGCCCGCCGGTTCCGAGTCGGCCTGGATCGTCAACGGCGACATTCGCCTGGCCCACCTGTACATCGACCAGGAACAGTTCGCCCTGGGCTGCATCCGCCTGCTCGATCGCGAACCGCGCGAGTTGCAACTGCACGAGCGGACCTTCCTCGACGACCCGCAGCAGGCGGCGCGCTTCCGCCAACTGGTGAAGCTGGACTGGCACGAACCGGGTGAGCGCATCCGCACCAGCAGCGTGGCCCATGAGCTGATCGATCATCTGCTGCTCAATCAGGTGGGATTGCGCGAGGGACTCCGGTTGAAAGGCGGTCTGGCCCCGGCGATGCGCCGGCGCGTGGCCGAGTACATCGAACAGCGCCTGGACCAGCCGCTGTCGCTGGGCGAGCTGGCGATGCAGACGGCGCTGTCGGAATACCACTTCGCGCGGATGTTCCGCGAAAGCTTCGGCATGCCGCCGCACCAGTACGTCCTGGCCCGCCGCGTGGCCCTGGCGCAACGCCTGCTGCGCGACACCCGCCAGCCGCTGGCCCAGGTTGCCTTGGCCTGTGGGTTTTCCAGTGCCAGCCACTTCGCCAACCGGTTCCGCTCGGTGGTGGGGGGGACGCCGGGGGAATATCGGCAGGCGTTCGAGGAGTAGGGTTCGGGCGCGTATCGGGCGGTATGCGGGGCTTTGCGCTTCCAGTTGGGTGTTTCTGCGCCGCTTCGGCGTGTACTGGGACTTTTTGTTTCGCCCCCTCGGGCGAGTCACTTTGCCAAACGACGGATGGCCACCCCACGCAAAGTAACCAAAGGTCTTGCCCCTGCATCCGGTTTTTCGCTTAGGCGAAAAATGCCCTCGCTCCATCAGAGTTTCAGGGGCACGCGTCGACGGGCCATCCATGGCCCAACGACGCTCTCGCGACATCCATGTCGCTCAACCCCTGAAACTCCGATTCCACTCGGCCTCCTGAAGGGGCGCTCCGGTGCGTGCGGAAGTTTCTCTGGAAACCGCTTTTCGTAGGAGAGACGGGGGCGCCTAGCCTTTGTCCGCGAAGGCTCACCTTTGCCCCCATGCTGCAGGATGAACACCTGTAGGGCGAATAACGCGCAGCGTTATCCGCCTTGATGGGTTTCGCTTCGCTCTACGCCATCCTACGAAGAGCACCTCACAGTCGCCGGCGCGCGCAGAGTCCCGTCAGGAGGCCGAGTGGAGGTATTGCGCAGAGGGGCGAGCGGCATGGATGCCGCGAGAGGCGTAGAGGGCCAGGGATGGCCCTTCTACGCCGACCCTCGGAGCGATACCGGAGCGAGGGGACCCCGGCGAAGCCGGGGCCGGATGTCGGGACGAGACTTTTGCCTACTTTGTGGCGTTTGACAAAGTAGGTCGCCCGAGGGGGCGAAACCCAATACATCAACGCACGCCGAAGCGGCGCAGAAACACCAAGCAAGACGGCTTGTTCCTACAAAACTCCCCTCAGCCCAACACCGCCACTACCCCGCCCAGCAGCGGCATCGCCGCCACCGTCGGCAACACCCAGCGCGGTCGCCAGGCCAGCAGCAGGACCAGCATGGCACCGGCAATCATCAACAGGCACGCCCAGTAGACGATGCCCAGTTCAATCCCCTCGCGGTGAATCGCAAAGGCCAACGCCAGGGCACCATCCACCAGCGCGACGACGCGCAGCAGTCGCACACGGACATCGGACGGCGCGCTGCCGAACAGATCACGATGATGGCGCGACAGCGACAGGCAAACCGCCGCCAATGCCAGCAGGTTGAGACCGAACACCAGCAACATCAGGCGAACTCCTCGGTACGGCCACGACGCACACGCACGGGCTCGGCGCGTTCGCGACCCGGACGCCAGGCCAGGAAGGCACACAGTGCACCCATCAGCAGAAGGCCGAGATCGATACCTGCCATCAACCAGTCGCCCTCGGCCATACGGGTCGTCAGTTGGCCGGGCTCGGGTCCCAACAGGCCAAGCACCGGCAGCAGGAGCGCCAGTGCGGCAAGCGCACCGAGCTGCTCGCGGGCCATGCCACGGCCGCCACGACGCCAGACGGCATGGGCCAGCGCCAGCAACCAGATCACCACGAACGCGGTCGCCTCCCAGCGCTCACGCCCGATCATCTCGGCAGGCAGCAGGCGCGACGCGGCCAGCAGACCCAGCGAGGCCAGCGGCAGGCCGCCGCACACCGCGCCATTGAGCACCCTCACCAGCGCCAGGGCCCGGTGTCCGCGAGCCTCGCGCTTGCTCACCCAGACCTGCAGACCGCCGAAGACCATCGCACAGCCCAGCAGACCAAGGACGAAGTACATGACGCGCAGCAGATGGTTGCCGAACTGCGCCATGTGCAGGCCGGTCAGCCAGGCGTAGGTGTGATAGCCGGGCTTGTAGGGCGGCTGGACATGCAGCAGCGCTCCGCTGCCGGAGTCGAACGACACCGTGCGCTGGTCGTTCGCCATGCTGCGATCGACGGCCCGTCGGATCTGGACCATCGCCGCGGCGTCGTTGGGATGCTCGACGTTGATCCAGCCCACGGCGCTGTCGTCGCCCCAGGCCTCTCGCGCTTTCAGGATCATGCGGTCGATGGACTTCGGCGGCTTGGCCGGCTTTCCCAGCTCCTCCCGCTCGAAGGCGCCCTGCACTTCATGCTCGAAGCGTTCCATGTCGTTCTTGTAGGCGGCCTGGATGCCGGCGGTCATGTAGAAGGTGATGAAGATCGCCAGCCCCGTATAGGCCATCAGCAAGTGGAACGGCAGGCCGAGTACGCCCAGCACGTTATGCGCATCGAGCCAGGCGCGCTGCCGGGCCGCTTGCGGCCGCAGGGTGAAGAAGTCCTTGAAGATGCGCCGGTGCACGATCACGCCGCTGACCAGCGCCACCAGCATGAACAGACCGGCCACGCCCACCACATAGAGGCCGATGAGGCCACCGTGCAGTTCGTAATGCAGTTCGAAGAAGAAGTTGCCGCCGACGCTGCGCGGCAGCACTTCGCCGCTCTGCGCATCGACCAGGAAAGACTGGAACTCACCCACGCCCTCCGGCTCCCAGCCGGCGGTCCAGTAGGGCATGCGCTCGCTCGGCGGCAGCATCCAGTAACCGTGGGCTCGCGGCGCGCGCTCGGCGAGCAGCTCGCGGACCTGGTCGGCGCCGACCTGGATTTCTTCCAGCGGTTGGAGCTGCGGCAGCATCCAGCGAGTCAGCTCCTTGTCGAACACCGCCAGGGTGCCGGAGAGCAGCACCACGAACAGAATCCAGCTGACCAGCAGCCCGCTCCAGGTGTGCAGCCCGGACATGGATTGGCGCAGGCTCATGGGCGCACCCCGTAGCCACCGGGAAGGAAGGCCGCCAGGCCAAGCACGACACTCAGCGCCACCGGCGCCCAGACTGCACGCCAGGGGCTGCGCACGCCGAAGACGTAGATGATCGCGGCAACCCAGACGAAGAAGCTGGCCAGGCTGGCGAACGACACGCGATCAGGGCGCGCCATCGGCAAGTAGACACTGAGAAAGGCCGTGGCGGTGTAGGCCAGGGCATAACCACCGAACACGGCACTCAGGATACGCGCAGCGACGGCGCCGGCCCGGATACCGCTCAGGCGTCGGGCGTGCGGGGAAGCAGACATTGGGGTGAATCCTGCAAAGCCTCCCGGGGAACTCCCAGGAGGGTTATTGAAAAGCAGAATTATATGATATTGCTTCTCAATTAAAAGAAATCAGTCAGCCTCTTTGTCAGCGCCTGTGTCCGTCTTCCGCTGCACGGCATAGGTCCCGCTGACATCCATGGCTCGCAGCAAACCACCCATCACCCGGTCGGCCTCGACGGTGAGATTCTCCGGCAGCTCTCCCAGCAGGATGCGCGACTGGCCGGGAACGAGCTCCACGGCAGCAACCACGCTGCCCTGCTCGAACAGGTATTCATAGATCAGCAGGTGCCCCACCCCCGGCGGGTCCGTGAAGTCGGCGATCCGGCGCAACACGTTGAGCGCGCCGATCACCCACTCGCGGCTCTCGGCGAACTCCAGCACCGCCAGGGTCCAGATCCCGGTGGTCTCGTCGTAGTGGTTCCGGGCCGGCGAGCGAAGGTGCCGGCTCCAGCCGTCGATCCAGGCCTGCGCCGTGGTGCCCTGCCCCAGTTCGCACAGCTCGCGCCAGGTCATGTCACCGCGCCAGCGCCGATTGGCATCGAGCCAGTGCTCAAAGTCATCGAAGCAGGCTGCGGAGCCCGCTTCGCTTTGCAGGAAAGCCTCGAGATTCGGGCGACTGATGGCAACCTTCAGGTACAGCTGGCACGGCTGGGCCATGGAACATCCTCAGTTCTTCTACTCATTGTTGTCACCCCGGGACGCCAGGCCCCCGGGTGCTGAAGCGATTATCCTAGAGCCTCGCCGCATCCCGGTTTCGCCCCATGAAGTCATCTATTTCCGATCACTTCGTACGACAGTTCAAAATCCCTGCAATCGAGCGCCCATGTGCCTGCACGCGCCGCAGACCTGGGCAAAACGCCATCCCTGGCGCCCGTCTCACCAGCGGTAGGTCGCGGTCCCGGTGACGATGCGACCGTTGCCGAAGATGCAGCGGGTGGCGTCGTAGCAGCCGGCGATGTATTCGCGGTCGGTGAGGTTGGTGGCGTTGACGGCGAAGCGCCAGGGGCCGGTTTCGTAGTGCACGGCGGCGTCCAGCAGCGTGTAGCTGGGCACGTTCAGCGAGTTGTCCGGGGCGCCGGGGCTGCGGCCGTTGTAGCGCGCACCGGCGCCGAAGCCCAGGCCCTTCAGCTCGCCGTCACGCAGGGTGTAGTCGGCCCACAGCGAGGCGAGATTGCGCGGCGTGGGGATGCTGACCGGCGTCTTGCCGTCGCTTTCATCGTTGGCCTTGGTGATCTTCACGTCCTGGTAGGTGTAGGTCGCGACCAGGTTCAGCTCGTCACTCAAGCTGGCCACGCCCTCCAGTTCCAGCCCCCGCGAGCGCACCTCGCCGGTCTGCACGTTGCTGTTGATGTGGGTCGGGTCCGGATCAGGGGTGACCACGTCGCTCTGGGTGATCTCGAATACCGCGGCGGTCAGCGAGCTGTCCGAGCCCCTGGGCTGGAACTTCACGCCGGCTTCGTACTGCTTGGCCTTGGTCGGATCGAAGGGTTTGCCGAAGTAGTCCGTGCCGGCGTTGGGCGTGAAGCCTTCGCTGTAGCTGATGTAGGGCGCGAGGCCGTTGTCGGCGAGATAGACCAGGCCAACGCGGCCGCTGAAGGCCTCGTCGTTCTGGCTGGCGTGATTGCTCCCCGCAGTGCTGCTGGTGTCGGTAGTGGAACTGGCCCAGTCATAGCGGCCACCCAGGGACAGCACCCAGTGGTCGTCGAAGTGCAATTGATCCTGCAGGTAGACACCGGTCTGGCGCTGGGTCTGGTCGGTGTAGGTCCAGTCATCCGGGGTGAAGGCGGACGGGTCCACCGGGCCGTAGGACGGGCCGCCGTAGAGGTCCAGCGGCGTGGTCAGCACATAGGCCTGCGGGTCCTTGGTCTTCTGCCGCTGCCAGTCCAGGCCGAGCAGCAGGGTATGGCGCAGCCAGCCGGTGCTGAAGTCGGCCTGGGCCTGGTTGTCCAGCGTCCAGCGGGTGTATTCGGGGTTCTCGATCCCGGCGTAGCGCATCAGCGTGCGGTCGTCGCCGCCTTCCATGCCCCAGTAGCCGGTGGTGCCGACGCCATAGACCATGTTGTCGTTCAGATCGAGATGGGCATAGCGCAGGTTCTGACGGACCTGCCAGACATCGTTCAGACGCGTCTCGAACTCGTAGCCGAGGCTGAATTGCTCCTTCTCGTACGTGGAGAAGTGCTTGTCGCCGGTGAACAGGCTGCGGTGGATCCTGCCATAGGGACTGTGCTCGACCGTGCCCACCGCCGGCAGGAAGTTATCCTGGGCGTTGGTGTCGTCCTTCAGGTAGCTGGCCATGACCGTCACACGAGTATCCTCGTCCGGCTGCCAGCTCAGCGATGGCGCCAGCGCCAGGCGCTTGTCTTCCCAGGGCGTATCGCGGATGTCGCCCTCGTGGCCGACCATCACCACGCGATAACTCCAGACCCCGGCGTCATCCAGCGCACCGGTGCTGTCGAGACCCAGTTGCTTGCGTGCGTCGCTGCCGTACTGCACCTGGACTTCATGACTGGCGATAGTGCTCGGTCGCTTCGACACCTGGTTGATCACCCCGCCGGGATCGCCCTGACCGTAGAGCACGCCGGCCGGGCCGCGCAGCACTTCGACGCGCTCCAGCATGTAGGGGTCGATCATCCAGCTGGCGAGGTTGATGGTGTTGGGCAGTTGCAGACCGTCCTGGTAGGTGGTCGGCGAGAAACCGCGGATCACGGTGTACCAGTCGGAGCGGTTGTTCGAGCCGTAGGACGACACGCCCGGCGTATAGCGCAGCGCCTCGTTCACCGAGTGCACGGCCTGGGCCTCCATGCGCTCGCGGGTCACCACCGAGATCGACTGCGGCGTCTCGTGGATCGGTGTGTCGGTCTTGGTCGCGGTGACGCTGCGCTTGGCCACGTAGCCCTGTACCGGGCCCTTGGGGTCCTCCTCGACCTGGCCGGTGATGGTCTGCGCGTTCATTTCCAGCGCGCCTTCGGTGGCGCTGCGCTGCAGGCGGTAACTGCCATCGGTGCTGGCCTCGGCGGAAAGCCCGCTACCGGACAACAGCACGGCGAAGCCGGCATCCACCGAATAGTCGCCGGCCAGGCCCTGGCTGCCGTGGCCACGGGTCAGTGCCGGGTCGAAGCTCAGTAGCACTCCCGCCTGGCGGGCGTAGGCATTCAGTGCATCTTCGAGGCTGCCGGCGGGCACGCTGAAGTGCTGCGCGGCGGGCGCGGCCATGGCGCAGGAGTAAGGCAGCAGCGGCAGGCTGGCGGCCAGGCCGAGCGCGGCGATGCGCAGGGCGCGCGTCAGCGGACGCAGGCTCGCAGGGTGAACGGCAGACATGGCATTTCCTTGTGCAGATTAAGCGGGACTGCACAGAGGCCGTACGACGAAGGAAAACCTGCAAGCCGATCTGAAAATTTTTTCCGTCAGCGCCCGCGCGCCACGTCCATGGCCCGTTCCAAGCCTTCGAACACGCGCGGCGACAGGCACTGGGCGACGTTGAAACGCAGGAAGCCGGTGGCGCTCTGGCTCAGGCTGAAGACGTTGCCCGGCGCCAGCACCAGGTTGTCCGCCAGCGCCGCGCGGGACACCTCGGCGGCGTCCAGCCGACCCGGCAGGCTGGCCCAGATGAACACGCCGCCGCGCGGCTCCAGCCAGGGCTGGATATCCAGCGCGCGCAGCCGCTGCAGCGTTTCGCCCATGGCGTCGGCCAGACGCGCGCGCAGGCTGTCCAGGTGCCGGCGGTAGCTGCCCTTGCGCAGCAGCTCGTAGAGCATTTCGGCGCTGAACGGACTGTTGCCGAAACTGGTGGCCAGCTTCAGGTCCACCAGCCGCTCGCACCACTCGGGCTTGGTGGCGATATAGCCGCAGCGCACCGAGGCCGACAGCGTCTTGGAGAAGCTGCCGACCTGGATCACCCGCTCCAGGCCGTCGAAGGCCGACAGGCGTGGTGCGCTCTCGTGTTCGAAGTCGCCGAAGATGTCGTCCTCGACGATCAGCAGGTCATGGGCCTCGGCCAGCTTAAGCAGGCGATGGGCGACCAGCGGCGAAAGCACCGCCCCGGTGGGGTTATGGAAGGCCGAGTTGGTGATGTACAGGCGCGGCCGGTGCTGCTCCAGCAGGCTCGCCATGGCGGCCACGTCCGGCCCGCTCGGCGTGTAGGGCACGCCGACCACCTGCACGCGGTGCGCACGCAACAGGGCCTGGAAGTTGAAGTAGCCGGGGTCGTCCACCAGCACGCAATCGCCCGGTTCCAGCAGAAAACGGCAGACCAGGTCGATGGCCTGGGTGCCATTGTCGGTGAGCACCATCTGCTGCGGGCCGACCGGCACGCCGTAGTCGGCCAGACGCCGCGCCAGCTGCTCGCGCAGGCCGGAATGGCCGTAGGGGCGACCGTACTCCAGCAGGCTCGACTGCGGCGCCCGGGCGATCTGCCGCAGTGCGCGGCGCAGCTCATCCTCCGGCAGCCAGGACGGCGGCAGCCAGCCGCAGCCGGGCTTGAGCGAGGTGTCGGCGGCCTCCAGGGACTGCCGGGATATCCACAGGGGATCGATGCTGCGGTCCAGCGCCGGGCTGATCTCCGCCAGCGACAACGGCGGTGCATGGCCGCTGACATAGAAGCCGGAGCCGCGCCGGGCGGCGATCACCCCATCGGCGACAAGGCGGTCGTAGGCTTCGACCACGGTGGTCTTGGACACCTCCAATTGCTCGGCCAACTGGCGGATCGACGGCAGCCGCTCCCCCGGCACCAGCGCCCGCGCGGTCAGGCGCTCGCGCACATGGTGCATCACCGAATCGACCCGCGTGCTCTTTGGCCTGCCCATTTCGCCCTCGCCCGCCCCTGACTAATATGTACCGGGATAATTTACGGACAGTTTGCGCAAATTGTACCCCTCTGTCACTGGCCGCTCGGCGGGCCCCGGCGCATCCTCGAAGCTCGCTCTCCTGCTGGATGAACCACCATGAACAACACTCTCGCCATGAACCGCAATCTCGGCGGCTGGCTCAGCGGCTTCCTCGGCGTCCTCATCTTCAGCGGCTCGCTGCCGGCGACGCGGGTGGCGGTGGCCGATTTCGACCCGACCTTCCTCACCCTGGCCCGCGCCAGCATCGCCGGGCTGCTGGCGGCGGCCATCCTCATCGTGCTGCGGCAGAAGCTGCCGGCGCGCAAGGACCTGATCCCCCTGCTGGTGGTCGCCGGCGGAGTGGTGGTGGGTTTCCCGCTGCTCACCGCCCTGGCGCTCAAGCACGTCAACTCGGCCCATGCCATCGTCTTCGTCGGCCTGCTGCCGCTGGCCACCGCGCTGTTTGGGGTGATGCGCGCCGGCGAACAGCCGCGCCCGGCGTTCTGGATCTGCTCGCTGCTGGGCAGCACCGTGGTGGCAGGCTTCGCCCTGTCGCAGAGCGGTGCGGGCAACCTCACCGGCGACCTGCTGATGCTCGCCGCCGTCACCGTCTGCGGCCTGGGCTACGCCGAAGGTGGGCGCATCGCCCGCCACCTGGGGAGCTGGCAGGTGATCTGCTGGGTGCTGGTGCTGTCCCTGCCGCTGATGCTGCCGCTGGCCTGGTACACCCAGCCGGCCACCTTCACCGGCGCCAGTTGGCCGGCCTGGCTGAGCCTGGGCTACGTGTCGCTGTTCAGCATGCTGATCGGCTTCTTCTTCTGGTACCACGGCCTGGCCACTGGCGGCATCGCGGCGGTCGGCCAGCTGCAGCTGCTGCAGCCGTTCTTCGGCCTGGCGCTTGCCGGCCTGCTGCTGCACGAGCAGATCAGCCCGCTGATGGCCGGCGCCACCGTTGCCGTGGTGCTCTGCGTCGCCGGAGCCAAACGCTTCGCCCGGTGACTGACCGCTGGTTTCCTTCCGCGCCCACTAAAGAAAAATCGCGGTATCATCGGGCGTTTGCGTACTCGGCTGGATCGCCGGAAGGAAACTCGGATGAAGCCACCCGCCGAATCTCCACTGCCCGCCATGGAGCGCGACGAATTCGCGCCACGGCCGCGGCTGACCCTGGGCAGCCATGTGCACAGCGGCTTCGACCTGCGCAGCGGGCGCATGCAGAACATCTCCCGGCATCGCGCCGCACTGGCCTTCCTGTATGACGACATGCCGGTCTCCGGCAGCGTCACCCCGCGTTCGGGGCGCGAGATCCGGGTGTTCCGCGACGACCGCATCGTCCGCGTCAGCCGCCAGCTGGAACTCGAGCATGCCTGGCGCCTGGACCTGCGCGAACTGGGCTTCAAGCCGGCAATGCGGCGCAGTGATGCGCTGGAGGACAGCGCCGGGGAAATGTTCGAGCTGCCCGACGACAGCGCTTGGCAGGAGTTCATGCGCGAAGGCCTGCCGCAGCTGCGTGACCAGGGCTGGGAAATCGACGTGCGCCCGGAGTTCGTTTTCGACATCTCGCCGGTCGAAGACTGGTACGCCGAGATCGAGGAAACCGAGGACCGCCAGTGGTTCGACCTGGAGCTGGGTATCCAGGTCGATGGCCGCCGCATCAGCCTGTTGCCGTCGCTGATCGAGCTGATCCGACGCATGCCGGCGCTGCTCGACCCGGTCGCCCTCGCCCGTCACGCCGACGACGAACAACTGGTCCTGCGCCTGGATGCCGGGCGCACCCCGATCCACACCTGGCAGACCGCTTCCGACCGTCCGCTGCGGGTCTCACTGCCATTCGGCAAGCTCAAGCCGATGCTCGGCACGCTGTCAGAGTTCTACATCGGCGAACAGCCGCCGGTACGTCGCCTGCGCATGGGCGCGGCCGACGCCTCGCGCCTCTCCGAGCTGGAAGAGTTGCCGCTGGCCTGGGAGGGTGGCGAGCAGCTACGCGAGATCGCCCACCGCCTGCGCGACTATCGCGCGCGCCCAGCGCAGATTCCCGCCGGCCTCAACGCCGAACTGCGCGCCTACCAGCACGAAGGTCTCAGTTGGATGCAGACCCTGCGCGAAGTCGGCGCCAGCGGCATCCTTGCCGACGACATGGGCCTGGGCAAGACGCTGCAGTCCCTCGCCCACATTCTGCTGGAGAAGCAGGCCGGGCGCCTGACCAGCCCGGCGCTGGTGATCATGCCCACCAGCCTGATCCCCAACTGGCTGGACGAGGCCGAGCGCTTCACCCCGGACCTGCGCGTGCTCGCGCTGCACGGCGCCGGCCGGCGCAAGGCGTTCGCGAAGATCGCCGAGCACGACCTGATCCTCACCACCTACGCCCTGCTACCCCGTGATGCGGAGAAGCTCGCGCAGCACGAGTATCACCTGCTGATCCTCGACGAGGCGCAGAACATCAAGAACGCCGGCACCAAGGCCGCCCAGGCCGCGCGCCACCTGCACGCGCGCAACCGGCTGTGCCTGACCGGCACCCCGCTGGAGAATCACCTGGGCGAGCTGTGGTCGCTGTTCCACTTCCTGCTGCCCGGCTGGCTGGGCGATGCCCGCCAGTTCGCCATCGACTACCGCACCCCCATCGAACGCCACGGCGACCAGGCGCGGCTGACGCACCTGGCCGCGCGCATCCGCCCCTTCCTGCTGCGCCGCACCAAGGAGCAGGTGGCATCGGAGCTGCCGCCCAAGAGTGAGTTCATCCAGCATATCGAGCTCAGCGAGGCGCAACGCGACCTCTACGAAACCGTGCGCCTGGCGCTGGACCGCAAGGTGCGCGACGAGATCGCCCGGCGCGGCCTGGCGCGCAGCCGTATCATCATCCTCGAGGCACTGCTGAAGCTGCGCCAGGTGTGCTGCGACATACGCCTGGTGAACAAGGAAGCCCCGCCGCCGTCCAGCAAGTCGGCGCGCGCGGTCACCTCGGGCAAGCTGGTCTACCTGCTCGACATGCTCGAAGAGCTGCTCGCCGAAGGCCGCCGCGTGCTGGTGTTCTCGCAGTTCACCTCGATGCTCGCGCTGATCGGCGAGGCGCTGGCCGAGCGCAATCTGGAGTACACCCTGCTCACCGGCGACACCCGTGACCGCCGTGCGCCGGTGAAGGACTTCCAGGAGGGCCGCGTGCCGCTGTTCCTGATCAGCCTGAAGGCCGGCGGCGTCGGCCTGAACCTGACCGCCGCCGACACCGTGATCCACTACGACCCCTGGTGGAATCCGGCCGCCGAGAACCAGGCCAGCGACCGCGCCTACCGCATCGGCCAGGACAAGCCGGTGTTCGTCTACAAGCTGATCGCCCGAGGCACGGTGGAAGAGAAGATCCAGCTGCTGCAGCGCGACAAGGCGGCGCTGGCGGCGGGCATCCTCGAAGGCACAGGCTCCGACTGGCAGCTCGACGACGCGGATATCGACGCGCTGTTCGCGCCCTTGCCCAAGGCGGTGTGAACCTGTAGGAGCGGGCCATGCCCGCGATTCGCGCCCATGGGGCGCTCCTACAAAGGCAACGCCCACGGAGCGATGGAACTCAAGCCACCGGCACCAGCGTCACCCACCAGCGCGTCCGATACTGCGCACGCACTGGTAGGCTGCGTTGCAGGGCGGCAATGGCCTGCTCCGGCCGGTCCAGCGGGAACACGCCGGAGATCGCCAGGTCCGCCACCGCCGGATCGCAACGCAACACCCCGGATCGGTAGCGCGCCAACTCCGCGCACAGACGGCCGAGTGTCCACTGCCGTGCCACCAGATAGCCGTCGCTCCAGGCCAGCGAATCGGCGTCCAGCGCCGTCTCGCCGTACAGCCCCTGGCGGTCGAAACGCACCTGGCGACCGGCGACTATCACCTCGGTCGGCTCATCGCGCAGTGCCGGCGTGACGGCCACCGCGCCCTCCTGCACGCACAGCCGCGCATCGCTGCCATCCAGGCGCACGGCGAAGCGTGTGCCCAGCGCCTGTAGGCGGCCCAACGGAGTGTCTACCCAGAAGGTGCGGCGAGCCCTGTCCGGGCCGGTCTGCACCAGCATCTCGCCGCTGTACAGGCGCACGCGGCGGACTTGCGAGTCGTAGGTGATATCCACGGCACTGTCGGTATTGAGCTGCAACCAACCGCCATCGGGCAGCGCAATGCGCCGGCGCTCGCCGACCGAGGTGCGCTGTTGCGCCAACCAGGGCGAATCACGCAGGCCGAAGGTGCCGCTGCCTACCACAGCCGCGCTGCTGGCGAGCAGCAACAGGCTCTTCAAGGCCCGTCGCCGCGCCGGATCGATCGCCGCTCGGCGCAGCGAGCGGCTGGCCACGGCCGGTGCGACGCCGCCCAGGCGTCCGTCGAAGAATTCCAGGCGCTGCCAGGCCTGCTCATGGGCCGGATCGGACGCCCGCCAGCGCTGGCAGGCAGCGATCTCGTCGGCGGCGGCCAGCCCGGAGGCCAGACGTACGCGCCAACCGATGGCCTGCTCCACCACCGAATGCTCCAGACGCGGGGCCGCGTCCACTGCGCCGCTGGGATTCATGGGTAGAGCGCCTGGTAGCAATGGCTGAAAGCCTGGGTCATGTATTGCTGCACCGAGCTGAGCGAAACGCCCAGGCGCTCGGCGATCTGTGGATAAGGCAGGCCGTCGAGCTGCGACAGCAGGAAGGCGCTGCGTACCACCGGTCGCAGGCCGTCGAGCAGGCGGTCGATTTCCATCAGGGTCTCCAGCACCATCGCCCGCTCCTCGGTGGACGGCGCCTCGGCCTCGGGCTGCTGCGCCAGGCTGTCGAGCCAGGCGCGCTCCAGGCTCTGGCGGCGGAAATGATCGACCATCAGTCCGCGGGCGACGGTGGCGAGGAAGGCTCGGGGCTCGCGCAGGCCCTTGAGTTCGCTGCGACCGAGCAGGCGGACGAAGGTGTCCTGGGCGAGATCGGCGGCCTGGTGGCGGCATTCCAGGCGGCGATAGAGCCAGCCGAGCAGCCAGGAGTGATGGCCGGCGTAGAGCTCGCCGACCTGCGAATGGTGTGTAGCCGACGTCACGGGAGCCCCCTGCGCACGAACGCCCTGCATCGAGGCTCAGGTGAAACAAATCCTCAAATGCGAAAACTTATCATTTGCGCAAAGATGCCATGAGCAAGCCATCACGGCAAGGGCTGTGTGCGGGGAAACAAACGTAGGGCGTACAACCGTTCGCGGTTGTACGCCGATAGCCGGGCGCACCGGCGGTGCCAGGCCAAGCCCGGAGCCCCTTGAACCAGCGGCGTCGTGCTGGGTTCGGAGCCCGGACATCAAGACCAAACGGTGTAGAACGTCGAACGTTATACGCCCTACGCTCCCTGTCACATGGGAACAGGGAGCTCAGCGCATTCCCCATCCATGACTCACCAACACCGACTGCCCGGTGAGTGCCGCCGAGGGGAAGCTGGCGAGGAACAGCACGGTCTGCGCCACGTCCTCGACGGTGGTGAACTCGCCGTCCACGGTGCCGCCAAGCATGACCTTCCTGACCACGTCCTCCTCACTGATGCCCAACTCCTTTGCCTGCTCGGGAATCTGCTTCTCCACCAAGGGTGTGCGCACGAAGCCGGGGCAGACCACGTGGGAGCGCACGCCATGCGGACCGCCTTCCTTCGCCAAAGTGCGGGCAAGGCCGAGCAGGCCATGCTTGGCGGTGACATAGGCGGATTTGAGCGGCGAGGCCTCGTGGGAGTGCACCGAGCCCATGTAGATCACCACGCCACCGCGTTTGGCCGGGTACATGTGACGCAAGGCTGCGCGGGTGGTGAGGAAGGCGCCGTCGAGGTGGATAGCGAGCATCTTCTTCCAGTCGGCGAAGGCGAAGTCCTGCAGCGGATTGACGATCTGGATGCCGGCGTTGGAGACCAGGATGTCGATGCTGCCGAAGGTGGCGGCGACGCGGTCGATGCCGCTGTCGACCGCCTGCTCGTCGGTGACGTCCATCGCTACCGCCAGGGCCTTGCCGCCAGTGCCTTCGATCTCATCCACCACCCGCTGGGCGGCGTCCTGCTGCAAATCGGCAATGGCCACTGCTGCCCCCGACCCGGCCAGGGTCAGGGCGACCTGTTTGCCAATGCCACTGGCCGCGCCGGTGACCACCGCGACCTTGCCGTTCAATTGCGTCATTTCATCCTCCGGGTTCTGCGTTGGACGTCAGTCGCGCACGAGCTGGATATCACCGTCGCGGTTCTGGCGGTACAGGGTATAGGGTAGCGTCAGCGTGTCGGCCACAGCGGACAATCCCATATCAATGACCGAATACGGCACCAGCGCAGGCATGTAGCGATAGCCTGAGCCACCGCGCTCGCCGGAGCCGCCATTCATCACGCACAGGTTGTAGACCACGCCGCCATAGACCCGCGGGATAGTGTCACCGCAATAGGTCCCCTTGAGATGAAGATCATCGACCTTGGCAACGTTGTCACTGGACAACGTACGCACCGAGCCGCACCCCGTAACACCCGTCGCGATCAGCAACGCGGCGATCAAGCGATGGATCATGATTCGACTCCCTTTCAACGAATGGCTCACCCGCCTGAGCGGGGAGGCTGCCCCACTCAGTCGCGACGCAGCTCGATACTCCCGTCGCGATGCTGGCGGTAGAGCGTGTACGGCAGGGACACCGTGTCGGTCACGCCGGACAGCAACATGTCCGCCAGCGGCCAGATCACAGTGGCACCGCTGACGCCGCCGCGCGGAACGAAGCGCTCGCCGTGCATCCAGCACAGGTCGTAGGTCACGCCGCTGTAGACCCGGGGAATGACATCGCAATAGGTGCCCTGGAGCTTGATGTCGCTGGCATTGACCACCTCGTCGCTTCCCAGGGTGTGCAACGAACCGCAGCCGGACAGACCGACGGCGAGCAGCAATAGAGCGGTCATTCGAATGTGCATCATGGTGTCCTTTCCTCTTCTTGCGTGAAGCGTTCCATCACCAGCCCTTGAGCTGGTCCCAGCGCCAGTTACGGTACTGGTAGATCAGTGTACCCAGCAATCCATACGCCGCGGCCATGGCAAGGAGGATGAGAATCCTGTCAGCCACGGCCGATAATGGCAGGTTCATCTGGTTCATCTCCACCACGGCGCGGATCGCCCAGGTGGAGGGGATCGCGTCGGCCAGCAGTTGCACCCACTGCGGCATGGCCTGGGGCGGCCAGGTGAAGCCGGCCATGTAGAACAGCGGCAGGGTGATGAAGGTCATGGTCAGGTAGACCGCCTCCTCCGAGGGCAGCAACTCGGCGACGAACTCGCTCATGGCGATCACCGCCAGCAGGAACGGCAGCACCAGCCCCATCAGCATGAAGAACGAGGCGGTCTGCCGGTAGCCCATCATCCACGGCCAGATCACGTAGAAGAGCATCGCCAGCACCGTCCAGATCAGCAGTTGCGCGGCGTAGCGGCCGAAGCGCGTGGAGGTTGGCTGGCGTAGCGAGCGCGGGGTGCCGCCGCGCAGGTTGAGGTTCACCCGCGTGCAGGAGAGCAGCAGGCTGTGCTGCAGGATCAGCGTCACCAGCCCTGGCAGGACGATGGCGGCGAAGCTGGTGCCGGGGTTGAACAAGTCAGTGAGCTGGCCAACCGCCGGTTGCAGCAGGACGTTCGCCTGGGTCTCGGAGAAGCCGCCGCGCATCAGCCGCTCGCGGTTGTAGCGCAGCGACAGCTCGGCGTAGGTGGCGCTGATGTCCTGCTGGATCTGCCCGTTGGCCATGCGGTTGGTGGCGTCGCCAAAGATCGGCACGGTGACCGACTCGCCGCGCAGCACGCGCTTCTCGAAATCCAGCGGAATCACCACGATGGCGAACAGCTTGCGCCAGGCCAGGTCGTGCTGGGCCTCGGGCAACTGGTCGTAGCCGACCGTGGCGATCTTCGGCGCGGCGTCGAGCAGGCGTATCAGTTCGCGGGAAACCGCGCTGTGGTCCATGTCGATCACCGCCACCGGCAGGTCGTTCATGGTGCGGTGCGCGTAGGGCAAGGTGGTGAGTGCCACGGACAGCACCATCAGCAACCACAGCGGCTTGCCCAGCATGTTGGCCAGGGATTCGCGGAAGACGTTCCAGAAGTTTTCCATGCGCTTTCCTTACGCCGGGCTCAGGTCGAGGCGCCGGCGCAGGCGCATCTTGGCGATCATGTAGGCGACCAGCGGATACAGCAGCAGCTTGCAGCAGGTGTACAGGCCCGACTCGGCCGGCGCCTTGCGCAGGAACTGGTCGAACAGGCCATGCAGGGTGTGGGTCAGCGGCTCGGCCTCGGCGATCACCCGGGCGATCTGCGGCATCGCCAGCTCCGGCAGCAGCACGCCGGAGTAGGTCTGCGCCAGGCCGATCAGCAGGCCGATCAGCGAATAGGCGCTGAAGCGGTTGGCAGTGAAGATGAACAACACCAGCCCGAGGCTTTGCGCCGCCGCCACGTAGCAGACGGCGATCGCCAGCATCCACCAGGGATTGCCGTTGATCCGTGCGCCGTTGAGCTCAACCAGCAGGAACAGCTCCACCATCAGCAGCGTGCTGAACAGCAGGGTGTAGGGCGCCAGTTTGCCCAGTAGGCGCACGCCGAGGGCCTGGGCGCGCAGGATATGTGGCGAGGATGCGCGCAGCTCCGGCGCCTCGCGGGCCAGCACATGGACGGTGGCAACGATCACGAAGAGCTGCAGCAGGTGGACGATAGCGGCGAACTGCTGGAAGTAGATGTAGTTGCCGCTGGCGTTGAACAGGCTCTCGTAGGACACCGCGACGCTCGCCAGCGCCGGCATCGGGCGGTCCATGCCGACTGCCAGGCGCGGGCGCAGCTCGGCGTTGACCGAACTCATCAGCCCGCTGAAGTCCTGGGTCGAGTAGAAGCCGGCGGAATAGAACAGCGAGTTGTAGTACAGCTCGGCGGTGGGCTGGCGGCCGGCCAGCGCGTCGGCCTCGAAGTCGCGCGGGATGTACAGCAGCGCATAGTCATCGGCCATGCGCAGCCGGCGCAGCCCTTCCGGCAGACCGCCGCCGAGCACCTCGACCTTGGCGTGGGAGCCGGCGTCCAGCTCGCGGACGATCTGTCGCGACAGGCTGCTGTGGTCGGCATCGACCACCGCCACCGGCATATCCAGCAGGGTGCCTGCCTGGTACACGCCGCTGATCACCACGAACAGCAACAGCGGCCAGAGCCAGCCGAGCCAGTGGATGGTCCAGCTGCGCAGGGCGACCCGCGTTTCGCTGCCAAAGGCCTGGGCGAAACGCAGCAGGTTGCGCCTTACTGCTGCCAGTGCCACAGCGCGCTCATCCCGGGACGCAGACCTTCCACCGGCTTCTCGGGGTAGAGCCGCACCTCGAAGGTTTTCAGATCGAAGTCGCCGGTGGCGCGGGTGGCGCGCTTGGTGGCGAAATCGCCGAGCGGTGCGATGTAGCTGACCTTGGCCGTCACCGAAAGGTTCTTCAGGGCCGGCACCTGGATCGCCACTTCGTCGCCCTTGTTCACGTCGGCGAGGATGTCTTCACGCAGGTTGAACACGAAGTAGGCGTCGGATAGCCGCACCAGCGTCAGCAACGGACTGTAGGCATTGACCAGTTCACCCTGCTCCGCCGGGATCGGCCCCACCTCGCCGTCCACCGGCGCCACCACGTTGAGGTCGTCGGTCTGCGCCTGCAGTTCGAGTATCTGCGCATCGGCCCTGCGCACCGCCGCTTCCAGCGCGCGGCGACGTTCCTCGCGATCACCCTGGTTGCCCTGGTCAAGATTGGCCTGGGCCTCGGCGACGCGATTGCGCGCCACGTCGCGGCCACGGCGGGACAGGTCCAGCTGCGCCTGGGAAACGAAACCGCGCCCGGCCAGCTCTTCGTTGCGCTGGTACTCCAGGTCAGCGTTGCGCAGCTCGGCCTGGGCCTGGGACAGGCTGGCCTGCAGGGCGCGCAGGGTTTCCTCGCGGGTACCGTGGAGGGATTCGTCAAGGTTGGCCTGCACCTGGTTGCGTGCGGCACGCAGGGAGTCCAGCTGGGCCTGCAGCTCAGGGCTGCTGAGGGAAATCAGCACCTGGCCCTGCTTCACATCGTCGCCGCGGCGCACGTGCAGCACTTCGACCCGGCCCTTGGCCTTGGAGGCGACGATGACGTCGGTGGCGTCCGCCTCGCCCTGCAGCAACAGGGGTTGCGCGTGCAGACGCAGGTACAGTGTGATGGCGATGATCACCAGGATCAGCAGGGGTGCGAACAGCTTCCATCCCTTCATGGGCTCGGTCTTCCTCGGCGGCCGGATGCACCGATGGTAGTGCATCCGACCACGCTGCGGCGGGCCGGAATCAACGCCTGTGCAATCAGCGCTCGTCGTCGCTGATCAGGTCACGCTCGCCGCTGCGCTGCGGCGAGGCGGGCGATGGGAAGCGCGAGGAGGCATAACGCACCACCAGGATCGCCAGCGCCAGCAGCAACAGGGCTACCGAAACCAGGATGATGCCGTCGTCGGGCACATGGTTGTGCTGGATGTCGGCGATCATCAGGCGGGTCAGCGCGGTCATCGCCACGTAGATCAGGAAGCGCACCGGCATGTGGTTGGTCTTGAAATAGATACCGACCATCGCGCCCAGCTCGAGGTAGATGAACAGCAGCAGGATGTCGTCGATGCTCGCATGGCCCTTGCTCATCATCTCGCCGAACGCCACCGCCGCCGACCAGAACACCGAGCCGCCGATGGCGAACAGCGCCAGGTAGTGGAAGCCCTCCACCAGCAGATTGCCCAGGGATTCGGCACAGCCGTGCATCCGTTCGCGCAGGCGCTCGGCCCAGTCCAGTTTCATTGGTCGCATCTCCGTGTCGTAAAGGATTCTTCGCGTAATACCCGCCGGTCAGAGCCTGCAAGCACTACGCCATTGATCTTGCGCAGTCATGTCAGCGATCCACTGCGGCAACATGGCGGCGAACTTTTCCGGTGGCCCTCCGGTCCATCCAGAGGCACGCCCACAACAGGCAGGACCGATTCATGGAAAGTCCCTTTCAGGTACTGACCGACGCCTTCCAGCAGCAGTACCGCGTCAACTTCAGCCTCGAACGGCTCGACGGCAGCATCATGCTCACCCTCTCCACCGAGGACGGCGTCGCCGCGCGTCGCATGATCCGCAGCAGCCAGTTGCAGGACCCGGAGCAGCTACAGCAGGTCATCCAGAGCGTCCGTTTCGGCATCGCCATCGAGCACGGCCGCATCGCGCCGCAATTGCTGGCCACGATGGCTGGCAGCGGCCACGGTCTGCTCATCGCGTCCTAAGCCAATTTCCTACCTTCTGGAGATTTCTGACTGACGGCGCCCTGCTCCGGTCACGTCGGAGCAACTGCGCGCGCCAACAGGGCGCGCGCACCACTTCGGGCCGCCGCAATAGTGGCCGAATACCGGCATTCCTCTTCGCTGCGTCTAGGCTTCTGGCGAATGGTTCGCGCATGAGCAGTAGCATTGCGCGATCACTTTACTGTATAAATAAACAGTAATTTCCACACTCCCAACATAGAGAAGGCTTACGAGGTGATGAATGGCCGTCGAAGTGGTGTACCGCAGCAGCCGCGATCCGGAGCGCCTGTTCATGGATAAGGCAGAAGCCGACCGGCACGACAAGATGCTGGAGCTGGCGGAAACGCTGGCTGAGGTACTGCAGAAGGCGGTGCCTTCACTGAAGGAGGACCAGGTCGAGGAGATCGGCATCTTCATGGCCAAGAACCGCGACGCCTTCGCCCGCGCCTTCAAGAACCAGCCCGACGCGCTGAACGAGATTTTCAGCGAGGCGGCTGCCGAGGAGTGAGGCAGTCCATCGCGGACGGACTCCGGGATCGCGCCGAGCGTTCCCTGTAGGAGCGGGCCATGCCCGCGATCGCGGACAAAGTCCGCTCCTGCAGCCTGAGTTCAGCCCCGGATTTCAGTGCCCCGAATACTCCCCGTAGAGAATCCGCTCGGCCAGCTTGTCGGCGACACGCGCCGGCGACAGGTGATCGGCCTGGGCGTGGGCGTAAACCTCGGTGAGCCGCTCGGCGATCCGTGACAGGTGCGCGGTGATGACCGGCAGCGACTCGCCCTGGTGCTGCAGCGCGACGTAGATCAGGCCGCCTGAGTTGATCACGTAGTCCGGCGCATAGAGTATTCCCCTCGCCTCCAGCTCATCGGCCACGTCCGGCTGCGCCAGCTGGTTGTTCGCCGCCCCCGCCACCGCCGCGCAGCGCAGGTGGCCAACCACCTGCGACGTGAGCACGCCACCCAAGCCGCACGGCGCAAGGATGTCGCACGGCGTGGTGAGCAACGCCTCGTTGGGCACCGGGCGCGCGCCCAGCTGCTCCACCGCCAATTGCACTTTCCCCGAATCGATGTCACTGACCAGCAGCTCCGCACCAGCGGCGACCAGGTGCTCGGCCAGCGCGTAGCCCACATGCCCCAACCCCTGGATGGCGACCCGCAGGCCGTCCAGGTCATCGCTGCCCAGACGCGCCTGGGCACTGGCGCGGATGCCGGCGAACACCCCGAGCGCCGTGTGCGGCGAAGGGTCGCCGCCACTGGTGGTGCTGGTGACATGGCGGGTGTACTGGGCGATGCAGTCCATGTCCGCACTGGAGGTGCCGCTGTCCACCGCGGTGATGTAGGCGCCGCCCAGGGCGTCGATGAAGCGGCCGAAGGCTTCGAACAGTTCGCCGCGATTGGCCACATGGGGTGGACGGATGATCACCGCCTTGCCGCCGCCCTGGCGCAACCCTGCCAGCGCGGCTTTGTAGCTCATGCCCTGGGCCAGCCGCGCCGCATCACGCAGGGCGGAGTCCTCGCTGGGATAGGGGAGATAGCGGCAGCCACCCAGCGCCGGCCCGAGCCGGGAATTGTGGATGGCGATGATGGCCTTGAGCCCCGTGGCCGGGTCCTGGGTAAGATGCAGCGACTCGAGCCGGGTGGCTTCCATCATGGCGAACATGGCGGCGCTCCCTTGCTAGTGACCGGGCGCCCTTGCTTCAGGGCCCTAACAGTATAGGCAGCGCACTGCACCCGCGTTTGCCCGCAACGAGCCAAGTGCTGGACGAGCGCAGCCCGCAACGGTTAAAACCGCAGGATCAGCCGGAGACCGCCATGAATCCGCGTCAAGCCTGCCTCGCCTGCCTCGCCCAGGAGCCACCGGCCCTGTTCGAGGCAGCATTGTGGATCGCCGCCGAGCACGAGCCGCAACAGAGCCCGGAACAGGCACGCCGCCTGCTTGACAGCCTGGCGCATCAGGTTGTGGTGGCGTTGCCGGTGGCCACCACCGATGCCGAGCGGGCCCAGGCATTGCTCAGGCGCATGAGCGAACTGGGGTTTGCCGAAGACGACGAATTTCCCCTGCAGCCTCGCGCCGCCCTCCTTCCACGGGTACTGCAGCGACGCCATGGCCAGCCGCTGTCGCTGGCGCTGATCGCCCTGGAGCTGGCGCGCCAGCAGGGCATTGCCCTGGTCGGCGTGAACTTCCCCGGACGCTTCCTGCTGCGCGTCCCCGGCGCAGATCACCTGCTCGACCCAGCCACCGGTCGCCGTCTCTACACCCGCGACTGCCGGGACCTGCTGGCGCGCCAACTGGGGCCGCTGGTGGAGCTGACCGCCGCGCATCTGCAAACCGCCAGCGCCGCCGAGATGCTGCAGCGCCTGTCACGTAATCTGCGGCAGCTGCACCTGGGCATCGGCGAGCCGCTCGCCGCGCTGAAGGACGCCCAGCGCGTGCTGGAACTGGGGCCGCCGAGCGTCAGCGATCACCTGGCCCGCGCCGACCTCTACCACACCCTGGAATGCCCGCAGGCCGAACGCTACGACCTGGAGCGGGCGATGCTGCTCAGCGACGACCCCGCCGAGCAGTTACGCCTGGCCCAGCGCCTGGCGGAGATCAGCGTGCCGCCCAAGGCCCTGCACTGAGCCCCGGACCGTCCGCAATACGCGCGTAATCTCCCGACACAAGCGCCGCGACAAGCTCCTGCTGGCGGCGCTGACACAGCGCCATGACAGGCCTGGAGCATTGCCACTACCCGAACGCCGCTGTCTGGGGCAGACTTGGCACCCTATGCAAGCCATCGACCAACGCCCCACCGACCGCCATCTCACCGACCAGACCCGCGCGGTGGTCCTGCGCTATCACGAGTGCTGGAAGCATCGCGACCTCGAAGCGGTGCTCGCGCTCTACCATCCGCAGGTGGAGTACAACGACTTCTTCCAGAACCGCCGCCTGGGACTCTCAGAGCTACGCGATTACGTGCTGGGCACCATGCCCAGCCGTCCGGAGGAGTTCCTCGACCACATCGACCGCATCCGCGTGGATGGCGACACCGCGTTCATCCAGTACCGCATCGCCGTCACCCTCAGCGGACGCCTGGCGACCTTCCACTCCAGCGAAGCGATCACCGTGCGCGACGGCATGATCTGGCGGATCAACGAGTACGCCTCGGTGGTGCGCGAAGGCGTCGAGAACCGCTCGCAGATCAGCGATCCGCGCCCGGCCACCAGCCGCCTGGGTCTCTCGCCGCGCCAGCTGAGCCAGCTGGCCAACGACCTGGAACAGTACTTCAGCAAGAGCCAGCCGTACCTGGCGCCGGACCTGGACCTGACCCAGGTGGCCACCGCCACCGGCTACACCCGCAACCAGATTTCCTACCTGCTCAACCAGGTGATGGGGCTGAGCTTCTACCAGTACGTCAACCAGACGCGCCTCACCCACCTGCTCGACCAGCTTCGCCCACCATTGCCGGCGCGAATCGACGAACTGGCGTTCTCCGCCGGCTTCAACTCGCTGTCGGCCTTCTACCGCTGCTTCCGCCAGCACACCGGGCAGTCCCCGCGTGAATACCTGAAGCGTCTGCGCGACGAGCAGAACGACGCCTGACCGGCAGTTGCCGGCGGGCGCGCCGGCACTCCCCGCGTACCCGCGCAGACGACAGAACCCCGCGCCACCTCTAGGCTTGACGACATTCCCCCACTTCCCCTCCGGAGTCGTCTATGTCGGCATGGCGTCATATCAGTCTGTGGATGAACCAACTGGACGACGACCTCGTTCCGCGTCCTTCCCTGCAAGGCTCGCTGGATGTCGATGTGGCCATCGCCGGCGCCGGTTACACCGGACTGTGGACCGCCTATTACCTGAAGCAGCGCGCGCCGCAGCTGAAGATCGCCATCGTCGAGGCGGAAACCGCCGGCTTCGGCGCCTCCGGCCGCAATGGCGGCTGGCTGATGGGCAATATCCTCGGCGAGGACCGCCTGCTCGCCGGCCTCTCGCCGGAACAGCGACGCGCCTCCTACGACCTGCTGCATGACATCCCCGACGAAGTCGCCCGTGTGCTCGAGCGCGAAGGCATCGACTGCGACTACCGCAAGGGCGGCGTGCTCTACACCGCCGCCCGTTACCCGGAACAGGAAAAGCGCCTGCGCGACTACCTCGCGCACCTCTATGCCGAGGGCCTGACCGAGGACGATTACCGCTGGCTCACCACCAGCCAGCTCGCCGAACAGCTGCGCATTCCCAGCGCGCTGGGCGCCATCCACACCCCGCATTGCGCCACCATCAACCCGGCCAAGCTGGTTCGTGGCCTGGCCCGCGCCGTGGAGCGCCAGGGCGTGCAGATCTTCGAGAAGAGCCGCGTGACCCACTGGGCGCCGGGCCTGCTGCGCACCGACCAGGGCGAGCTGAAGGCCCACTGGGTGGTGCCGGCCATCGAGGGCTATGCCGCCGACCTGCCGCCGCTTGGCAACTACCAACTGCCGGTGCAGAGCCTGCTGGTGGCCACCGAGCCGCTGCCCGAATCGGTGTGGGCCGAGATCGGCCTGGAACAGGGTCAGGCCTTCAGCGAATTCAGCCGCCAGGTCACCTATGGCCAGCGCACCGCCGACAATCGCCTGGCCTTCGGCGCTCGCGGCGGCTACCGCTTCGGCGGCAAGCTGCGCACCGATTTCAGCCTGACCGACGATGAAGTGGGGCTGCGCCGCTACCTGTTCGGCGAACTCTTCCCGCGCCTGAAAGACGTACGCATCACCCACACCTGGGGCGGCAACCTGGGCATGGCGCGTCGCTTCCACCCGCACATGCTGATCGACCGTCGCAACGGCATCGCCCTCTCTGGCGGCTACGGCGGCGAAGGCGTCGGCGCCACCAACCTCGGCGGCCGCACCCTGGCCGACCTGATCCTCGGCCAGCACAGCGAACTGACCCGGCAACCCTGGGTGATCGACGACCGCAGCCTGCAGGACGGCCTGCGCGGCTGGGAGCCCGAGCCCTGCCGCTGGCTGGGCTACAACGCGATCATCCGCAGTTTCGTGCACGAAGACGAAGTGCTGGCCAACCCGCACAGCGCCCCGTGGCGCCGCCGCCTGGCGGAGAAAGTCGCCGCGACCATGGAAGGCCTGATGACCTGGAAGGTCGGCTGATCAGCCGTTAGAAGAAACCCCACTGGAGCCCCGAATGAAACTGACCCACCTGAAGAACACCCTGCACGCCGAACTCGGTGAAGCCAACCCGGTCGCCGTGCCGCTGGGCGAGCCGGTGTCGGAAACCCGCGTGGAATCCATCGAGCGCACCGACCGCGTGGAAACCGGCATCTGGGAGTGCACCCCCGGCCGCTGGCGCCGCCAGATCGTCGAGCAGGAGTTCTGCCACTTCATCTCCGGCCGCGGCACCTTCACCCCGGACGGCGGCGAGACCATCGCCTTCCAGGCCGGCGACGCCTTCCTGCTGCCGCAGAACAGCCTGGGCGTGTGGGACATCCAGGAAACCGTGCGCAAGACCTACGTAATCATCCAGCGCGATTGATCGACGTACCGTAGGGCGTACAACCGTTCGCGGTTGTACGCCGATACACCTTCCGCCATCCGCGATCAGCAGCGAGGTCGGTGCCTCGACAAGTTCGCGAGCAAGCTCGCTCCTACGAAGAGCGGCGCGGCTTTCCTGCGGGACCGACGAGACGCTCAGCCCGATCCTCAAAACTCCCCGTGCCGCCCTTCCCCATCGGCAAACCGCTTGGCCCCGTTTACCGTCTCGCCGCTCTCGATCACGGCCATCCCGCCCTGGAACTCATTGGCCAGCGCCACATCGAAGGACAGGTTCCACTGCGTGAAGACACTGGCGCGGTCGGCCAGCATGCAGCGCTGGGGAAACTCGGCGATCTCCCGCGCCAGCTCCTCGGCCGCCTCCAGTGCCTGCCCGCGCGGCACCACGCGGTTGGCCAGGCCCATCATCAGCGCTTCCTGCGCACTCACCGGACGGCCGGTGAGGATCATGTCCAGCGCCCGGCCCTGGCCGATGATGCGCGGCAGGCGCACGGTGCCGCCGTCGATCAGCGGCACACCGAAGCGCCGGCAGAACACCCCGCACACCGCGTCCTCGGCCATCACCCGCAGATCGGCCAGCAGCGCCAGCTCCAGCCCACCGGCCACCGCATAGCCCTCGATGGCTGCGATCAACGGCTTGGACAGCTGCATTCGGCTGGGGCCCATCGGTCCATCGCCTTCGGTTTCCAGGCGGTTGCGTCGCTCGCCGCCCTCGGCCACCGCCGCCAGATCGGCACCCGCGCAGAAGGTGCCGCCAGCGCCGGTGAGCACCGCGACCCGCGCCTCCTCGTCCTGCTCGAAATCGCGCAAGGCATCGGCCAACGCCTGGGCGGTGGGCAGGTCCACGGCATTGCGTACCGCAGGGCGGGCGATCACCAGGGTGGTCACCGGGCCGTTCCTCTCGATTATCACGCTCATGGCGAACTCCTCAGGGCCTGTTTACGGTCTAGCAGGCTGGCGCCGCCGGCACCAATGCAAAGGACCGGCTACAAGCCGGCCCTTTCACCTTACTGCGTCCGCCGCCACGGAACAGCCTCATTGGCTATTCCGCCGGTCAGGCTGGCCGGATCAACCGACGTATTTCTGCAGGTTCGCCATCATCTCGCGAAGCGCTTCGACGTTGTCCTTCGGATGCGCGGCATTCTCGAAATCGCAGATCTGCGCAAAGTTCGCCGCCACGTCCTCGACGCTGAAGCCCTTGCGCGGGTCGAAGCCCACGCCCAGGCTACGCTCCCAGCGCACCTTGCCGATCCAGCCGCCACCCACTTCGAACAGGCCGGAGGTCTCCTGGCAGGCTTCGCTGCCCAGGTACACCACCAGCGGGCTGACCAGCTCGGGCTTGAGCTGCTCGAACACCTGCGGCGGAATCAGGCCTTCGGTCATGCGGGTGCCGCCGGTAGGGGCGATGGCATTGACGAAGATGTTGTTCTTGCGCCCTTCGATGGCCAGGTTGCGAGTCAGGCCATAGAGGCCCAGCTTGGCCATGCCGTAGTTGCTCTGGCCGAAGTTGCCGTAGATCCCTGAGGTGGACGAGGTGAAGATCACCCGGCCATAACCCTGCTCGCGCATGAACGGCCAGGCGGCGTGGGTCACCTTGTAGGCGCCCTCGACGTGGACCTTGTAGACCAGGTCCCAGTCGGCGTCTTCCATCTTGTGGAAGGTCTTGTCGCGCAGGATGCCGGCGTTGTTCACCACCACGTCGATGCGGCCGAATTCCTCCACCGCCTGGCGGACGATCTTCTCGCCGTCGGTCACCGAGTCATGGTTGGCGATGGCGGTGCCACCGGCTTCGCGGATTTCCGCCACCACGCGGTCGGCGGCCGAAGCGTTGGCGCCTTCACCGTGGGTGCTACCGCCCAGGTCGTTCACCACCACCTTGGCGCCGTGCTTGGCGAACAGCAACGCATGGGCGCGGCCGATACCGCCGCCAGCTCCGGTAACGATCACGACTCTTCCGTCGAAACGCAGGGCATCACTCATGGTCGGGACTCCAGGCAGGTCTGTTTTTTCCGGAGTGTCCGGCAGTCACGATTCGGTCACAAGCAAGACGATTGGGGCGAATGTTGCCCAATAAGGCCGGGGGATGATCAGCGGATCGGCAGGTTCAGTTCCTCGCGCGGGCCGAGCTTGAACAGCCACCAGTCGTACTCGCTCCAGAACAGCAGCAGGCCGAAGGCCGGCAGCAGCGCCAGGACGCCCAGGGCGGCGGGAACCCAGTTCTGGATCATCCAGGCGTAATAGCAGCCGGCGGCGCAGACACCCACCAGCAGCAACAGCAGGGGGATGGCGACGAAGGCGAAATCCCGGCGCAGGTTCAGCAGCGCCCGGTACAGCAGCGAACCCTGCGGCTGACGGACGGGAATGACGGATCTGAGTGGCATGGCGGCCTCCGGCTGGACAAGGCCGGGAAGCTACCGCCGCCACGCGGAACCCAGCTATCAGCCGGTTCCGAATCTCCGGAAGGATCGATCCGTACCTATCGAGCCCGCTCCTGTCGGAAGGCCAGATAGTGCTGTAGCACCTGCTCCGGCGCCTCGACCTGCGGGTAATGGCCGATGCCGGGAAGCTCGACGGTATCCGGCCTGGGGATCAGCTCCCGGTAGCGCGCCACCATGTGCGCGCCGGAAATCGGGTCCAGCGGCCCGTCGATCACCCGCAGCGGCACCTGCGTGCGCTGCATGGCGCCGACCCAGCGCTCGCGGTGCTCGCGGCGGTCGAGGATGTAGTGGATCAGTCGGTGCATCGCCTTCGGCCCATCGTTATGCCGGATCAGCTCCCAGAACGCATCCAGTTCCGCCTCAGACGGCTGGGTCGCCGGACCGAAGACCCTGGCGAAGTTGTGCGCCAGGCGCCGGCGATTGAACAGCCGGGCGAACAGGCCGCCCAGTGGGCTGAGCAGCAGCTTCTGCGACACCACCGCACGGTGGGTCTCCGGGAACAGGCCGCCGTTGAGGAACACGCAGGAGGCCAGGGCGAACCCGCCCTCCTCGTGCCGCGCCAGCAGTTCCTGGGCGACGCTGTTGCCGTAGTCGTGGACCAGCAGGTGAACCGGTTCGCGCAGGTCCAGATGGACCAGCAGCGCCTGTTGCAGGTCGGCCTGTTCGAGGATGCGGTAGTCGTGGCCGCGCGGCTTGGCCGAATCGCCGAAGCCGAGCATATCGCAGGCGATCACCCGGTAGCGCTCGGCCAGCGGGTGCCACAGGTAGTGCCAGTCCCAGGAGGCGGTGGGAAAGCCGTGGACCAGCAGCAGCGGCTCGCCGCTGCCGGCGCTCCAGTAGCGAATCTCGTGGCCGCGAAAGGTGAAGGAGGTGCCCTGCGCGCGCCAGTCGCGCAGGGCGATGCCAGGCAGGCCCATCAGTCGCGGTAGCCGGGGTTCTGCTGGTCCAGCTTGCGCAGCAGCGCCGGCCACGCCAGCGCGCCGCCCAGGCCCTGCTTGCTGCGGGTGACGCCAGCGGCCATGGCCATGGCGCCGTCGAGGATCTGCTGGGGAATCATGATCAGCTCAGCGCCTCCGCCCTGGGCCAGTACCTGGATTTCGCAGGCCCGCTGCAGGATGAACATCATCAGGAAGGTATCGGCGATGCTCGGCCCGCAGGTCATCAGGCCGTGGTTGGGCAGGATCATGAAGCCGGCTTCGCCCAGGTCGGCCTGCAGGCGCGCCTTCTCGTCGTGGTTCAGCGCCACGCCCTCGTAGCCGTGGTAGGCGAGGCTTGCGAGAACGAACAGCGACTGCTGGGAGATCGGCAGCAGACCCTGCTTCTGCGCGGAAACGGCGATGCCGGCGGCGGTGTGGGTGTGCAGCACGCAGGTAACGTCGTGGCGGACTTGGTGGACGGCGCTGTGGATGGTGTAGCCGGCCGGGTTGATCTCGTAGGGGCTGTCCATCAGCTTCTTGCCGGCCAGGTCGACCTTCACCAGGCTGGACGCAGTGATCTCGTGGAACATCATGCCGAAGGGGTTGATCAGGAAGTCTTCGGTGCCGGGAACCTTGGCGGAAATATGGGTGAAGATCAGGTCATCCCAACCGTGCAGCGCGATCAGTCGGTAGCAGGCGGCCAGGTCGACGCGGGTCTGCCATTCGGCGGCGGAGACCTGGTCCTTGACGTTCGCGGTGGGCAGCGGGTGTGCGGCGTGCATGGTCGGAACCCTCTTCGTTGTTGTTATGCGAGCCCGCAGTCTAGCCAGCGCTGCCAGCCGCGGACTGTCACGGAGCTGACAGTCGCGCCCGACATGGCTTGCCGAATGACGCGCCATAAGCCGGGACGTGGGCAATCCCACGTCCCGGCGCTACAACGATGAGCGAAAACGCCCGGCCTCAGCCGATCACAGGCAGTACGCCAGGACCGGCGCCAGCAGCAGGTTGAACAGGCCGGTGAGGACCATCAGCAGGCCCGCCGCCGAACCTTCCTCGCCGCCGAATTCATAGGCCCGGCTGGTACCCGCACCGTGGGCGCCGACGCCCAGCAGAGCACCACGGGCCAGGGCCGAACGCAGGTGCAGCAGGCGCATCAGCACGCCGCCGACCAGGGCGCCGAACACCCCGGTGATCATCACGAAGGCCGCGGTCAGCGCCGGCACGCCGCCCAGGTCATGGGACATCTCCATGGCGAACGGCGTGGTGATCGAACGCGGCAACAGCGACAGGGTCACCTGGCCGTCCAGAGCCAGCGCATGGGCCAGCGCCCAGGAGCTGCCGATGGCCATGGTCGAGCCGGCGAGCATGCCGGTCAGCAGTGCCGGCCAGTGGCGGGCGAGCAAGGCGCGCTGCTGCCAGATCGGGATGGCGAAGGCCACGGTGGCCGGGCCGAGCAGCGCCACCAGCCAGTTGGTGTCACGGGCGTAGTCGGCATAGGTCGCACGCATCGGGATCGCCAGGGCGAACAGCAGCACCGGGACGAACACGATCGGCGACAGCCAGTACTGCTGGTAACGCCGGTACAACAGGCGGCTGAGCAGATAGCCACCAAGGGTGGCGGCCAACCAGAACAGGGGTTGCTTATCGAGATTCATGACGCGACCTCCAGTGGCACATCCATTCCACCGCCAGCGCGGTAGCCAGCATCACCAGCACGGTGCTGGCGGCGATCACCAGCAGGATCTTCCAGCCCTCGCTGCGCAGCAGCGGACCGTAGTCCAGCAGGCTCATCAGCGCGGGGATGAAGAACAGCAGCATCTCTGCCAGCAACACCGCGGCACCGCCTTGCAGCAGGGCCGGGCGGATCGCCCCGCAGGCGAACAGCACCAGCAGCAGCGCCAGCCCGATCACCCCGCCCGGCAGCGGCAGGCCGGTGAGCGTGGCGATCCAGCCGCCGATCCACCAGAAGGCGGCCAGGGTGGCGAGTTCGAAAATCAGGCGGAAGGCGCGGCGGAACATGGCGGCGATCTCGACGTGTTGGGGAAGCAGAAATGCTTCGGGAATGGTGCAAAGCCTACGCCCGCGCCTATCATCCCCAAAGCGAATTGATCGAATCGGAGCCATTCCAGAATGGAATTCAAGCAATTGCGCACCTTCGCCGAAGTGGTGCGCCAGGGCAGCTTCACCCAGGCGGCGGTGCACCTGAACGCCAGCCAGTCGGCGGTGAGCAAGCAGGTCGCCCAGCTGGAACAGAGCCTGCGAGTGCAATTGCTGGAGCGCAGCGGCCCGCACATCCGCCTGACCGCCGCTGGCGAGGTGGTACTGCGCCGCGCCGAGGACATGCTTCGCCTGCGCCGCGAACTGCTTACCGAACTGGATGACCTCACCCACCTGCACCGTGGCGAGCTGCGCCTGGGCCTGCCGCTGCTGGGCGCCGACGCGCTGTTCGCCGGGCGCTTCGCCGAGTACCGGCGGCGCTACCCGAACATCGCCGTGCACCTGATCGAGGGCGGCAGCAAGACCATGGAAGAGCTGGTCTACAGCGGCGAGCTGGAGCTGGGCGGCGGCCTCACCCCGGAAGACCCTGCCTTCGACCACCAGCCGTTCTGCAACGAGCCGCTGGACGCCCTGCTGCCCGCCGATCATCCGCTGGCCACGCGGGAGAGCCTGAGCCTGGTGGAACTGGCCGAGACGCCGTTCCTGCTCTACCAGCAGAGCTTCACCCTCAACGACCGCCTGCTGCGCGACTGTCGCGAGCTGGGTTTCGAGCCACGCGAAGGTGGTCGTAGCGGCCAGGCGGACTTCCTCGGCGCACTGGTGGCCGCCGGCCAGGGCGTGGTGCTGCTGCCACGGGTGGTGGCGGAGGAGCTGGAGCGTCCGGGCGTTGTGCGCGTGCTGCTCAGCCAGCCGGACCTGCGCTGGGACATCAGCTTCATCTGGCGGCGCGATGCCTATCTGTCGAACGCCGCGAAGGCGTGGCTGGCGTTGATGGAGGAGATGCCGCTGCACTCCGACGGCTCGGAGTGAGGCAGGATCGTAGGATGGGTAGAGCCTAAGCGAAACCCATGCTGTCGGCGGCGCTCCGGATCGATGGGTTTCGCTGCGCTCTACCCATCCTACGAAACCGCTTCAGAGCAGCTCGGGAAACTCCCCGACCAGCTTCGGCCACGCCCGCTGCGCCTCGGCATCATCGGCCAGCAGCCTGAATCCGGCGAATTCGAACCCCGGCGACACCGTGCAGCCCACCAGCACGTAATCCCCCAGGCAGCGGGCGGCCTGCCAGGCATGGGCGGGCACCGCGCGCTGCGGCAGACTGCCCTCGCCCACGGGACCGAGGGTTTCGATGCGTACGGGAGCGTCCGGCTGTTCGGCCACCAGCAGTTCCAGTGGGCCACCCTCGTGGTAATGCCAGAGCTCGTCGGCATCGATGCGGTGCCAGCGGCTCGCCGTGCCGCCGGGCAGCAGGAAGAAAATGGCCGAAGATTGCTGGCGGCCATCCGCGCCCACCAGTGCCGAATCGAACACCCGGCGATAGAAGCCGCCCTCGGGGTGCGGGGCGAGGCCGAGGGTGTCGATCAGGTGACGGGCGCGGGGATGCATCAGGCCTTCAGCGCAGCGATGAACTCGGCGATCCAGGGCTCGGAATCGGTCTCCTGGTCCACCGTCTCGCTGCCGTCCAGGCGCAGCATTGGCACCACTTCACGCATGCCCAGCTCCACCAGCAGTTCGCGCACCAGCTCGCCGCCGCCGCAGTAGGTGTCGCCATAGCTGGAGTCACCCAGGGCGATCACGCCGCCCGGACGATCGCGCCAGTCCGGCAGGCGGTCGCGCAGCGCGTAGTACAGCGGCTGGAAGGTATCCGGCAGGTCGCCCATGCCAGTGGTCGAGGTCACCACCAGCAGCGCCTCGGGGGCGAAGGCCAGCAGGCCGTCGAGGGTCACGCGCGGGTCGTGCCAGGCTTCGAAACCGGCGGCTTCGAGCAGGCGCTTGGCGTGGCGCGCGACCTCTTCGGCGGTGCCGTAGACCGAGCCGGACAGAATGGCGACTTTCATGATCACTCCCACAAGGCAAGACAAGGCCTCCCATTATGCCCCAACCGTGCCCGGCCGCGCCGGGGCTGGTATAGTTTTGCCCTACCCGGCCGCTCGGATATTCCAACGCGCGCCGTTTCCCCCGACTGCACGAGGCGCGCATGGGCAACACCCCGGCTCCCACCCTGATCACCGGCGCCAGCCAGCGCATCGGCCTGCACTGCGCGAAACGCCTGTTGCAGGACGGCCACCCGGTGATCGCGACCTACCGCCAGGAAAAGCCCGGCGTCGATGAGCTGCGCCAGCTGGGCGCCATCTGCCTGCACGCGGAACTGGCCGACGAAGCCGGCATTCTCGCCTTCATCGATGCGTTGCAATCGCGCACCGACCGCCTGCGCGCGGTCATCCACAACGCCTCGGCCTGGATTACCGAAGAGCCCGGCCACGAAGCGGACGCCTTCGGCGAACTGTTCCGCCTGCACATGCTCGCGCCCTACCTGATCAACCTGCGCTGCGCCGAACTGCTCGAACGCGATGCGGTCGAACGTGGCTCCCCGGCGGACATCATCCATCTCTCCGACGACGTCGCCCGCAAGGGCAGCGCCAATCGCATCGCCTACTGCGCCAGCAAGGCCGGCCTGGACAACCTCACCCTGTCCTTCGCCGCGCGCCTGGCACCGCGCATCAAGGTCAACGGCATCGCGCCGGCCCTGATCATGTTCAACCCCGATGACGACGCGGACTACCGCGCGCGTACCCTGGCGAAATCCGCCCTGGGTATCGAGCCGGGCGCGGACGTGATCTACCAGAGCGTGCGCTACCTGCTCGACAGCCCCTACGTGACCGGCACCACCCTGACCGTCAACGGCGGCCGGCACCTGAAATGACCCGCCCAGTGCGGGCGCGAGGATTCCTCCGATGATCGAAGACCTGTCTCACCACTACCGTGAGATTCTCCTGGGGCTCGGCGAAGACCCCGACCGCGAGGGCCTGCTCGACACGCCCAAGCGCGCGGCCAAGGCCATGCAGTACCTCTGCCAGGGCTACCAGCAGACGCTGGAGGAGATCGTCAACGGCGCGCTGTTCGCCTCGGACAATGACGAAATGGTGATCGTCAAGGACATCGAGCTCTACTCGCTGTGCGAACATCACCTGCTGCCCTTCATCGGCAAGGCGCATGTGGCGTACATTCCCACCGGCAAGGTGCTGGGCCTGTCGAAGGTCGCGCGCATCGTCGAGATGTTCGCGCGCCGCCTGCAGATCCAGGAAAGCCTGACCCGGCAGATCGCCGAGGCGATTGCCCAGGTCACCAGTGCCGCCGGCGTGGCGGTGGTGATCGAGGCGCAACACATGTGCATGATGATGCGCGGGGTGGAGAAGCAGAACTCGGTGATGAACACCTCGGTGATGCTCGGCGCCTTCCGCGAGTCCAACACCACCCGCCAGGAATTCCTGCAACTGATCGGACGGAGCAAGTGAAATGACGCAACTTGAGCCAGGCATGGCGCGAATCCGGGTCAAGGATCTGCGCGTGCGCACCTACATCGGCATCAAGGAGGACGAGATCCTCAACAAGCAGGATGTGCTGATCAACCTCACCATCCTCTACCCGGCCGACGACGCGGTGCAGGTCAACGACATCGATCACGCCCTGAACTACCGCACCATTACCAAGGCGATCATTGCCCACGTGGAAGAAAACCGCTTCGCCCTGCTCGAACGCCTGACCCAGGAATTGCTCGACCTGGTGATGAGCAACCCGGCCGTGCACTACGCTGAGGTGGAAGTGGACAAGCCGCACGCGCTGCGTTTCGCCGAGTCGGTGTCCATCGCGCTGGCTGCCCAGCGCTGACCGGGAGGTCACGCAAGCTGTACGCCCGTGCCAGTCGGCCAATGGACGTTGCTGGCCGATCGTCCCGCTCTATAGAATCGCGCCAGCCCCGCCATGCGCCTCTGTTGCGCCCACTGAGAGACACGCCATGACCGAGCCCATGAATCTGACCGACGAACAGCGCACGGAACTCGAAGCCGCCGCCTTCCGCACCCTGGTGCAGCACCTGCGCACCCGCAAGGACGTGCAGAACATCGACCTGATGAATCTTGCCGGCTTCTGCCGCAACTGCCTGTCCAAGTGGTACAAGGCCGCGGCCGACGACATGGGACTGGACGTCAGCCCCGACCAGGCCCGCGAAGAGATCTACGGCATGCCTTACGCCGAATGGAAGGCCAAGTATCAGACGGAAGCGTCGCCTGCCCAGCAAGCGGCCTTCGATCACGCGAAAAAGCACTAACGAGTTTGCCTTGATGACCCTCACCGATTTTCGCGCGCGCCTGCGCAGCGAGCAGCACCTGTTCACCGACACCCTGGCGTACATCGCCGAACACTACAGCTACACCCCCAGCGCCTTCAGCAACGGCACCGTGGAAAACCCCGCCGGGCAGAACGAGGGCTCCTGCAAGGCCCTGGGCTTCGCCATCCTCGAAGGCCTGAGCCAGGAAGAGTCGCTGCTGGCGTTCGGCGAGCACTACCGCGCCGTGCGTGAACATCCCGAAGGCACCGACCACGCCAACATCCGCGCCCTGCAGACCACCGGCCTTGCCGGCGTCAACTTCGAGCGCCAGCCGCTGTCGCGTCGCGGCTGAGGTTCATTGCGTCATGAAAAAGCCCCGCCCTGGCGGGGCTTTTTCATGTCCGGGCAAGGCACGGCGCGGGTGCTTAGCCAAACGACTCATGTGATTGAAAAACAACATAGATTGACGCGAAAAGAGGCGATTGGAACACTCCTGGGCACTTCCTCACCCAACACCGGGAGCTTCGCCAAATGACAAAAACAATGCGCGCCCTGGCCAGCAGCCTGCTGCTGGCATCCACTTGCCTCCTGCCCTTTCTCGCCCACGCCGGCGACCTCGACAGCATCAAGCAGAAAGGCGAGCTGAGCTTCGCCCTCACCGGCAAGTACCCACCCTTCAGCTTCATCGACATGGACGGCAAGCTGCAGGGCTTCGACGTCGACATCGGCGGTGGCATCGCCCAGCGTCTCGGGGTGCAGGCCAAGCCGGTCACCACCGCCTGGGACGGCATCATCGGCGGCCTGCTCGCCGGCAAGTACGACGCCATCATCGGCAGCCTGGCGATCACCGACGAACGCATGAAGGCCGTGGACTTCTCCGAGCCCTACTATCTTTCCGGCGCGCAACTGTTCGTGCGCAAGGACAGCCCGCTGCAGAGCATCGACGAGATGGACGGCAAGGTGATCGGCATCACCCTGGGCGAGACTTACGAAACCTGGCTGCGCGAGCACAAGCCGAACGTCACGCTGAAGACCTACAAGGGCCTGCCGGACATCCTCCTCGACCTGCAGAACAAGCGCCTGGACGGCTTCGTCACCGACAAGATCGCCGGCCTTCTGACCATCCGCGACCGCCACCTGGACGCTCGCCCGGCCGGTGCACTGCTCTACCCCGAGAAGATGGGCATCGCCGTACGCAAGGACAGCCCCGAGCTGAAGGCCGCCATCAACGCGGCGCTCGCCGACCTGGACAAGGACGGCACCTACAAGGGCATCAGCGAGAAATGGCTGGGCACTGACATCCGCTGAAGGACATCGAGCCATGTTGACCTACTTCCACCCCGACCAGTACCTCCACCATCCGCGCACCTACCTGTCCCGTGGGCAGATGCGCGTGCCGCAGGAAGTGCCCGAACGCCCCCGGCGCCTGCTGCAGGCAGTCGAGCAGTTGGGTTTCGAGCTGCGCCAGCCCGACGACCACGGCATGCAGCCGCTCAGTGCGGTGCATTGCCCCGAGTACCTGCGTTTCCTCGAAGAGGCCCACGGCGAATGGAAAGCCACCGGCCAGGACTGGGGCGCGGAGGTGATCTCCAACGTCTTCGTCCGCGAACCCAACCCGCTGCGCGGCATCCTCGCCAAGGCGGCGCGCTACCTCGCCGACGGCAGCTGCCCGGTGGGTGAGCAGACCTGGCGCGGCGCCTACTGGTCGGCGCAGAGCGCCATCGCCGGTGCCCGCGCCCTGCTCGACGGCCAGCCCGAGGCCTACGCGCTGTGCCGCCCGCCGGGGCACCATGCGCGGCGCGATGCGGCCGGTGGTTTCTGCTACCTGAACAACGCCGCCATCGCCGCCCAGGAACTGCGCAAGGGCCACGCCCGCGTCGCCGTGCTGGACACCGACATGCACCACGGCCAGGGCATCCAGGAAATCTTCTATGAGCGCGACGACGTGCTCTACGTGTCGATCCACGGCGACCCGACCAACTTCTACCCAGTGGTCGCCGGCTACGAGGACGAAAAGGGGGCGGGGGCCGGCTACGGCTACAACCTCAACCTGAGCATGCCCCACGGCTCGCCCGAGTCGGTGTTCTTCGAACGTCTGCAGGAGGCCATCGCCGCGCTGCGCCGCTTCGAGCCGGACGCCCTGGTGCTGTCGCTGGGCTTCGACATCTACGAGCTCGACCCGCAATCCCAGGTCGCGGTGACCGGCGACGGCTTCCGCCGCCTCGGCCAGGTGATCGGCGAACTGAACCTGCCGACGCTGATCGTGCAGGAAGGCGGCTACCACCTGGAAAGTCTGCAGGACAACGCCGAGCAGTTCTTCAACGGTTTCCTCGCGCCACGGCGCAATGCCTGATGTACCCGCGGGCGGCTTCGGCCGCCCGCTTAAGAACCTGTTTACGATCTCGCGATCGTAAACAGGTTCTCACGCCGCCGGCAGGCGCAATGCCCCGGCACAATCCTCGCGCTGCAACATCGCCTCGACCACCTGCGCTAGCGCCAGGCGCACGTCGCCCACCAGGCGATTGCTTTTCAGCTCCTGCTTGTACACCAGGTAGAAATTGAACCACTGCTCCAGCGCGAACGGCCGGCTGACCAGCTTGGGGTTGTCGCACAGGTCCGCGGCGGTGATCGCGTTGACCAGGCTGAGCCCGCCAGTCAGTTCGATCATCGCGCCCATGCACGACAGGCTCGACTGCAATTCGTGGCGCAGCAGCCGGCGCAGGCTGTTGTCGCGGTAGATCAGGTGGTCGGACTGGATCGGCTTGATCAGCGTCTGTCCGTCGAGGTCGGCCAATTCCAGTTCCGCCTTTTCCGCCAGCCCACTGGCCGCCGGCATCAGCACGCGCATGCGCGCCGAGACCATGGGCGCGAACAGCAGGTTGGGCTCGTGCACCTCGTAGGAAACCAGCGCCATGTCCAGCCGACCGGCCTCCACCTCGGCGATCAGCCGGCCGCTGGCCGCCACGTCCAGCGACACCGCGATGCCCGGATGGGCCTGCAGGTAACGCTGCACCAGGCCGGGCCCGAAGCGATGTCCCAGGCCGGGTGCGCAGCCCAGCTTCAGCGACGCCACGCCGCTGTCCTGGAGGACGAACAGGTCCTCTTCGATGCGCGCCAGGTTACCCATCAGCAGGACCGCCTCGTTGAGCATGTAGCGCCCGGCGGCAGTGATCTGCAGGCGCTGGTTCTCGCGGGCGAACAGGCGGATCTTCAACGACTCCTCCAGCCGCGCCAGGGCGTGGCTCACCGCCGACTGGGTGAGCCCCAGCTGCACCGCGGCCTGGCGCGTCGAGCCGGTGGTGGCGATGGCGTGGAAGATTTCCAGGTCGCGCAGGCTGAACTCGGTACGCATGGTGGGAACGTCCTGCCGGTCAAATGATGAAAAAAGATCATAAATTGACGCTGTTTTTTGTCAATGCAAGACTCACCCCGTGTTCTCGAACAACTGAAACCCTCGTATATCGCGGATCTCAGATCGAACACCTGGGTATTAAAATAATTTGTAGGAACAGCCATTCGCTCACCACGAACGGCTCCAGAGACCCAACCCGAGAATAAGAATGTTCGACTTCAACCTGGTGCTCCAATACCTCCCCATGCTGCTCAAGGCAGCCGGAGTCACGGTCGAGCTGACGCTGCTGGCCATCGTCTTCGGCCTGCTGATCGGCCTGCTCGCCGCCCTCGCCCGCCTGTCCCGCCATCGCGTGCTGCGCTGGATCGCCGGCGGCTACATCTGGCTGATCCGCTCGACGCCGCTGCTGGTCCAACTGTTCATCATCTACTTCGGCCTGCCGCAGTTCGGCCTGGAACTGTCGCCCTTCACGTCCGGGGTGATCGGCCTTGCGCTGAACGTCGGCGCCTATAACGCCGAGACCATCCGCGCCGGCATCCAGGCCATCCCCCACGGGCAGATCGAGGCGTCGCGCTCGCTGGGCTTCGGCACCGTGCGCACCATGCGCCTGATCATCCTGCCGCAGGCCTTCAAGCTGATCGTGCCGCCGCTGGGCAATAACCTGATCATCCTGATCAAGGACACCTCGCTGGTCTCCACCATCACCCTGGCCGAGCTGTTCATGCGCACCCAGCAACTGGTGGGCGCTACCTTCAAGCCATTCGAGCTGTACTTCGCCTGCGCGCTGATCTACGCGCTGCTGACCAGCATCACCAGCCTGCTGCTGCAAGTGTTCGAGCGGCGGCTTCTGCTCAAGGGGGGACGGGCATGAACATCGCCGACGTGCAAATCCAGCTGAAAGATATCCACAAGCACTACGGCCCGCTGGAGGTGCTCAAGGGCATCGACCTCGACGTCCGCCGGGGCGAGGTGATGGTGCTGATCGGCCCCAGCGGCTCGGGCAAGAGCACCCTGCTGCGCTGCGTGAACATGCTCGAACAGCCCACCCGCGGCGAAATCCACTTCCAGGGGCAGCTGATCAACGACCGCCGGCGCAGCCACGGTGCCCAGGAGAAATACCTCAACAGCCTGCGCATGAAAGTCGGCATGGTGTTCCAGCACTTCAACCTGTTCCCCCACCTCACGGTGCTGGAGAACATCACCATCGCCCCGACCCAGCTGCAGGGCATCGACCCACGCCAGGCCCGCGCCGAAGCCGAGGAACTGCTGGAGAAGGTCGGCGTGCTGGACAAGCGTGACGTCTACCCCGGCAACCTCTCCGGCGGCCAGAAGCAGCGGGTGGCCATCGCCCGCGCGCTGGCGCTGAAACCCGATGCGATGCTGTTCGACGAACCCACCTCGGCGCTCGACCCGGAAATGGTCGGCGGCGTGCTGACGGTCATGGAAAGCCTGGCCCGCAGCGGCATGACCATGATGGTGGTGACCCACGAGATGCGCTTTGCCGAGAAGGTCGCCGACCGCGTGGTGTTCATGGCCGACGGCAACATCGTCGAGCAGGGCACCCCGCAGGAAGTGTTCCGCCAGCCGCAGCAGCAACGCACCCGATCCTTCCTCGCCGATATCGGCTGAGCCACCTCATACCCAGGGCGCCCACTTGGAGGGGCGCCTGCCACCAGGGGATTCGCATGTCCGACTACCTGTTCTACCAATCCTCCGTGCGCCTGCCGACCGTCTCGCACGCCCAGGGCATCTACGCCTGGGACGAGCATGGCCGGCGCTACCTGGACGCCTGCTCCGGGGCCATCGTCGCGCAGCTCGGCCACGGCCATCCGGCGGTGCGCGAGGCGATGCTGGCGCAGCTGGACAAGGTCGCCTTCGCCTACCGTACCCAGTTCGAGAACCAGCCGGCGCTGGACCTCGCCGAGCGCCTGGTGAACCTCACCGGCCAGCGCTTCGACCGGGTGTTCTTCTCCTCCGGCGGTTCCGAGTCGGTCGAGTCGGCGCTGAAGATCGCCCGCCAGTACTGGTACTGCAAGGGCGAGCCGCAGCGCAGCATCTTCATCAGCCGCAAGCCGGCCTACCACGGCTCGACCATGGGCGCGCTGGCGATGACCAGCTACACGCCGCTGACCCAGCCGTTCGAACCGATGTTCCAGCATTACCCGAAGATCGCCTCGCCGACCCAGTACCGCGTGCCCGCCGGCCTGAGCCCCGAGGCCCACGCCCTGGCCTGCGCCGACGAGCTGGAAGCGGCGATCCTGGAGGTCGGCGCGCACAACGTCGCCGCCTTCATCGCCGAGCCCATCGGCGGCGCCAGCACCGGCGCGGAAGTCCCGCATGACGTCTACTTCCCGCGCATCCAGGCGATCTGCAAGCGCCACGGCATCCTGCTGATCCTCGACGAAGTGATGACCGGCATCGGCCGCACCGGGCGCTGGTTCGGCTACGAACACTGGGACGTGCAGGCCGACATCCTGTGCCTGGCCAAGGGCCTGGGCGCCGGTTACTACCCGGTGTCGGCGGTGCTGACCCGCGCCGAACTCACCGACCCGATCCTCGCCTCCGGCGGCTTCCAGCACGGCTACACCTACGCCGGCAACCCGCTGGCCAGCGCCACCGCCCTGGCGGTGATCCAGGCCATCGAGGACGAGAACCTGGTGGCCAAGGTGGCCGAGAACGGCGCCTACCTGCTGGAGCGCCTCAAGGCACTTGGCGCGCAGTACGAATTCGTTGGCGACGTGCGCGGCCGTGGCTACCTGCAGGCGGTGGAGTACGTGGCCGACCGCGCCGGCAAGACGCCCTACCCGCTCTCCGCCAACGTCAGCGACAGCATCACCCGCCTGGCCCGCGAACGCGGCCTGATCATCTACCCGCGCCGCTCGCTGATGGGCGAACAGGGCGACCACACGCTGATCTCGCCGCCGCTGATCACCACTCGCGAGCAGTGTGACGAGATCGTCGAACTGCTCGGCGCCACCTTCGACGCCTTCCAGGCGCAGCAGGCCGGCCGATGAACAAGCAGTGCTCGCTGGAGCAGGCCATCGCCGGCATCGCCGATGGCAGCAGCATCATGGTCGGCGGCTTCGGCTCGCCCGGCACGCCGTTCTCCCTGCTGGAGGAACTGGCGCGCCAGGACAAGCGTGAGCTGACCATCATCAAGAACGACGCCAACCAGGACGGCTACGGCGTCTCGCGGCTGATCGAGGCCGGGGCCATCCGCAAGATGATCACCACCCACCTGGGCCTGAGCGGCGCGGCGCGGCGGGCCTTCACTGCCGGCACGCTGGAAGTGGAGTTCGTCTCCCAGGGCCTGTTCGCCGAGCGCATCCGCTGCGCCGGCGTCGGTCTACCGGCCTTCCTCAGCGACATCGAGATCCCCGAGGAGTTGGGCGAGGCGCGCCAGACGGTGTCCCTCGACGGCCGCCAGCTTTATGTCGAACCGGCGCTGCGCGCCGACTACGCCTTCATTGCCGGGCATTGCGCCGACCACGCCGGCAACCTGCGCTACCACGGCAGCGCGCGCAACTTCGGGCCGCTGATGGCGATGGCCGCCGACCGCGTGATCGCCGAGGTCTACGACCTGAGCGAAACCGCGCTGCCCGCCGACAGCATCCACACCCCCGGCATCTTCGTGCACCACCTGGTCGCCGTCACAAGGAGCTCCCATGAGTACCAGCCCATCCCTCGCTGATCCGCGGGAAACCATCGCCCGCCGGGCAGCCGGGGAAATCCGCGACGGCCAGCTGGTGAACCTCGGCATCGGCCTGCCGACGCTGATCCCGGCCTATGTTCCCGGCGACATCCAGGTATGGATTCATTCGGAGAACGGCATCGTCGGGGTCGGCCCGCAGGCCGGCGAACACAACCTCGACGCCGAGCTGATCGATGCCGGCGGCGGCTACGTCACCGTGGTGCCGGGCGGCGCCATCGTCGACAGCGCCACCTCCTTCGGCATCATCCGCCGCGGCCTGCTCGACATCACCTTCCTCGGCGCGCTGCAGGTTTCGCAGCACGGCGACCTGGCCAACTGGCTGGTGCCGGGCAAGATAGTCGCCGGCATCGGCGGCGGCGCGGAGCTGGCGCAGAAGGCCCGGCAGGTGATCGTCACCATGCCGCACTGCGACAAGGACGGCCGCGCGAAGATCGTCGAGCGCTGCGACCTGCCGCTGACCGCCCGGCGCTGCGTGACGCGGATCATCACCGAGCACGCAGTATTCGACATCGACGCCGAGGGCCTGCTGCTGCGGGAAATCCTCAGCGACCTGAGCCCTGCGCAACTGCAGGACATCACCGCGCCCTTCCGCGACGCCCGCACCTGATTCGGACTTCATCATGACCATGACTTCCACTCCGGCGTACATCGCCGGCTACGCCCGCACGCCCATCGGCCGGGCTTACCGCGGCGCCTTCAACGACACCGACGCCCCGACCCTGGCCGCCTTCGCCCTGCGCGCAGTGCTGCAACGCGGCGACATCGACCCGCAGCTGATCGACGACGTGATCCTCGGCTGCGCACTGCCCGAGGGCTCGCAGTACTACAACATCGGCCGCATGGCGGCGCTGGCGGCGCAGCTGCCGGTACGCACCCCCGGCATGACGGTGGACCGCCAGTGCGCCTCCGGGCTGATGTCGGTGGCCATCGCCAGCCAACGCATCCAGGCCGGCGACGCGGAGCTGATCCTGGCCGGTGGCGTGGAGTCCATCAGCCTGGTGCAGAACCCGCACATGAACGCCTACCGCCGGCAGGATCGCCAGCTGCTGGAACGCCTGCCGGCGGCCTACATGCCGATGGTGGAAACCGCCGAAGTGGTCGCCAAACGCTATGGCGTCAGCCGCGAGGCGCAGGACGCCTTCGCCCTGCGCAGCCAGCAACGCGCCGCAGCGGCCCGCGCACAGGGCCTGTTCGACACGGAGATCGCGACCGTGCGAACGGTGCAGCGCATCGAGGATCGCAGCAGTGGCGAGCTGTCTTTCGTCGAGATCGACGCAAGCCAGGACGAGTGCCCGCGCCCCGCGACCAACGCCGAAGGCCTGGCGGCGCTGGCGCCGGTGTTTCCCCAGGGATCGGTCAGCGCCGGCAATGCCTGCCCGCTGTCGGACGGCTCGGCCGCTTGCCTGGTCGTGTCGGAAGAGCAGTTGCAAAACCATGGGCTGCAGCCGCTGGGGCGCCTGGTCAGTTGCGTGGTGGAAGGCTGCGCGCCGGATGAAATGGGCATCGGCCCGGTCCCGGCGATCCGCAAGCTGCTGCAACGAAATCGCCTCTCGGTGGACGACATCGACCTCTGGGAAATCAACGAAGCCTTCGCCTCGCAGGTGCTGTACTGCGCGCAGACCCTGGGCCTGCCGGCCGAGCGCCTGAACGTCAACGGCGGCGCCATCGCCCTCGGCCACCCCTACGGCATGAGCGGCACCCGGCTGGTGGGCCACGCGCTGCTCGAAGGGCGGCGCCGCAAGGCGCGCTACGTCGTGGTCAGCATGTGCATCGGCGGCGGCCAGGGCGCGGCGGCGTTGTTCGAGTGCCTGCCCTGATGCCCACCTGCTCGCCGGCAGAGGACTTGGCCTGAATCCCGCTCACGGGACGGGCGCCTCGGCCGGCGAACGCTCGCCGTCCTCGCGCGCCTTGTCCATCAGCCACTGGCGGAACAGCAGCACCTCCGGCGGCGGTCGCTTGCCGCCCTTGGGCAACAGCAGGTAGTGCGCCTGGTCGATGGGCAGCTCCCCCTCGAAGGCCGCCACCACCTTGCCCGACTCGATATAGGGCCGGGCCAGGCTGCGCAGCACCAGGGCGAACCCTGAGCCCGCGGCCGCCAGCTCCAGCGCCGTCAGCGAGGTGTCGACCTGCACGCCCTTGCGGCAGGTGAACTCGGCGCCCCCCGCCGCCCTGAACCAGCGCGTCCACAGGTCGTCGCAACCCATGATGTGGATGAGGTTGTCCTGCGCCAGACGCACCAGCGCCTCGGCGCTCCCGGCCCTCTCACGCCACGCCGGACTGCAGACCGGTACGGACGCCTCGGTCTGGATCAGCTCGACATCGAATCCCTCCCAGTGCCCGTCGCCGAAACGGATATCGATGGCGTTCTGGTCCGCGCCCAGCGCATCGGCCCAGATGTCGGCGAACAGCCGCACTTCGATGTTCGGGTAGGCCGCCATGAACTCTCCCAGCCTCGGCGCCAGCCAGAGCACGGCGAAGGCCGCCGTCGAACGCACGGTGATGGAGCGATCGCCGCGGCTGCCGAACAGGCCGACGGTCGACATCGACAGCTCATCGAACGCCTTGCGGATCGAAGGCAGATAGGCCAGCCCCATGTCCGTCAGCCGCACGCCGCGCGGCAGGCGCTCGAACAACTGGAAACCCAGGTACTGCTCCAGGGAGCGAATCTGCAGGCTGACCGCGGCAGGCGTCATGTGCAGCTCGTTGGCCGCTGCCGAGAAGCTCAGGTTGCGTGCGGCGGCTTCGAAGGAGCGCAGCCAGGGGAGATGAGGAAGTTGGTGGCCCACAGTACACCTTTAAATTTTTTCGCCCCAAAGGAGCGTTTTTTCTTGTTTGTCTTAAGGCGAGCCTCGCTCAAACAATCCCCCCTACGCAAGCACTGCGGATCGAGCCCGACTTCGTGAACGGGCCGCCACAGGCAATCACCTTGGCTGGGAGGGACGCATGGCGTCAGTGGGCGAGTTCGACTACATCATCGTTGGCAGCGGATCGGCCGGATCGGTGCTCGCCGACCGACTCTCCAGCGACGGGGCGTCGGTGCTGGTGCTGGAAGCGGGCGGCAGCGACCGGCGCTTCTGGATCAAGGTGCCGATCGGCTACGGCCGGACCTTCTACGACGAGCGGGTCAACTGGAAGTACAGCACCGAGCCCGATCCGGCCACCAAGGAGCGCCGCAGCTACTGGCCGCGCGGCCGGGTGATCGGCGGCTCCAGCTCGATCAACGCGATGGTCTATTGCCGTGGCCTGCCGGTGGACTTCGACGGTTGGCGCCAGCTCGGCAACCTTGGCTGGGGCTGGAGCGACGTGCTGCCCTACTACGAGCGCAGCGAGCGGCGTGTCGACGCCCAGGGCAACGCCCAGCCCGGCGGCCCCTTGTACGTGTCCGATGTCAGCGAGGAACTGCATCCGCTACGCGAACACTTCTTCGCCGCCGCCCGCGAACTCGGCCTGCCCTTCACCTCGGACTTCAACGGGGCCAATCCCGAGGGCGTGGGCAGCTACCAGATCAATACCCACGCCGGCATGCGCTGCTCCGCCGCCGACGCCTTCCTGCGCCCGGCCCTGCGCCGCAGCAACGTGCGGCTGATCACCCAGGCGCTGGCGCGGCGGGTGCTGTTCGACGGGCACAGGGCGATGGGCATCGAGTTCGAGCGCAACGGCGAACTGCTCCAGGCACGCGCCCGTCGCGAGGTGATCCTCAGCGCCGGGGCGATCAACTCCCCGCAACTGCTCCAACTGTCCGGCGTCGGCCCCGCCGAGCTGCTGCAGCGCCTCGGCATCCCGGTGGTGCTCGACCAGCCACTGGTGGGCGGACAACTGCAGGACCACCTGGGCATCAACTACTTCTACCGCTCCACCGAGCCGACCCTGAACAACCAACTGGCGCCGCTGCACGGCAAGCTGCTCGCCGGCATGCGCTACCTGCTGACCCGTCGCGGACCGCTGAGCGTCAGCGTCAACCAGTCCGGCGGCTTCGTCCGCGCCGACGAGCACAGTGGCGCGCCGGACATGCAGCTGTATTTCAACCCGGTCACCTACTCGACGGCACCCGAAGGCAAGCGTCCGCTGATGAGCCCCGATCCGTTCCCCGGCTTCATCATTTCCTTTCAGCCCTGCCGCCCGCTGAGCCGGGGACGCATCGACATCCGCTCGGCGAACCCACGGGAAACCCCGGTGATCCGTCCCAACTACCTGAGCGAGGAAGAGGACATCCGTGGCGTGATCGCCGGCGGCCGCCTGATCCAGCGCCTGATGCGCACCCAGGCGCTGCGCCGGCTGGCCAAGGAAGCCATGCCGCCGGACCTCGACGGGATGGACGATGCGCAGATCCTCGACGACTTCCGCGAGCGCTGCGGCTCGGTCTTCCACCCTGTCGGCACCTGCGGCATGGGCACCGACGCGCACCGTTCGGTGGTCGACACCCGCTTGCGCGTCCACGGCCTGCAAGGGCTGCGCGTGGTCGATGCGTCGATCTTCCCCACCATCACCTCCGGCAACACCAACGCCCCTACCATCATGGTGGCGCAGAAGGCCGCGGACCTGATCCTGGCCGATCACAAGCAAAAGGTAAGCGCATGATGCGAATCAGCAAGCTCGAAACGTTCTGCAACGCCCATGTAGGGTTCGTGCGGGTCACCAGCGAGTGCGGGCAGATCGGCTGGGGGCAACTGTCCACCTACAACGCCGACATCACCGCCCAGGTCTTCCACCGGCAGATCGCGCCCTGGGCACTGGGCGCCGACGCCCAGGACATCGAACAGCTGGTCAACGTGATTCCCGAGCGCGAGCACAAGTTTCCCGGCAGCTACCTGTACCGCGCCCTCGCCGGGCTGGATACCGCGCTGTGGGACCTCAAGGGCAAGGCCGCCGGCAAGCCGGTGGTCGAACTGCTCGGCGGCACGCCAGGCAAGCTGCGCGCCTATGCCTCGTCGATGAAGCGCGACATCACCCCGGAAGCCGAAGCCGAGCGCATGCAGCGCCTGCGTGACCGCTACGGCTTCGACGCCTTCAAGTTCCGCGTGGGCCGCGAGTGCGGCCACGATCGTGACGAATGGCCGGGCCGCACCGAAGCCATAGTACCGGTCATGCGCCGCGCCCTGGGCGATGGGGCGGAACTGCTGGTCGACGGCAACTCCGGCTATTCGCCGCGCCGTGCCATCGAGGTCGGGCGCCTGCTGGAACAGCACGGCATCGTCCACTTCGAAGAACCCTGCCCCTACTGGGAACTGGAGCAGACCCGCCAGGTCACCCAGGCGCTGGCGCTGGACGTCACCGGCGGCGAACAGGACTGCGAGCTGGCGACCTGGCGACGGATGATCGACATGAAGGCGGTGGACATCGTGCAGCCGGACGTCCTCTACCTGGGCGGCATCTGCCGCTCGCTGCAGGTGGCCGGCATGGCCGCCGAAGCCGGCCTGCCGGTCACCCCGCACAGCGCCAACCTGTCGCTGGTGACGCTGTTCACCATGCACTTCCTCAAGTCCCTGCCCAACGCCGGCAAGTACCTGGAGCTGTCCATCGAAGGGCTGGACTACTACCCCTGGCAGGACGGCCTGTTCGTCGAGTCGCCCTACCGCGTGGAAGACGGCCAGGTCAGCGTGGGCGACGCGCCCGGCTGGGGCGTGGAAATCGCACCGCAGTGGCTGGAAAAGTCCACCTACCAGATCAGCGAGGCCAGCCGATGAACCAGACCACCGATGCCCTGATCCACGAGTACTTCAGCACCGGCACCCTCGCCTACCTGCCCGACTCGCACTTCATCGACGGCAGCTGGCGCGCCAGTGCCGGCCGGGAAACCCTGGAGGTCTTCGACCCCGGCCTGGGCAAGGCCTTCACCACGGTGGCTGCCGGTGACGAGGAGGATGTGGACGCCGCGGTGAGCGCCGCCGACGCCGCCACTCGCGGCCCCTGGCGCAAGATGCTGCCCGCCGACCGCAGCCGCATCCTGTTGCGCGCCGCCGAGGCGATTCGCAGCAACGCCGCGCGCCTGGCGGTGATCGAGACACTCGACAACGGCAAGACCCTGGCCGAGGCGCAGAGCGACGTGCGCAATACCGCGCGGATCTTCGAGTACTACGCCGGCATCGCCGACAAGCTGCAGGGCGAGACCATCCCCCTGGGCGCCGATCACTTCGCCTGCACCCAGCTCGAACCGGTGGGCGTGACGGCGCACATCATCCCCTGGAACTACCCCATTTCCACCGCCGCCCGCGGGCTCGCCCCGGCCCTGGCGGCGGGTTGCACGGCGGTGCTCAAGCCCGCCGAGCAGACCCCGCTCAGTGCCCTGCTGCTGGCCGGGCTGCTACACCAGGCGGGACTGCCGCCGGGCGTCTGCAACGTGGTGAACGGCACCGGCAGCCAGGTCGGCAGCGCGCTGACCAGCCACCCAAAGGTGCGCCACGTGACCTTCACCGGCTCGGTCAACACCGGCATCCATGTGATGCAGGCGGCGGCGCGCAATATCGCCAGCGTCACCCTGGAACTGGGTGGTAAGTCCCCGGCCATCGTCCTCGCCGACGCTGATCTGGATGCCGCAGTGGAGGACGTGCTCTGGGCCATCTATTCCAACGCCGGGCAGATCTGCTCCGCCGGCTCGCGGTTGATCATCGAGCGCAGCGTGCATGAGCACTTCGTCGAGCGTCTGGCCGAGCGCGCACGTCAGCTCAGGTTCGGACACGGCCTGCGCAATCCTGATATCGGCGCCATCACCACCCCGGAACAATTGCAGAAAATCGATGCCTACGTGGACGGCGCGCGTAGCCGTGGTGTGCGCATCGCCGCCGGTGGCCGGCGTGTCTGCGATCCCGCATCCGATGCCGGCTGGTTCTTCCAGCCGACGCTTCTGGATAACCTGCCGATACACGATCCGCTGGTGCAGGAAGAAGTCTTCGGGCCGGTGCTCTCGGTGCAGGTCGCCGACAACGTCGAGCACGCGCTGGAACTGGCCAATGCCACGCCCTTCGGCCTCGCCGCCGGTATCTACACCCGCGACTTCTCGCACGCGATGCGCCTTGCGCGAGACCTGGATGCCGGGCAGATCTACATCAACGAATACTTCGCCGGCGGCGTGGAAACACCTTTTGGCGGAAACAAGCGCTCCGGCTTCGGGCGTGAGAAAGGACTGGAGGGACTACGCGCCTACTATGCGGTGAAGACCGTCACCGCCCGCATCTGAAGCACCCCGTTCGAGACGACTCCTGACAAGACATCCAATAAAAAGGAACACTCATGGGCAACCACATCGACGACCTCGTACAACGCCTGCGCCTCGGGCAGATCGACCGCCGCACCTTCATGAAAGGCATGTTCGCCGCGGGCGCGGGCGCGGCCCTGAGCGCCGGCCTGGCCGGCCAGGTGTTCGCCGCCGGAGAGGCCGGCACGCCCAAGCGCGGCGGCCATTTCAAGCTGGGCATCGCCTCCGGCTCGACCACCGACTCCTTCGACCCGGGCACCTACGGCGACAACTACATGCAGTCGGTGGGGCATTCGGTCCACAACTACCTGACCGAGATCAGCAACAGCGGCGAGCTGGTGGGCGAACTGGCGCAGAGCTGGGAGCCCTCGCCCGACGCCAAGACCTGGACCTTCACCCTGCGCAACGGCGTGGAGTTCCACAACGGCAAGTCCCTGGAAGCCGACGACGTGGTGGCCTCGCTCAATCACCACCGCGGGCCGGACTCCCGCTCCGCCGCCAGCAGCATCCTGGCGCCGATCAGCGACATCCGCGCGGACGGCAAGAACCGCGTCATCGTCACCCTGAGCGGCGGCAACGCCGACTTCCCCTATCTGGTCTCGGACTACCACCTGCCGATCATGCCGTCCAAGGACGGCGCGGTGGACGCGAACGCCGGCGTCGGTTGCGGCGCCTACATCCGCGAGAGCTTCGATCCGGGCGTGAAGACCATGGTCAAGCGCAACCCCAACTACTGGAAGACCGACCGCGGCTGGTTCGACTCGGTGGAATTCCTGGTGATCGCCGACGTCGGCGCCCGCACCAACGCGCTGAACACCGGCGAAATCCACGCCATGAACGGCTGCGACCTGAAGACGGTGCACCTGCTCAAGCGCAACCCGAAGCTTGAGGTCTCCTCGATCAAGGGTGGTCAGCACTACAGCCTGCCGATGAACGTCACCCAGGCCCCCTTCACCGATCCCAACATCCGCCTGGCGCTCAAGCACGCCATCGACCGCGACGCCCTGCTACAGACCATCCTGCGCGGCCACGGCGAAGTCGCCAACGATCACCCGATCAACTCGGGCTACCGCTACTTCGACAGCCAGATTCCCCAGCGGCAATACGACCCGGACAAGGCCCGCTACTACCTCAAGCAGGCCGGGCTGGACAGTCTCAAGGTCGACCTCAGCGCCGCCGACGCGGCCTTTTCAGGCTCGGTGGATACCGCCGTGCTGTTCAAGGAGCACGCGGCCAAGGCCGGCATCGACATCAATGTGGTGCGCGAGCCCAACGACGGCTACTGGAAGAACGTCTGGATGAAGAAGGCCTGGAGCATGGACTACTGGGGCGGCAAACCCACGGAAGACTGGGCCTTCTCCCTGGTGTACGGCAAGGGCGCGGCGTGGAACGAAACCTTCTGGGACAACGCGCGCTTCAACGAGCTGCTGGTCAATGCCCGCTCCGAACTGGACGACGCCAAACGCCGGCAGATGTACGGCGAGATGCAGCTGCTGCTGCGCGACCAGGGCGGCGCGCTGATTCCGCTGTTCGCCAACTACGTCGATGGCATTTCCACCCTGATCGGACACGGGCGGCTGGGCAACAACTGGGACCTGGACGGCCTGCGCGCCGCCGAACGCTGGTGGTTCGCCTGACCGCTCGCGGTCAGGTTGCCTACGAAGTCGCGGTCGCCGAGGAGGTCCGTCGAAATGCGTCATCCGTTGTTGAAAATGCTCACCCAGCGCCTGCTGCTGGGGCTGCTCAGCCTGTGGGTGGTCTCGGTCATCATCCTGCTGGGCGTGTCCCTCCTGCCGGGCGACATCGCCACGGAAATCCTCGGCCAGTCGGCCACCCCGGAAGCGGTGGCCGCCTTCCGCCAGACCCTGGGGCTGGATCAGCCGCTGTACCTGCGCTACTTCCACTGGCTGGGGGGGATGCTGCACGGTGACTTCGGCCATTCCCTGGCCAATGGCCGGGCCATCGCCGAGCTGCTCGCCACGCGCCTGCCCAATACCCTGCTGCTGGCGCTGTTCGCCGCGCTGATCGCCGTACCGCTGGCGCTGGCCCTGGGCTTCCTGGCGGCGATCTACCGCAACGGGGTGTTCGACCGCCTGATCAACGTCTTCACCCTGAGCTGCATCTCCTTCCCGGAGTTCTTCCTGGCCTACCTGCTGATCCTGGGGTTGTCGGTGAAGGCCGGCTGGCTGCCCAGCCTGGCCAGCGTCGACGCCAGCCAGCCGCTGGCTGAGCGTCTCTACTACATGGCGCTGCCGGCGTTGACCCTGACACTGGTAGTGGTCGCCCACATGATGCGCATGAGCCGCGCCGCCATCGTCAACCTGCTCGCCAGCCCCTACATCGAAATGGCCCGGCTCAAGGGCCTGCCGCGCTGGCGCATCATCCTCCAGCACGCGCTGCCCAACGCCTGGGCGCCGATCATCAACGTCATCGTGCTCAACCTGGCCTACCTGGTGGTCGGCGTGGTGGTGGTCGAGGCGGTGTTCGTCTATCCCGGCATGGGGCAGCTGATGGTCGACTCGGTGAAGAAGCGCGACCTGCCGGTGGTGCAGGCCTGCAGCCTGGTGTTCGCCTCGACCTACATCCTGCTCAACCTGAGCGCCGACGTCCTGGCCAACCTTGCCAACCCCCGCCTGAGGCACCCGCGATGATCGAACAGGGCAGCAATCTTCCCCTGGCGGAGCAACACGCCATGCCGGGATACACCACGTCACCGCACAAGGCGGCAGCCTGCCTGGGCCGGATGCTCCGCGCGGTGCGCCACGCACCCTGGAGCGCTCAGCTGGGCCTGCTGATCATCGTCCTCTACACGCTGGCGGCGCTGCTCACGCCCTGGATCGCCCCCTACGGCGAATCCCAGGTGGTCGCCAGCGAGTTCGAGCCCTGGAGCCAGCAGTTCCTGCTGGGCACCGACAACCTCGGGCGCGACCTCTTCACCCGCCTGCTCTACGGCGGCCGCAACACCCTGGGCATCGTCCTGCTGGCCACCTGCCTGGCGTTCCTCCTGGGCGGCATCGCCGGCCTGCTGGCGGCGGTGCGCGGCGGCTGGACCGACCAGCTGCTGTCGCGCCTGGTGGACGTGCTGATGGCGATTCCACAGCTGATCTTCGCCCTGCTGCTGCTCACCCTGTTCGGCACCTCGGTGCCGATGCTGATCGCCATCATCGCCGTGCTCGACTCCACCCGGGTATTCCGCCTGACCCGCGCGGTGGCCTCCGGCGTCGTGGTGCTGGACTTCGTCGAAGCCGCCCGCCTGCGCGGCGAGAGCACGGCGTGGATCATGTTCCGCGAAGTGCTGCCGAACATCCTGCCGCCGCTGGTGGCCGAGTTCGGCCTGCGCTTCTGCTTCACCTTCCTGTTCATCAGCGCCCTGAGTTTCCTCGGCCTGGGCATCCAGCCGCCCACTGCAGACTGGGGCTCGATGGTCCGCGACAACGCCACCCTGATCAGCTACGGCGAAATCACTCCGCTGCTGCCGGCCGCGGCCATCGCCATCCTCACCATCGGGGTGAACTTCGTAGTGGACTGGTTCCTGCACATGACGAGTGGACTGCACGATGAGCAATGACAGCGCAAAGCGCCAACGCGACGAACTGCTGCTGAAGATCGACGGGCTGCACGTCCAGGCGCTGGACGGCAAGCCGATCATCCGCGGCATCGATCTGCAACTGCGGCGGGGCGAAGTCCTCGGCCTGATCGGCGAATCTGGGGCCGGCAAGTCCACCCTCGGGCTGTCGGCCATGGGCTACGAGCGTCCAGGCTGCCGGATCAGCGCCGGCAGCATCCTCTTCGATGGCGAAGACCTGGCCCAGGCGCCGGAATCCCGCAAGCGGCAGCTCTGGGGCTCGCGCATCGCCTATGTGGCGCAATCGGCGGCGGCCTCGTTCAACCCGGCGCACCGGCTGATCGATCAGTATGTGGAAACCGCCGTGCAGCACGGCGTCATGCCCGAGCAACAGGCGCGGGCGGACGCCGTCGAGATGTTCCGCCGCATGCGCCTGCCGCAGCCGGAGAGCTTCGGCCTGCGCTACCCGCACCAGGTCTCCGGTGGCCAGCTGCAGCGCGCCATGACCGCCATGGCGATGGCCTGCCGTCCCGACCTGATCGTCTTCGACGAGCCCACCACGGCACTGGACGTCACCACCCAGCTGGAGGTGCTGGCCACCATCCGCGACCTGGTCCGCCAGTTCCACACCGCCGCGCTGTACATCACCCACGACCTGGCGGTGGTCGCGCAGATGGCCGACCGCATCATGGTCCTGCGCCACGGCCAGACCGTGGAGGAAGCCGCCACCCGCGACATGCTCGACAACCCACGGGAGGCCTACACCCGTACGCTCTGGTCGGTACGTTCGCTGCAGCACGAAACCCGGCTCGCCGAAAGCCAGGCGCCACTGCTCGCCCTCTCGAACATCAGCGCCAGCTATGGCCCGCTGCCCGTGCTGCAGGACGTCTCGCTGGAGATTCCAGAGGGCGCGACCGTCGCCGTGGTCGGCGAGTCCGGCTCCGGCAAGTCGACCCTGGCGCGGGTGCTCACCGGACTGCTGCCGCGCAACCGTGGGACGCTGGCCTTCCAGGGAGAGCCCCTGCCACCGCGCTGCCAGTCGCGCTCCCCGGCGACGCTGAAGAACATCCAGATGATCTACCAGATGCCGGATACGGCGCTGAACCCGCGCCAGCGCATCCGCGAGATCCTCGGCCGTCCGCTGGCCTTCTATCTCGGACTGAAGGGAGCGCAGAAGGAAGCACGCCTGGGCGAGCTGATGGAGCAGATCGAGCTACCGCCCGAACAGTTCCTCGACCGTTTCCCGGGCGAACTCTCCGGCGGGCAGAAGCAGCGCATCTGCATCGCCCGCGCGCTGGCGGCCGAGCCCCGGCTGATCATCTGCGACGAAATCACCTCGGCGCTGGACCAGGTGGTGGCCAAGGGCGTCCTGCTGCTGCTCAAGCGCCTGCAACAGCAGTTGGGCCTGTCCTACCTGTTCATCACCCATGACCTGGATACCGTGCGCAGCATCGCCGACCACATCGTGGTCATGCACCAAGGGCGGATCGTCGAGCAGGGCCCGGCGCCCCAGGTGCTCGCCCCGCCCCACCACGATTACACCGCACGCCTGCTGGCCTCGGTGCCGCAGATGGACCCGGACTGGCTGACCCGTCGGCTGGCCGCCCGCGCCGCAACCCCTGGAGTTCCCGCATGAAGCACAAACCGCAGCTGACCCAGCTGGAAACCGACCGCATGCTGCGTGTCGCCCGAGATGAAGCCCAGAGCAACCAATGGGCGGTGTCGATCGCCATCGTCGACGACGGCGGTCACCTGCTGGCGTTCGAGCGCCTCGACGGTTGCGCGCCGATCGCCACCTATATCGCCACCGAGAAGGCGCGCACCTCGGCGCTGGGTCGCCGGGAGTCCGGAGCCTACGAAAGCATGATCAACGGAGGGCGCCACGCGTTCCTCAGCGCGCCGATGTTGCAGGGCATGCTCGAAGGCGGCGTGCCGGTGCTGGTCGATGGACAGGTCGTCGGCGCGGTGGGCGTGTCCGGTGTGATGGCGGCCCAGGATGCCCAGGTCGCCCGCAAGGCGATCTCGGCGCTGGAATCCTGAGTAGAAAAAGGCCCCGCTAGCGGGGCCTCTTCCTGCACGCCGGCTCTTCGGGCCGTTACAGGGAATCCAGGTAACGTTCCACGTCCAGCGCGGCCATGCAGCCAGCGCCGGCGGAGGTGATGGCCTGGCGATAAATATGGTCAGCCACGTCGCCGGCGGCGAACACACCGGGGATGTTGGTCGCGGTGGCATTGCCCTCGCGGCTGCCGTTGACCACCAGATAGCCGTCCTTCAGTTCCAGCTGGCCCTCGAACAGCGAGGTGTTGGGCGTATGGCCGATGGCGACGAACAGGCCGTCAACTTTCAGCTCGGACGTCTCGCCATCGTTGTGGCGCAGGCGTACGCCGGTGACGCCCAGGGCATCACCCAGCACTTCATCGACCTGCGCGTTCACCCGCAGCTCGATCTTGCCCTCAGCGACGCGGGCACGCAGTTTGTCCTGCAGGATCTTTTCGGCACGGAAGCTGTCGCGGCGGTGTACCAGTGTCACCTTGCTGGCGATGTTGGCCAGGTACAGCGCCTCTTCAACGGCAGTGTTGCCGCCGCCCACTACAGCCACTTCGCGGTTGCGGTAGAAGAAGCCGTCGCAGGTGGCGCAGGCGGACACGCCCTTGCCCATGAACGCTTCTTCCGAAGGCAGGCCGAGATAACGGGCACTGGCGCCGGTGGCGATGATCAGCGCATCGGCCGTGTAGGTACCACTGTCGCCCTTGAGCACGAAGGGTTTGCCGGCCAGATCCACGCCGTGGATATGGTCGAAGACGATCTCGGTCTCGAAGCGCTCGGCATGCTCCTGCATGCGCTGCATCAGCGCAGGCCCGGTGAGGCCATGGGGGTCGCCCGGCCAGTTGTCGACTTCGGTGGTGGTGGTCAGCTGGCCGCCGGCCTGCAGGCCAGTGATCAGCAGCGGCTTGAGGTTGGCGCGGGCGGCATAGACCGCGGCGCTGTAGCCGGCCGGGCCGGACCCCAGAATGATGACCCGCGCGTGGCGACTCTCGGACATTGCAGCCTCCTGATGTTCAGTTGAAGAACGACGTTCAGAAGAACGTCAGGCAAAGAAAAGGGAGCTGCCAAATACCAGGGGGAAGGTTGGAGGAACGGCAGCTCCTCTGAAAGGTTTCTTGCGCGGACCGCATGGCCTGGAGACCTTCGGCAATGCGGTGTGGCCTGAACCACGGAACCCATTGTCCTGCAGAATTTCCAAGTACCCTTGAGATAAGTCAGGCAGTTCCCGATTCGCCGTGGCGAGCTTGATATGGGTCAAGGTGATCCGGGTTGGCCCTCGAACCTTTGCGATTCGACATGGCGCGCAGATTACCGCCACGACCGTGTCCTGTAGAAATGGCCAATCTCAATGCCATCCATAGGCCATGTCTATGTCCCCGGCATCCACCTACGGGCTGTCTAGAATCAAGCAAATCCAATGATCAACAGTCACTCCATGAATCTTCGCGCCCGTCTGCTCCTGCTGTTCCTGCCCCTGTTCGCCGCGAGCCTCGCCGGGGTATGGATGCTGTCGGACATGATCCTGCTCGACCGCTTCGACCGTGGCGACCGCCAGCGCCTGGCCGACGAGGTGCGCATCGTGCACAAGCGCATTGCCTTCGAGAAGCAGCGATTCCTCGACATCGCGCGCAGCTACGCCTGGTGGGACACCAGCTACGCCTTCATGCACAAGCCCGATCCGAAGTTCGTCGCGGAGAATCTCGAAGTCGACATGCTCGGCTTCCTCGGCTTCGACTATGTGCTGTATGTCGACCGCCAGGGCGGGATCGTCGGCCAGCAATGGAAGCTCGACGACCTGCCCGAGCGCTTCCCCGGCACCTCTACTCCCAGCCCGGAAGATCTCAAGCGCGACATCCTGAAGACCGCCCTCGATCTGGGCGCCCTCGATATTGCAGGCGATGCGCGGCACAGCATCGACCAGCTGGTGCAAATCGACGGTGTGCCGCAACTGCTGCTGAGCTATCCGATCAGCGATACCGCCGGCCGCGCCGAACCCGCCGGAGCGCTGATCGCTGGCGTGCTGTTCGACAAGCGGCGGATGGCCGCCCTGGAAAACCAGATGGGCGCTCGCCTGCGCCTGGCCGACGACAGCAGCCCGGACAACACCTGGCGACCACTGAGCATCCCCAACAACCGCGGCGCTACCCTGCTCAGCCCGCGCCAACTGCTGGGCAAGAACCAGCAGCAGATGTCGCTGCTGTACCTGAGCTCGAAGGGCAAGCCGCAGCTGCGTATCGAGGTCATCAGCCCCAGGCCGTTGTACCTGCAGGGCCGGCAATCCATCCGCCTGTTCCTCTACCTGGCCCTGGCCCTGCTCGCCACCGCCCTGCTATTGGCCTACCTGGCGCTGGAGTTCTGGATCATCCGCCGCGTGCGCACGCTCAACCGGGAAGTCTCGAGCATCGGTCCGGACCACAACCAGCAACGCCTGGGCAGCCTGGGCGAGGATGAACTCGGCAAGCTCGCTGGCGAGATGAACCACATGCTCGACCGCCTGGAGCAGAGCGAGGCGCGAGACCGGGCGATCCTCGATGCGATCCGCGACGGCTACTTCGAGATGGACCAAAAGGGCATCATGCTCACCGTCAACGCCGCGCTGTGCCGGATGCTCGGCTACTCGGCCGAGGAGATCGTCGGCCGTCACTACAGCCTGCTGCTGCCCGAGGAAGACGCCCGGCGCGCGCAGGCGCTTTACGTCCAGGTGCGCGACGACAAACGCGAGACCACTTTTTCCGCCCCCTTCAAATGCGCAAATGGACGTCTGCTCAACTGCGAGACGCGCTCGTCGGCGATCCGCGACAACCAGGGCGTGTTCACCGGTTTCCGCGGCATCCTGCGCGACATCAGCCAGCATGTGGCCTACCAGAACCAGCTGATCGACCTGGCCTTCCGCGATGCCGTGACCGGCCTGGGCAATCGCAAGGCGTTCGACGGGCAATTGCCCGCTGCGATTACCCGTTGCGAACGGGCCGCCCTGCTCTACATCGACCTGGACCGTTTCAAACAGGTCAATGACAGCTTCGGCCACGCCACCGGCGATGCGCTGCTGAGCGCCGTCGGAGAGCGCCTGCACAACAGCCTGCGCCAGCCCGACCAGGCATTCCGTCTGGGCGGGGACGAGTTCGCCGTACTCCTGGAAAACGCCGAGCCGCAGCAGGCCGAAAGCCTGGGCATGCGCTTGTTGCAGGTGCTGGGCAGCCCTTATGAAGTGAGCGGCCAGACCATCGACTTCGTCACCCCGAGCATCGGCATCGCGTTTTATCCACAGGACGCGGGCGACGCCGAGGCCCTTACCCGCGCCGCCGACGTCGCCATGTACCAGGCCAAGCAGGAGCGCAACCGCTGCCGACGCTACAGCCCCGCCTGAACCGCCACACACCCGGCAAAACAGACGGCTCGCCGGCTCTTCGCCGGGTCTGCTAAGGTCGCTGTCGCTTTACCTTTGGAAGTCCCCTGGAGAGCCCAATGTCTACCCTGAGCGGCCCGCAATACCTGAGCGAAGGCCTGAAACTGATGATGCGCCCCGGCCTGCGGCTGTTCGTCCTGCTGCCCTTGAGCATCAACCTCATCCTGTTCGTCGGCCTGATCGGCTTCGCGGTCAACCAGTTCAGCCACTGGGTCGATGCCCTGATGCCAAGCCTGCCGCACTGGCTGAGCTTCCTGCAGTTCATCCTCTGGCCGCTGTTCGTCGCGCTGGTCCTGCTGATCGTGTTCTTCACCTTCACGATGCTTGCCAACCTGATCGCCGCGCCCTTCAACGGCTTCCTCGCGGAAAAGGTCGAAGTGGTGGTGCGCGGCACCGACGACTTCCCGGCCTTCAGCTGGAGCGAACTGATGGCCATGGTGCCACGCACCATCGGCCGCGAACTGCGCAAGCTCGGCTACTTCCTGCCGCGCGCCATCGGCCTGTTCATCCTCAGCCTGATCCCCGGCCTGAACCTGATCGCCGCGCCGCTGTGGCTGGTGTTTGGCGTGTGGATGATGGCCGTGCAGTACATCGACTACCCAGCGGACAACCACAAGCTGGGCTGGAACGAGATGCTCGCCTGGCTGCGCAGCAAGCGCTGGGCCTGCATGGGCTTTGGCGGCATCACCTACCTCGCGCTGCTGATCCCGCTGGTCAACCTGGTCGCCATGCCCGCCGCCGTGGCCGGCGCCGTGCTGTTCTGGGTACGCGAGGGTGGCGACAAGGCCCTCACCCGCTGAACCCACCGGAAGGGGCCCTGCCCCTGCCGATCACCTGTCGGCTCTTGAGGCACGACCGTCGTACTTCAGCGAAAGGCTTCAGGGCTTTCCGGCGTGAGGCAGAGGCTGTCCGACTGCAGCCAGGGAGGCGGTCAATCGCTCCCGCAGCGTTTGCACCTTGATGGAGTGGCGGTTGTGCGGGGGGTAGGCGATATACAGCCACTCGCCGTATTTCGGCAAAGGCTTGGCCGGGATGTCGGCAAGTACCTGCACCAGCTTGCCCGTCGCCAACTCCGCCCCCACCAGCCAATAAGGCATCAGGGCGACTCCGTGGCTGGCAACGGCCGCGGAAATCACGGCGTCCGAGAGATTGGACGAAAAGGCCCCCTGCGGCAGGAAACTGATTGTCCCTGTGCCATCGGAAAATACCCAGTTCTTATCCAGCCCCGGTATTTCATGGCGTATGCAGCGATGATGTTCCAGATCCTCAATACTCTCCGGTACTCCATATCGCGCCAGATAGTGCGGACTCGCACACAGCACATGGGTATTGGAAGTCAGTTTGTGCTGAATCAGACCCGATGAATGATCCTCCCCCACCCGGATACTCAGATCAAACCCTTGGGCCATCGGATCTCGATATTCATCACTCAGATCAAGTTCTATTTCCAGCTCTGGAAATTCTTCAAGCAACGTCGAGATAAGGTCGATCAGATAACGCCTGCCAAAGTTCTCGGGAGCGGTGATCCGCATCCTTCCCGACATCCCGCCCGTTGCTCCCCTTATTGCCTTCAGCGTCTCATCCAGTTTCGACAATTGCTCTCTTGATTGCAGCAACCGATAGCCAGCTTCGGTGATTGACAGCCGCCGCGTCGAGCGGGCGAACAGTTTTACCCCAAGGCTCTGCTCCAGTTGGCTGATGCTTCGGGTGATCGAAGAAATTGCCGTCTGATGGGTACGAGCGACGACAGAGAAGCTGCCCTGGTCGGCAACCTCGAAGAACAATCGAAGGGTAGTCAGGGTATCCAAAGGGCCTCCCGCGCAGATTTGCGAAAAACGCAAAATACATTTCGATCCCGAGGAGTATCTGGGGCCCGACGATCCAGATAGAGTTCCATCACGGTCGAGCTTCAGACTTTCACCGAGAGTCGCAGCTCAATGTAGTTACTCACAGAGCACGAATCGAATCAACTTTCCAATAGCATTGGATATTCAAAATATTACGCATGAGCAGATAACTCAAACCTCAGCAAACCTTTTGCCATGGCAATAAACCCGATTAATCATCAAGCTCTGAAACCGAACTCCTCACAACCTCTACAAAGCGAAGACACGAGCACCAACAGGCCCGTTAATTCGCAGCGCATTAATAAATAAAACTGCGAACCTGTAATGAGTCGCCACGGCACTCAATCCCTCAGGCGTACAAAAACAAATAAGATTCTGGTGGAATTATGCTCAACTTCGTTTCCGAACCGGCAATGGACGGCTATGACTACATAATCATTGGTTCCGGCTCTGCTGGCAGCACCCTGGCAGGTCGGCTGGCCGAAAAGACTTCGCTGAGAATACTGCTGATCGAGGCCGGCGGTTCGGATATCAACCTGGGCATCATCATGCCGGGAGCCATGGGCCTGCCATTGCTCAGCAACAGGACCAACTGGAAACTGTTCTCCGACGATCAACCCGAAGGGATCTACGAACCGCGCGGCCGCGCACTGGGTGGCTCCTCCTCGGTGAATGGCATGAACTGGATGCGCGGCAATGCGCAGGATTACGATCACTGGTCGGAGTTGGGCGTCAGCGGGTGGCGCTATCAGGATGTTCTGCCCTTCTTCCGCAAGGCCGAATCCTTCGAGGACGGCGCCAGTTTCTGGCGAGGCGGCACCGGCCCGATCAGCGTGGAAAGATCGCCTTGCGAAAACACCTTGTTCGAATCCTTCCTGGCTGCCGGCCAGCAAGCGGGATATGCCTTCAACCCGGATCAGAATGGCGAGAAGCAGGAAGGGATGCACCGCATCCAGCGCAATATCGGCAAGGGGCGGCGCATGAATGCGTCCTACGCCTACCTGCGGCAGAAGTCGATGAAGAATCTCGACATCATGCTGCATACGCGGGTGACGCGACTGGTCTTTTCCGGCAAGACTTGCGTGGCCGTGGAAGCGACCCGGCGCGGCAACCAGTATCGAGTGCCTGTCGGCCGGGAAGTCATTCTCAGCGCAGGCGCCCTGATGTCGCCGCAACTCCTGATGCTCTCCGGCGTAGGGGACGCCGATGAGCTGCGAAAGCAGGGCATCAAGTCCGTGGTCCATCTTCCGGAAGTGGGCCGGGGACTGTCCGACCATACCGCGCTGGTCGTCGACTGGGACGTCATCAATGAGCGGAACTCGATGGCGCGGGAGCTGGCCCTGCACCGGCGCCCGATGATCGGGGCAAAATGGCTGCTGTCCCGCCGCGGCCTCGGCTCCTCCAATCTGTTCGAAGCCGGCGCGATGCTTTCGACCGATGGTTCCGGCCGCCCGGATATCCAACTGGAGTGCGTCGCCTTTCGCCCCTACTTCGGCCACGACGCCATACGCGTCAGCCCCGGCTATCACTGCTCGCTGAGTCTCCAGCGCCCGACCAGCACGGGACGAGTCTGGCTGCGCTCGGCCGACCCCATGGCGTCGCCTGCCTTCCAGTTCAATTACCTGACGACCGAGTACGACCAGAAACTGGCCGTCACGGCAATCAAGACGGTACGCGAGGTCATGGGGCAATCGGCCATGGCAAGCCGCCTCCGGGGCGAAGCGGGGGATATCGCAAGCGCACGCAGCGATGCGGAAATCCTGGCCTGGGCCAAGGCCACGGCGGAATCCAATTACCACCCCTCGTGCACCTTGCGCATGGGCAAGGTCACCGACTCGGAAGGACGGGTGATGGGCATTGAGCGCGTGCGGGTGGTCGACGCTTCCATCTTCCCTGCCATTCCATCGGCGAACCTCAATGCGCCGGTCATCATGCTGGCCGAGAAGATTGCCTCGGACATGCTCCAGAAGGTCGGTTGAAACCCGACCTTCCGGAACTTCGTTCACCGCATGACTCATCGCTCGACACCGCACGGCAGGACGTGGAAGCAGGAGCCCACATGAATGACGCCCGATTCAGCCAGGAAAAAATCATCGCGATCCTCAAGGCGGCCGATGCCGGACAGCCCGTGGCCAGCCTGTGCCGGGAACACGGCATCTCGCATACCCTCTTCAACCGGTGGCGGAGCAGGTTCGATGGCATGGGGGTTGCCGGTGCTCGCCGGGTCAAGCAGCTGGAAGACGAAAACGAGCGCCTCAGGCGACTGGTCGCCGAACAAGCCCTCGACATCGACATGCTGATGGAGGTGGTCACCCAGCGCGGCATGGCCCGGCCCTGCCGTTATGCCACGGTGCAACGCGCAGTGGCCATACGCAGCAACCTGCCTGCTTCCACTCAGCCGCTGCGGCTCCACGAGGGCCGCGCAAAGGCCCTGTAGCCCTGCCCGGCAGCCGCTCCGGCGGATGTCATATTTCGATCATCGCCGCGTCATCGGCGCGCCACCGCGCGTCGTGACACTGCGTTCATGACCACGACTCCCCTGCGCATTGCGCTGATCAGCGAAACCTTTCCGCCGGAAATCAACGGCGTCGCCAACACCCTCGGCCGGCTGGCCGCCGGGCTATTGCGCCTGGGCCATCACATCCAGGTGGTGCGGCCACGGCAGCAGATCGACGGCGGCCGTCACAGCGATGCCGAGCTGGTGCTGACGCGGGGCTGGCCGTTGCCGGGCTATCCGGGGCTGCAATGGGGCCAGTCGTGCCTGCACAAGCTGCTGCGCCACTGGAACGGGCTGCGCCCGGACGTGCTCTACATCGCCACCGAAGGCCCACTGGGCCTGGCTGCCCTGCGCGCCGCACGGCGCCTGCGGATTCCGGTGATCAGCGGCTTCCACACCAACTTCCAGCAGTACAGCGCGCACTATGGCTTCGGTCCGCTGATGCGCCTGGTGACCCTGTACCTGCGCTGGTTCCACAACCGCACGCAGCAGACCCTGGTACCCAGCGTCAGCCAGTCGCTGGAGCTGCAACGGCGTGGCTTCGAACATCTCGCGCAGCTTTCGCGAGGGGTCGACAGCCAGCTGTTCCAGCCCGGACGGCGCGATGACGCATTGCGCCGGGAATGGGCCCTGGGCGAGCGCGACATTGCCGTGCTGCACGTGGGTCGACTGGCGGCGGAGAAGAACCTTTCGCTGCTGGGCAACAGCTTCCGCGCGCTGTGCGCGGCGCACCCGCAGCGCAAGCTGCGCCTGGTGATAGTCGGCGACGGCCCGCAACGCGTCCATCTGCAGAAGGAACTGCCCGAAGCCGTATTCTGCGGCCTGCAACGCGGCGAGGAACTGGCGCGGCACTACGCCAGTGGCGACCTGTTCCTCTTCCCCAGCCTGTCGGAGACCTTCGGCAACGTGGTGCTGGAGGCACTGGCCTCGGGGTTGGCCGTGGTGGCCTTCGACCAGGCGGCAGCGGGGCAGCATATCCGTCATGGGCACAACGGTGCACTGGCGAGCCCAGGCGACAACCAGGGCTTCTTCGAGGCGGCCAGCTGGCTGCTGGAAGATCCCGAGCGCTTGCGCCGGGTGCGTTTGAACGCCCGCCACCACGCCAGCCATCAGGCCTGGGACGCGGTGGTGGAGCGCTTCGAGAGTTATCTGCAGGAAGCCTGCCGCCTGGCACTGTCAGGGAAGACCTCTACCGGCCTGGGGCCGGTGGGAAGGTCCTCCCTGCACAAGTGAGGCTCAGGCGAAGGGTATCGGCTGCGCCGCGAACGACAGGCTCATGGCGCCCGCGCCCAGGTTGATGCCGCCGGTGGGGCTGAGCATCGCCAGGTGCACCGCAATGCCCCTGGCCTGGCAGGCCGATTCCAGCGCAGCGAAGCCCGGCAGGTCGCGCAGCGCGGAAGGATCGCCGGCGTAGCTCAGGCACATCTGCGGCGCCAGCAGCTCGCCCGCCTCGACCCTCGCGCGGGCGAAGTTGAGCAGGCGCTCGGCGGACTTCTCGTAGTTCGGCGATACCGACACCGGCTTGTCCTCGCCCTGCACCAGGCTCAGCACCGGTTTCATGTCGAGCATCGAACCGATGCCGAGGAAGGCACCCCGCAGGCGGTCGCCGATGCTGCTGCGGTCACCCTTCTGGAAGCCACGGCGGCGGATGTGCCCAAGGTCGCTGGCGACCAGGAAGGTGTTCATCTGCTGGCTGAGCTGCTCCAGGCGGGTGCGCACGGCGTTGGGGTGCTGGTCCTCGGCGAGCAGGCGCGCGCCTTCGGCGGCCAGCACGGCAAGGCCGGCGAACACCGTCTGGCTGTCGATCACCCGCAGTGCGAAAGGCCCTGCGATGCCGGCGGCAGTGCGACGCTCCTTGTAGCTCTGCAACAGGCTGAAGGACGCCTGGGTCGCGTGCTCGAAAATCGGGCTGCGCTGGCTGGTGACGGTCAGGCAGATGACGTAATCGAAATCGGTGACCAGTTGTTCCAGGAACCAGTCGTGGGTCTGCGTGGGCGTCAGCGGCTCGCTGCCGTCCTCGGGGCCGACCTTGGGCAGGTCCTGGGAGTAGAACTTGAGGGTGGTGTCGGGGTCGCGATCATCGACGATGCGACGCTCGCCCACACGGATGCCGATGGGCAGGACGCGAATGTTGTTGGCCGCGAGAAATTCCGGGGGAAGGTCACAGGTTGCATCGACCACCAAGCCGATCCGCATGGCTTACTCCTATGGCCGTATACCGGCCTATTGTTGTGTGAACGCGGTCATACAATGCCCGTTTCAGACCGTGAAGTCAGCAAGCGGAAAGGAGGGTCTCGGAAAAGATTTGTAAACGCCTAGGACGGGGCTTTCAGACCATTCATGCAATTTATGTAGAGCCATAATCAGAACGCAGATTACTGGGCAGAGGACACGAACTGTAGGAGCGCGCCATGCGCGCGATCGCGGGCATGGCCCGCTCCTACAATGGGGTTCGGCTTACGGAATGTTCGCGGAGAAGCGCTGCTCCCGTAGGAGCGGATCTTATTCGCGAAATCCGCAGCGCAGGAATCCGATGCCATGGGGAAATACCGGAACCGACCGCATGCTCCAAACGCCGGCCCTGCCGGCGGATCGCGGATAAAATCCGCTCCTACGAAGAGCAACTGCCGCGACATTCGAGCACCAAGAAGAAAGCCCCTGGCACTATCGGCGCCAGGGGCTTTTTCACATCAACGCGTCGCGAATCAGGCCAGCGACATCAGCGCATCGCGGCTGAACGGCTTGATGTCGGCCAGGCGACCGTCACGTACCTTCACCGCCCAGTCCGGGTCGACCAGCAGGGCGCGACCAACGGCAACCAGGTCGAACTCTTCCTTGTTCAGGCGCTCCAGCAGGCCATCGATGCCCGACGGTTGCGCCACTTCGTCCGTCTTGCCGAAGAAGGCGAGGAACTCGCTGCCATCCAGGCCGACGTTGCCCACGGTGATGGTCGGCTTGCCGGTGAGCTGGCGGGTCCAGCCGGCCAGGTTGAGCTCGGAACCTTCGAATTCCGGAATCCAGAAGCGGCGAGTGGAGCAGTGGAAGATGTCCACGCCGGCATCCGACAGCGGCTTGAGGAAGGCTTCCAGCTCCTCGGCGGTCTGCACCAGGCGGGCGTTGTAGTCCTGCTGCTTCCACTGGGAGAAGCGGAAGATGATCGGGTAGTCGGGGCCGACGGCCTCGCGCACGGCGCGGATCAGCTCAATGGCGAAGCGCGAACGGTTGGCCAGGCTGCCGCCGTATTCGTCGGTGCGCTGATTGCTGCCGTCCCAGAAGAACTGGTCGATCAGGTAGCCGTGGGCGCCGTGGATCTCCACGCCGTCCATGCCGATGGCCTTGGCGTCGCGGGCGGCCTGGGCGAAGGCGGCGATCACGTCCTGGATGTCTTCCCTGGTCATTTCATGGACCAGCACGGTGCCGTCCTTGACCTTGCCGCTGGGGCCGTAGCCCGGAACGCTGGCGTCCGGCTCGGTGCCCAGGCGGCGCACAGCGCCGACGTGCCACAGCTGCGGGACGATCTTGCCGCCTTCGGCGTGCACGGCATCGACCACCTGCTTCCAGCCGGCCAGGGCGTCTTCGCCGTGGAAGCGCGGCACGTTCGGGTAGCCGTTGGCGGCCTTGTGGTTGACCGTGGTGCCTTCGGTGACGATCAGGCCGACCCCGGCGGCAGCGCGACGGCGGTAGTACTCCACGACCTGGGCGTGGGGCACGCCGCCCGGGGTGAAGTTGCGGGTCATCGGCGCCATCACGATACGCGTGGGCAGTTCCAGGCCGCCCAGGCGGAAGGGCGAGAACAGGGTGTCTACGGATGCGGTCATTGAAGTCTCCATGACGGCCAGGCGACCGGTCGTCTCGTCGTTTGGTGTAGGGGTGTGGGATGAAGAAGGATCAAGCCTGCAGCAGGTACTCCAGGCGTTCGATGAAGCGTTCCAGGGGCTTGAGCGAGGCGCTGACCTTCAGCCGCGCCAGCACGCCCTGCCAGGCGTTGCCGATGAACTCGGCCAAATGTTCGACGTTCTCCGCGGCCGACAGCTCACCGGCGCGCTGTGCGTCGGCGAGGCAGTCGCGCAGGGTGTCGATGGATTGCTGCAGGATGCCGTCGACCCGCTCGGTGATGGCCGGCGACAGTTCGGCCATCTCGAAACTGAGGCTGCCGATGAAGCAGTGGAACTCGAGCTTCTCCTGGCGGGAGAAGTGCGCCAGCAGCTCGCGGTAATAGGTGAGGATGCGCGCACGCGGCCCCAGCACCGGGTTGCCGAGGGCTTCGGCATAACGTGCCAGGCGCGGTGCGTAGAGATGTTCCAGGGCCTGCAGGGCAAAATCTTCCTTGCTCTCGAAGTAGTGATAGAAGGAGCCCTTGGGGATGCCGGCGGCCTGGACGATGTCCTGCACGCCGGTGCCGTGGTAGCCGCAACGGGTCATCGCCAGGGAGCCCTTGGCGAGGATCAGGTCACGCTTGTCGAGTCGGATGCTGTTCATGGGGAGCGAAAATATGACCGGTCGCCTCGCTTTTCCCAGCATCATTGATCGCGGTGATTTTCCCTCAGAAGTGGATCAGCGGACGGCCGGGTCTTCCAGCAGTTCGGCGACGCCTTCGCAGAGCAGCTCGCGCAAGCGCGCCACCGCCGCTTCGGGCTCGGCTTCGCTGCGATGCAGGCACAGCCCCAGCGGCGCCATGGCCGGCAGCCCGAAGCGCCCGGCATCGAGCCGCTCGACGCTGGCCGGCAAGCCGATGGGCGTGCGCAGGCCAACGCCCAGCCCGGCCGCCACCGCCGCCCAGATGCCGGACAGCCCGGCACTGGTGAAGGCCACGCGCCAGGCGATGCCGGCGCGGTCCAACGCAGCCGTCGCCGCGCTGCGCAACAGGCACGGGACCTCCAGCATGACCAGCGGCAGCGGCTCCGCTCCGGGAACGAATGGAATGCCAGGCGCGCCGATCCAGCACTGCGGCACCGCGCCGACGCGCTCCATGTGCGGCGTACGCTCACCGGTTTCCCAGGCCAGCGCCAGGTCCAGCTCGCCGTTGCGCACGCCTTCGATCAGTTGCCGGTTGCGCGCCGTACGCACCTCGATACGCACCTTCGGATGGGCGCGGGCGAAGCGGGCCAGCACGGCGGGCAGCAGGGTTTCGCCGAAGTCTTCCTGCAGGCCCAGGCGCACCCGACCTCCCAGCGATCCGCCACGCAGCGCGCCGGCCGCTTCGTCGTTCAATTCCAGCAGGCGGCGGGCGTAGGCCAGCAGCGTCTCGCCCGCTTCGGTCAGCGCCATGCCGCGCCCTTCGCGGCGCAGCACCGGCGTGCCGGCCTGCTCCTCCAGCTTCTTCAACTGCGCGCTGACCGCCGAGGTGGAGCGCCCCAGCCGATCCGCTGCACGGGCAAAGCTGCCCAGCTCGATGCCGGTGACGAAGGTACGCAGCACGTCCAGGTCGAAGTTGATGCGGGCCATTTCAACAATCCTGCTTTATTGAACTATCAGTGAAATATTTCCCGATTTTCCGAACAAAACTGCCGCGCTAGCCTGAGCTCGTCAATCACCCTCCGAGGAGCGGCATCATGCCCACCGTTCGCATCTCCCTGCGCAAAGGCAAGCAACCCGACTACCTGCGCGAACTGGCCAACTCCGTCTACGACGCCATGCACGACGCCTTCAACGTCCCGGCGAACGATCAGTTCGTGATGATCCACCCGCATGAGCCGGAAGAGTTCGTGTTTGATCGTGGCTACCTCGGCGGACCGCGCAGCGATGACTTCGTGCTGATCGCCATCACCATCGGCCGCCCTCGCGATTCGCAGACCAAGCAGGTGTTCTACCAGCGCCTTAACGCACTGCTGGGCGAGCGCCTGGGGATAGCCAGCGAGGATGTGATGGTGCAGATCACCACCAGCGAGGCGGACGACTGGTCGTTCGGCGGCGGGCGCATGGGCGTGTTGACGCGGCCCGATGCGGTCACTGCCAGCTGACCCGCTGCTCCAGCGGGAAGCGCAGGCGCGGGTTGTAGACGCCATTGTCGGCGGCGCGGCCCACCGCCAGCAGCATGATCGGCACAGCGCGGCGGGGAATCTGAAGCACCTTGCGCAAGCGCACTTCGTCGAAGCCCTCCATCGGGCAGGTGGCGAAGCCGTGGCTCTGCAGGGCGAGCATCAGGTTCTGCGCCGCCAGCGCGGTGGACTTCACCGCCCACAGGCGCATCTCGGCGTGACTGTTGGGCTGGCGCATCAGCGCGCGGCGCAGGCCGACCAGCGAGTACAGCGCGCGCTTGTACAGCCCGCGCCAGCCAAAGACGCCCTGGTTGTACTGGAAGGGCGCGGTGCGCTCATAGAAGTCCCGCACCTTCTCCGGCACCTGTGGCTCCGGCCACTGATCGAGGATCGCCGCGCAGGACTCGCGCCAGGTATCCGGCCGTGCCAGCACGGCGATCACTACCGGCGCCGTGCGCGCCGCGTTCTGCCCCAGGCACACCGGCACCAGCCGTCGGCGCAGATCAGGATCGCGGATCACCTGGAAGCTCCAGGGCTGCAGGTTGCAGGCGTTGGGCGCGAGCACCGCTTGTTCCAGGCAGTCACGCAGCACCGCATCGGGCACCGGCTCATCGAGGAAGCGCCGCACCGCCCGGCGTTGTTCGATCAACGCGCGCAACGCATCGGGGGTTGCCGGCAGGCAGGATGATTCGGCGACGAAACGGCTCATGGCGGACTCCTCGGGCAAGTCGACCGATTTAGCCGCCGCGCAGGGCGCGGAACAAGCCGGTAGGGAGAAACGCCGGCGGGATTGGCGCAAGCGCCCTCTCCCGCCGGACAGGATCAGGCGCCCAGCGCCTTCTCGATGGCATGCACCACTGCGGGATCATCCGGCGCGGTGCGTGGGCTGAATCGCGCCAGCACGCGACCGTCCGGGGCGAGCAGGAACTTCTCGAAATTCCAGGTGATGTCGCCGGGGAACTCGGCGCCCTCGCCGGCCAGCAGCCGGTACAGCGGATGGCGTTCCGAACCGTTGACGTCCAGCTTGGAGGACATCGGGAAACTGACCCCGTAGTTCAGCGAACAGAACGACTGGATCTCGGCTTCGTTGCCAGGCTCCTGCCCGGCGAACTGGTTGCACGGCAGGCCGAGCACCACGAAACCCTGATCCTTGTATTGCTGGTAGAGCTTCTCCAGACCGGCGTACTGCGGAGTCAGGCCGCACTTCGAGGCGACGTTGACCACCAGCACGACCTTGCCCTTGAGCGGGGCCAGCGGCAGATCCTGGCCGTCGAGACCTTGCAGCGTCAGACCGTGAAAAGCGCTCATTGCTTGCTCCTTGAAGAGGTAGGCACAGCGTGCCCGCGCAGCAGGGGCGGACAGCGCGTCCGTCTTCTGCGCAATCCCAATCGATGTGGGAAAAATGCCCTGGCTTGGTTGCATGAGAAAGGCGCCCGAAGGCGCCTTTCACTGTTGAGCGTAGCAGCTCAATGATGGCTTCACCCGGTCGCAATTCGACCGGTGAAAGCGATCAGTGGTGGTGACCACCTTCGCCATGGACGTGACCGTGGGCGACTTCTTCAGCGGAAGCGTCACGCACGTCGACCACCTTCACCTTGAAGTTCAGGCGCTGGCCGGCCAGCGGGTGGTTGCCGTCAACGGTGACGTCGTCGCCGTCGATGTCGCGGATGGTGACGATCTGCATGCCGCCGTCCGGAGCGGACGCGTGGAACTGCATGCCGACTTCCAGCTCGTCCACGCCTTCGAACATTTCGCGGGTCAGAGTGGCGACCAGCTCGGCGCTGTACTCGCCGTAGGCATCGGCCGGCTCGACGGTAACGTCCAGCTCGTCGCCAACCTGCTTGCCTTCCAGGGCCTTTTCCAGGCCGGCGATGATGTTGTGGGCACCGTGCAGGTAGACCAGCGGAGCGCCGCCGGCGGAGCTGTCGATGACCTCACCTGCTTCGTTGGTCAGGGTATAGTCGATGGAAACCGCCTTGTTGGCCGCGATCTGCATGGTACGAAACCTTTCTGATATAGAAGTTGAGCGCGCAAGTTTACGCTGCGACGCCCCCGAATGCGACCCGAAGACGGACAGACGGGATCACGCGGACGCCCCGCGCCTGCTTGACTTTCATCAGGATGAAGACGGCCAGTGGGTGGCAGTCTTGTCCTGCGGCCATACCCAGCACCTGCGCCACCAGCCGCCGTGGCAGTCCCGGCCCTGGGTGCTCGACCCGCAGCAACGTCAGGCGCAGATCGGCCGCCCCTTCCCCTGCGGCTGGTGCGCCAAGGAACAGAACAGCAACAAGGAGTAGGCATGCCGGCACGCAACATCCTGGTGATCAACTGCGGCAGTTCTTCGATCAAATTCGCCCTGGTTCGAGAGGGGCGCGACGACTTCATCCTCCACGGCCTGGCCGAGCGCCTCGGCTCCACCGGTGCCAGCCTGCGCTGGCAGGGCGAGGGCGATGCCCAGGCGCAGACCCTGGAACTACCCGGCGGCGACCACAAGGCCGCCCTCGCCCGCCTGTTGCCGCTGGTGAGCGAGGCCGCCCAGGGCGAACTGCACTCCATCGGCCACCGCGTGGTGCATGGCGGCGAACGCTTCACCCAGGCCTCGCGGCTGAATGAGGAAGTGCTCGGCGCGATTCGCGAGACCTCGCCACTGGCGCCGCTGCACAACCCGGCCAACCTGCTCGGCATCGACGCCGCCATGGCGCTCTACCCGGACCTGCCGCACATTGCCGTGTTCGACACCGCCTTCCACCAGAGCCTGCCCGAGCGTGCTTACCGCTACGCCATTCCCGAGCCGCTGTACCGCGAGCAGCACGTGCGCCGCTACGGCTTCCACGGCACCAGCCACCGCTACGTCAGCCACATGGCTGCCGAGCTGAGCGGGCTGGCAGTGGGCGACAGCAACTGGCTGTCTGCGCACCTGGGCAACGGCAGCTCGACCTGCGCCATCGCCAACGGCCAGAGCCGCGACACCAGCATGGGGCTGACCCCGCTGGAAGGCCTGATGATGGGCACCCGCTCTGGCGACGTCGACCCGAACCTGCACAGCCACCTGGCGCGCACCCTGGGCTGGAGCCTGGAAAAGATCGACCACATGCTCAACCACGACAGCGGCCTGCTCGGCCTGTCGGGGCTGTCCAACGACATGCGCACCCTGGAGCACGCCCGCGAGCAGGGCCACGCCAGCGCGGCGCTGGCCATCGAAGTATTCTGTTACCGATTGGCCAAGTCGCTGGCCTCGCTGACCTGTGCGCTGCCGCGCCTGGACGGCATCATCTTCACCGGCGGCATCGGCGAGAACTCCGCGCTGGTGCGCAACCTGACGGTCAAGCACCTGCACGTGCTCAATCTCGAACTCGACGGCGAAGCCAACGCCCGCTGTGTGGGCGGCGTCGGCGGCCCAATCCACCTGCCCGGCCATCCCCGCGTGCTGGTGATCCCCACCAACGAGGAACGGCAGATCGCACTCGACACCCTGGCCGTCCTCGACTGAAGATTCGAAGAACCTGTTAAAAGGTGTTGCCCCACAAGGGCAGCGCCCTTTCCCGCACGGCTTAAGGAGCCCGGATGCACACCTTCTTCCTCGCGCCGACCGGTTTCGGTGTCGGCCTGACGTCCACCAGCCTGGGCCTGATCCGCGCCCTGCAACGCGCCGGCCTGAAAGTCGGTTTCTTCAAGCCCATCGCCCAGCCCCACGCCGGTGACGACGGCCCGGAGCGCTCCAGCGAGCTGGTCGCCCGCACCCACGGCCTGGAGGCCCCTACCCCGCTGTCCCTGGCCAAGGTCGAGCGCATGCTCGGCGACGGCATGCTCGACGAACTGCTGGAGCACATCGTCGGCATGTTCAACCAGGCGGCGGAAGGCAAGGACGTGATGATCGTCGAGGGCATGGTGCCGACCAAGCACGCCAGCTACGCCGCGCGCATCAACGGCCACCTGGCGCGCAGCGTCGACGCCGAGGTGATCCTGGTGTCGGCACCGGACAACGAGACGGTGAAGGAGCTGTCCGACCGCATCGAGATCCTCGCCCAGCTGTTCGGCGGCCCGCGCGACCCGAACCTGGCCGGCCTGATCGTGAACAAGGTGCGCGGCGGCGAGAGTGACGACGCGCCGCGCGACGCCGAGGCCGCCGCCCGGCTGTTCGGTGAGCGCCTGAAGGAACATTCGCCGCTGCTGCGCGACGGCGATGTGCGCCTGCTCGGCTGCATTCCCTGGCAGGACGAGATGAACGCCCCGCGCACCCGCGATGTGGCCGACCTGCTCGATGCCAGCGTGCTCAACGCTGGCGACTACGAACAGCGCCGCGTGCAGAAGATCATCCTCTGCGCTCCCTCGGCGCCGAATACCGTGCACCTGCTCAAGCCCGGCGTGCTGGTGGTGGTGCCGGGCGACCGCGACGACATCATCCTCGCCGCGTGCCTTGCGGCCATGAACGGCGTGCCGCTGGCCGGCCTGCTGCTGTGCTCGGGCCTGACCCCGGACGCACGGATCATGGAGCTGTGCCGCAGTGCATTGCAGGGTGGCCTGCCGGTGCTGACGGTGAAGACCGGCTCCTTCGACACCGCCGGCGACCTGACCCGGATGAACAAGGAAATCCCGGTGGACGACCGCGAACGCGCCGAGCGCGTCACCGAGTTCGTCGCCGGGCACATCGACTTCGAATGGCTGAAGGAGCGCTGCGGCGCGCCCCACGAACTGCGCCTGTCGCCGCCGGTGTTCCGCTACCAGCTGACCCAGCGCGCCAACCGCGCCGGCAAGCGCATCGTCCTGCCCGAGGGCAGCGAGCCGCGCACCGTGCAGGCCGCCTCGATCTGCCATGCGCGCGGCATCGCCCGCTGCGTGCTGCTGGCCAAGCCCGACGATGTGCAGGCCGTGGCGCAGATGCTCGGCATCGTGTTGCCCGAGGACCTGGAGATCATCGACCCGGACCTGGTGCGCAGCCGCTACGTCGAACCCATGGTCGAGCTGCGCAAGGGCAAGAGCCTGAACGCGCCAATGGCCGAGCAGCAACTGGAAGACAACACGGTGCTGGGCACCATGATGCTCGCCCTGAACGAGGTGGACGGCCTGGTCTCCGGCGCCATCCACACCACCGCCAATACCATCCGCCCGGCGCTGCAGCTGATCAAGACCGCGCCCGGCTACAACCTGGTGTCCTCGATCTTCTTCATGCTGCTGCCCGACCAGGTGGTGGTCTATGGCGATTGCGCGGTGAATCCCGATCCTTCGGCCAGTGACCTGGCGGAGATCGCACTGCAGAGTGCCGACTCCGCGCAGGCCTTCGGCATCACCCCGCGGGTGGCGATGATCAGCTACTCCACCGGCGACTCCGGAACGGGCGCAGATGTCGACAAAGTACGCGAAGCCACACGCATCGCGCGGGAAAAACGCCCCGATCTGTTGATTGACGGCCCCTTGCAGTATGATGCCGCCGCCATCGCCAGCGTCGGCCGCCAGAAGGCGCCCGACAGCCCGGTGGCCGGACGCGCCAACGTGTTCGTGTTCCCCGATCTGAACACCGGGAACACCACCTACAAGGCGGTCCAGCGCAGCGCCGACTGCGTCAGCATCGGACCGATGCTGCAGGGCCTGCGCAAACCGGTGAACGACCTGTCGCGCGGCGCGCTGGTGGACGACATCGTCTACACCATCGCACTGACCGCGATCCAGGCCGACAGCGGCAAGGACGGCTGACAACCCGGCACGAGGATGTGCCCGAGAACGCTTCACGCGCCCGGTGGAACCGGGCGCCCACGTACAAGGACCTATCCTCGATGTTGAGTTTCCTTCCTGCCACCCTGCGCGGCATCCTCGCCACCCTGATCCTGGTCGTCAGCACGCTGTGCTGGGCCTTGTTGCTGCTCTGCATGTCCCTGGTGAAGATCCTGTTGCCGTTTGCCGCCGCGCAAAGCGTCTGCAGCAAGATCATGAGCCTGATCGCCGAGAGCTGGATCGCCTGCAACAAGGGCTGGATGAACCTGGTCCGCGACACCCGCTGGAACGTGAAGGGCCTGGAAGGCCTGGAGTACGGGCACTCCTACCTGGTCACCAGCAACCACCAGAGCTGGGTCGACATCCTGGTCCTGCAATACCAGCTCAACCGCCGCGTGCCGCTGCTGCGCTTCTTCCTCAAGCAGGAACTGATCTGGGTTCCGATCATCGGCCTGTGCTGGTGGGCGCTCGATTTCCCCTTCATGAAGCGCTACACCAAGGCCTACCTCGCCAAGCACCCGGAGAAGAAAGGCAAGGACCTGGAAACCACGCGCAAGGCGTGCGCCAAGTTCAGCCGCATTCCGGTGTCGATCTTCAACTTCCTCGAAGGCACCCGCTTCACCCCGGCCAAGCATGACGAGCAGAACTCACCCTTCCAGCACCTGCTCAAGCCCAAGGCCGGCGGCATCGCCTTCGTCCTCGACGCGATGGGCGAGCAGCTGCGCACCCTGGTGAACGTCACCATCCACTACCCCGACGGCCGCCCGACCTTCTGGTGCCTGCTGTCGGGCAAGCTGCGCGAAGTGGTGGTGCGTTTCGAGGAGCTGGAAATCCCGCGCCAGTTCGTCGGCAAGAGCTACGACCAGGACGAGGGCTACCGCGCCGAGTTCCAGCTGTGGGTGAATCAGCTGTGGGAAAGCAAGGATCAGTTGCTGGCGCAGTTGCATCGGGAGTTTCCGGCGGCCAGGGCCTGAGGTGGTTTACTGGATTCCCGCGTTCGCGGGAATGACACTCTGGATTGTCGCGTCATCCCCGCGAACGCGGGGACCCAAAACAAAAAAAGCCCGCCAATCGGCGGGCTTTTTCATGGGCGGCATCCCAAAAGCGAGATCGTTTAATCGCCCAAAACGCAAGGCAAATCTGGCCATGATCACTCAAAATTACTCGAGCATCAGCCTATATCGAGAGCAGATGACCCGCCAATGAAGCATGTAATGGCTGCTACGACCTCGTCGCCGCGCTCAAGATAAGGTACATGTCCAGTGCCTTCAATAACTTGGCTGCAGGCATCAGGTAGTGCTCGCAGCAGCGGCGCCAACGCAGTGATAGAAAACACCTGGTCGTCACTGCCCCAGATCACCAGTGTTTTACAGGTGATGCTCGGCAACTGCTCGATCAACAAGTCCAGCCCTTCGTGTCGAGTATCAGCGACCACTTTCTGCAGAGTTGCGTACCGGGCACGGCCGCTCGCGGCCAGTGCACTTGCAAGCCGGCCAGCGGCCTGCGGCGGCTGTACGAACAACAAGCGCCAGAAGCGCTGCATTTCTTCAACCGTACGGTAGCCAAAGCCACCATTCTGATCTTTCCGCAGGCTGGCTTGGAATGCGCTCCCAAGCACCGCTTCGCCCAGCCCGGCCGGTGCCAGTAGTATCAAGCGTTCAACCCGATCTGGTTTCTTGGCAGCGTAAAGCGCTGCCACACATCCTCCCAAAGAACTGCCAATCAAAACAATTGGGCGTTCCGACAGTTGGTCTAACAGAGTTTCAAGTTCTGCAAGCATCGCCTGTGGACCAAGGCTCTGCTGGACCTGGTAAGTGGACTGGCCATGCCCTGGTAAATCAATGAACAGGCAATGGTGTTCGCGGGCGAGCTTACATATATCAGGGCCCCATTGATCCTTACTGGCCCCGAGGCCGTGCAGCAGCACTAAGCTTGGACCGTTTTGTTGGGCACTCTCCAAGTAGGCAAGGCCGCCATGCCACCGTAGTTTCAGGGTAAAACGCCACCGATTGATTTTACGTATGGAGGTAAGCAACAAGCGATCAACGATGTTCATCGATTTTCCTCCTGCTCCTTGCTACCTGTGGCCGCCAGGATGTTGGGCGTTGGCAGGCGAAGCTGGCAGAGCGCGACACCTAGAAGCGTCAACGCAGCCCCTAGTAACAGGCGTGGACCCAGGCCTTCGGCGAGTAGGATCTGGCTCACAGCGATGGCAAATACTGGTACCAGCAGTAGATAAGGAGTCAGCTGTTGCATGTGATTGCGCCCCAGCAAACAGAACCAGAGGCCAAACCCCAGTAGGCCACCACTCAGCGCGGTGTAGATCATGGCCCACCAGGCTTGGGCGCTCACACTGACTACTGTGGACCACTGTTCACCTTCCTGAACCAGCGACCAGACCAACAATTGTGGCGCCGCGACAATCGCTGTCCAGGCGCTGAGCGCCAACGGATCAAACGGTCCCATACGTTTGGTCAGTACCGACCCAATGGCAAATGCTAGGGCTGCCAATGCGACTAGCAACATTCCAGTGAGTGTGGCCTTGGCCACATCACTGGCGAGCAGTACCAGTACCCCGCAAAAAGCCAAGGCGATGCCGGCAACCACTTTGAGTTTCAGCGTCTCGCCGAGCAAAAGGCAGGCCAGAATCAACGTGAATGGTGTAGCTAGCTGATAAATGATTGCTGAAGTTGAGGCGTCAACTCGGGCGATACCGCAGTACAACAGCCCAAAATGTAGCGTGCCCGTCACTGTGGCAATAGCCATCATCGGCATGATTTGCGCTCGCTGACTACGCCACAGAAAAGGAAGAAGGAACAGCGACATGATGGCATAACGCATGGCAACCATGAGTATAGGTGGCAACTCGGCGCCGCCGATCTTGACCGCAGTGACCTGCGCGCCCCAAAGGAAGGCGACCAGCAATGCAAGCATAGAGTCTTTCAATGACATGCGATCATCCTTTCGAAAATTGAATCGGGCGTATAACTTTTGGCGCCCTTCCCTGCGGACGCCAACTGGCATTGAGCCTACGGTAGTGTTCGATAAGCCGATCAAGAGTTTCGCGTAGTGCCTCTTCGGCTTCTGGGTCATGTACGAGTTGGGTCTGGAAGCAAGGCGGGAAACCAGCGCCGATCAGGATCATCTTGTTTAAAAGCACATTGAGCACGACCTGCGAAAAGACTGCCGTATGGCCATAGCGACGCCCGACCACGGCAATCGCGGCGAGTTTGTCGCGCATGGGGCGTTGACGGGGACGCATGAAGCCATAGCCCACTCGCTCGAGAAACGCCTGAAACCGGCTATTGAGTCCATAGGCATGCATAACAGGCACGTAGAGCAACGCATCCGCGCGATCTATTCGCGCTACCAATTGCGCAACGTCATCAGATATGGAGCAATCTTTCATGGAGCAGGCGTTGTCCGCATCGCAGTATTCGATGCGGTAATCCTTGAGCCATATTTCGTCAACCTTGGCCTCTTCGCCCAGGTGGTGGCGCACAAGCGCCACCACCCGTGCACTGGCACCACAAGGCCGGCTTGATCCGACAATGATGGCCAGCTTCATAATTCAGGAAGCCTCCCTCAAACTCTCCTCGCCCACCAGATAAGCACGCAGCGCCTCCTCCAGTAGTTGCCCGGTCAGCCACAAGGTAACGCGGGCGACTTCCTTGATCTGCTGACGGTCTTCCTCTGTATTCGCGGCGCGCCCTATGGCCAGGCGAACCTCCTCAAAGTGCTTCTCGTCGATGGTCGAGTGCGCAACGAAGAAGGTCATCTGCTCGTCATTGAGGTTCAGGTCTTTGCGGAAGCGTTGGAGCACAGGCTGGATATGTTCATAAACATCCTCGGCCCAATAGCTATACCCCAAGCGGGCGATTGGCCCCTTACGGATTGCCACATCGTTGAGGAAAGCAATCAGTGCCTGAGTGGGTGCCAATGGCGCCGGCATCTCCTGAGGCAATAGACCCACAGCCTCTAGATCCCGAAGGACCATGTTTTCGTGGCCCAGTTCTTCTAGCGCATGCTTGTAAACATAGCGAAGCAGTGTGGTCTGCTTCGGGTCGGCGCTGAAGGCACAAGCAGCCTGGCTTACCGAGTTGTAGCGGGTGTAGTGATACACCTGCAACATCACTTGCTGGTAAAGCGCTGCAGGCGTGGTATTGGCCAGACTGAACTTCCAGTAGTCGCCTTGTTTGATCTGAGCCCAGCCAGCTTCGACAATAGTGTCGAGTTCCTTGAAGAACGCTTGCATTTTAATTGCCTCCTTTCACGGTGTTGTAAACTTGCTCGAGTTCCAGGTACACCAAGCTGTAGCGGCGCTCTACCTGCTGTGGAGCCCATATGACCTCTTCTATAAGCATCCGCCCGCCGAGCCCGATATAAAGTGCAGCCAGCTGCCCGCGACAGAGCGCCGAAATGAATCGCAAATGGGTATTGGCCTTCAGCCAGATCGCAGCCTGTAGAAGAAACATTCGCAGGTGGCGGCCGCCGCGATAGCACTCATCCAGTACCAGGCGGTTAGCGTCGAAAGCATCGGTCGGCATCGGAAAATGCGCATGCACATCGACCGCCCGCTCGACGAAGCTGAAGCCATGCCCCAACGGGGTGACTCGCAGCGTGCCGACCACACGATTGTCATCCAGATAGATCAGATGGTAGGACAGTGCATCACGTAGCCCTTCGCGGCGCTCGTAATCGTCTTCTTGTGCTGGGTTTTCCCCCAGGTAGCGCGCCCGAAGCTGCCTGACGGCTGCGAAAAGTTCGCTGGTGGTATCGATCACACTTACGGACAGGCCCATGGCTCTATCCTTTGCGATGATCAACGATGCGAGCCTCTTTCCAGCTGAACCAACTGCCAAGGTTCACATGCTCGGCTAGGTCATCGACAACCATGACGGTGGCATCGACCCCAAGGCGCTCGCGCAGCCGCTCTTTGATCAACAGCACCAAACGCGCCCGGTCGCCCTCGAAGAAGCGCGACATTTCCAGTTTGGCAATGACAGTATCGCGCTCGTTGGCATGGCTGAGGACAATCTGATAACCCAAGCACTGCTCGACGCCCTCAAGCAATGCCTGTTCGATCTGCGCAGCAGAAAACGCTCGATCATTCAGTTGCACGGCATCCTTGACGCGGCCAACCACCCTGATGATATGGCGCATGGACTGCGGGTATCCTGGGCGTGACTGGATCGATACTAGGTCGCCCGTGCGATAACGAATGAGGGGCTTACTGCCGGGTATTAGCATGGTCACGCACAGTTCACCCTCACCGGTTGCCCCCAAGCTTTGCCCAGTCATCGGGTCTAGTACCTCGATGAGGTAATTGAGACGGTGAGGCACCAACTGATCGCTGGCGTTGCAAGCCGCGATGATCATCGTCTCCTGCGAGCCATACAGGCTGTTGTAGGCTTCCGCCCCCCCAGAGGCTGAACAGGTTGTTTTTCAGCGCCGGCGTACACAACTCGCCACTCATCATGAATACACGCAGGCTGAATTGTTCGCGTGGGTTGTATCCTTGCCGCTCAGCTTCCTTTGCCATGGCCAGCAAAAGACCTGGCGCCGAAGCGAGCACACCAATGCGCAGGTCCTTCAGCAATTGCAATGCCTTCGGCCAACCAATGACCGGGGAGTGCGGCCATAGTTTGGCGTTGCATAAATCGAGCAGGGTGCATACATCGCCTAGGGTATCGCCAAAGGAGTGAACCTCGGTCGGCCCCATGATGCCGACCACGGTTTTCTCACCAGGGAAGTGCTTTTCCATTACAGCCTGGTAAGCCATGGCCAACTGACGGTTGCTAGCGTGGCTTTCTATACGATCCCGAGGGCACGGCGTCGCAGGACCGGTAGTCCCGGTTGTCTCGTAGTAGAAAGTCGCATCTTCCAAGGGCCCCGACAGAATGTCGAAACCCGCTTCGCGCAAGTCATCCTTAGTAGTGAATGGCAAGGCTGTCAGGTCGTCCAGAGTCAGATCACCGGGGTTAACCTGGGCTAGGTGTCGGGCATAAAAAGGTGAGCTGTGCTTGACGTGAGCGAGCACAACACGCAATTGCTGTTGATGCCATTCAGCCAAGGCAGCGTCGGTGAGTGTATCCGTCCAATAAGCGTGGTGAATCGGGTCGTATCGTTTCTTGAATTCGTTCAATTGCTCTTTCATCTCAAGCGCTCCTGTTGAGACTGCAACTCAGCGACATCTACGTTAGTTTCTGAACTTTCAGATACCTAGCTGACAGATCCAACAGTTGCGGACGAGCTTAATTTTTGTTAACGCGGGACTGCATATTTCGACTGCATCGTTTATGCACTGCCAGCCTTTAGCTTTGCTCGTTGACAGCACTGCTAGCAATAAATAGGGCACTAATTGACACGCTATAGGTACGCTGGTAGTTGCGATCTTCATTGATCGCCCACCACAGTGATTAGCCACCACCGGGATATCAAATATTTGCTATTGTCTTTCCGCCCAAACTTGGAACAGCTATTCCAATAGATTTTTTGGCCCCACATTGGCTACTTTTAAAAATATCAATTGGCCTCGCTAACACAGCGAACACCATTGACTGTTTTCTGACAGCCGTTTCCTATCTCGAATTTTCATACACACTTTAGCTCTGCCGGCTACATGGCCATATGAATATTCTGGTCGCAGCAGGCGAAGTTCGGTAGTTCCCCCGCAATTGCAGACGCATTAATAATTCACCTCACACAAAGCGCTTAAACACTTTACGTTAATTAATTTTTATAGCGCCAAAACCGAATTCCAAAAAATGGCAGTTACCATGAAAAACAATACACTATGCATAGATACTCTCCGACATGAAGAGCGTCGAACAACCGATGCACTTGGTATCTATGCACATGCTCTTGAACAATTAGGCCGTGAATCGGTATTTATTCTTGAGTCACTTTCCGGTCCGAGCCGTGATCGACGAGCGACTATCATCGGTCTGGAGCCAATTTTCGAAGTGTGCATCGAAGAAAGGCAGGCATATCTTCGTGGTCAGCCTGACCTTTGCAAGCATCTATACGCCTGCCTGCGTCAACACGGAATGGATATCGGGCCCGACTTGCAGATCGAATTGCATGACCGTGAAGCGGCCTGGGACCTGTTACGCCACATCCAAGACCTGTTCCAGCCTGCCCCGATTGCGCCTCAGAGCCTTGCCTATTTTGGCTACTTCTCGTACGACAGCGTTCGGTTGATCGAGCGCCTACCAAACCTGGCCGAGCAAGCCCACGAGTACCCGCTCATTGCTTTGTCGGTCTATCAGACGCTGGTCTACTTCCATAGCAATGGTGTGGTGGAAACTCTGATCAACAACCACCCACTCTGGAAAACTCGTGGCTTAGAGGACTATCCGTTCCTACACGCTCCTGCGCCCGATAGTGCACAGGAACAACCCCATTACCCGCAGCTGTTCGAAGAAACTCGTACGGTTACACCAGAACAGTTCAATCAACGGGTGGAAGTTGCCATGGAGCACATACGAGCAGGAGATGTGTACCAGATTCAACTGGGCCATGAGATCTGCATTCGTTCCCAGGTCGCTCCATTCGACGTCTACAAAAGCCTGCGCATGCGCAACCCGTCCCCCTACATGTACTTGGCACATATAGGCGGAATTGACTTGATAGGCGCAAGTCCCGAGCTTTTCGTCAGGATCAAGAACGACCTGATCGAGATGCGCCCAATTGCGGGGACCGTGGGTAAGAAACCTGGGGTCGCACCGACTGAGCTGGTATTAGAGTTGACGCGCTCGGAGAAGGAACGAGCGGAGCACCTAATGCTCATCGACTTGTGCCGCAATGACATAGGCCGAGTGTGCCAGGCAGGAACTCTGGAGGTAGATGAATTCATGCTTGTGGAAGAGTATTCGCACCTTTACCACATGGTCTCGAATGTTCGCGGGTTGCTGCGCCCTGATCTGGATGCCTACGACGTGATCAAAGCGTCTTTCCCGGCCGGAACCATGTCAGGAGCGCCCAAGGTCAGGGCAATGGAACTGATCGAAGCTATGGAAAGTAACCGACGTGGAATCTATGCAGGCGCAATCGGCCTGATTGGCTTCGATGGTAACGTGAATACGGCCTTGTGCATTCGTTCTACCGTCCATAACAACGGTACCTATTACCTGCGTGCATCCGCTGGTGTTGTGGCCGACTCGACGCCCGAAATGGAGTGGAAAGAAACACTCTACAAGATGGGGTCAGTTTACCGCGCGGTGACCGGCAAGGAGATCGGGCTATGAAAGTCCATTTAATTGATGCCTACGACAGCTTTGTCTTTATCATCAGCCAATACCTTGAGCAACTCGGATTGGAAGCCCGCGTCGAGCGTCATGATCAGCCTGACCTCATCCACCGGATCGAGGCGTTCGCGCCGGACTTCTGCGTACTGGGCCCAGGCCCTGGTCACCCAGCGGATGTCGGCTATATCGAGCTTATTAGGCATTTTGAGGGACGTCTTCCGCTACTCGGCGTCTGCCTTGGACATCAAGCCCTGGGTCTAGCATACGGTGCTCGGGTATGCCGCGCGCGGCATGTCATGCATGGCAAGGTGAGTGAAATAGAAAACGATGGCAAGGGTGTGTATGCCCATACCTATGGGCGCTCGATCAAGGCTACGCGCTATCACTCTCTGATGATCGAAGACCTCGGCCTGCCCGAATGCCTAGAAGTGACCTCCAGATCCACTGACGATGGTTACATTATGGGAATTCGCCATCGCACACTGCCCATAGAAGGGGTTCAGTACCACCCTGAAAGCATCCTTACGGAAAGCGGTCTAGACCTGTTCCGCAGCTTCATTAATCAGTACCTGAACTCACCTGCATAGCATAACGGTGTCTGGTGCAGTGCACCCTACCGAGGGCTGTCTGATCAAATCATGGGCGAAATGTTTATGGGCAAACACAACGCATCGTTTTTTGCTCACAAGCAGGCAGAGGTGTCTGCGCCATTGGCTATCTTCATGAGCCTTACCAAAGATATCAACCGCTGCGATTGGGAGCGATTGCTTAAAAAAATACTGCGCAAACTAGGTTTCGCCAGCTACTTAGTGAGCTTTGGTCCCGCACGTTTAGACGCCGCAAACCCATTAAAGGGCGTCATGACAAACTTCCCCAGGAACTGGCTGGAGCATTACTGTAGCGCTGGACTCATCGAAATTGATCCCATCATCAAGCATTGCCGCCGGGAGCTGGTACCAATTTTCTGGGCCACCGAACGGCGACGGGCACGTGGTCGCTCAAGGCGCTTCTGGGAGCAACGCGAACAATACGGGCTGCGCAGCGGTCTGAGCATACCGCTACGCTACGAACTTTTCAGGGGGACCCTGAGCGTGGCTTTTGATGACAGCGATGCCGCGGAGCAAGAAGTCTATTCCCTCCTTGCGATAAGTCAGTTGTTTATGCTCGTGCCCTATCTTCTGGCCGGAATGTGCCACCAACTGCGTACCTCTATTCCAGTGCGCCAGGACCTAACGCCGAAGGAATTGGAGTGCCTTTACTGGGCCAGTGCTGGCAAGACGACCTGGGAGATGAGCCATATCCTTACCTGCTCCGAACGAACTATCGACTTTCACTTACTTAATGCCCAACGCAAGCTCGGCTCGGTGAGCCGGCAACATGCCATTGGTGTTGCCGCAGCAAGCGGGCTATTCACATTCGAGGCTGCTACACCACTGCCCTAGCCTGAATAGAGCTTACACCTTCGCCCCTTATTTCAGGAGAGCCCCAAAGGCCCAAGGCCGGCGGCATCGCCTTCGTCCTCGACGCGATGGGCGAGCAGTTGCGCACCCTGGTGAACGTCACCATCCACTACCCCGACGGCCGCCCGACCTTCTGGTGCCTGCTCTCGGGCAAGCTGCGCGAAGTGGTGGTGCGTTTCGAGGAGCTGGAAATCCCGCGCCAGTTCGTCGGCAAGAGCTACGACCAGGACGAGGGCTACCGCGCCGAGTTCCAGCTGTGGGTGAATCAGCTGTGGGAAAGCAAGGATCAGTTGCTGGCGCAGTTGCATCGGGAGTTTCCGGCGGCCAGGGCCTGACACGGTTTACTGGATTCCCGCGTTCGCGGGAATGACACTCTGGATTGTCGCGTCATCCCCGCGAATGCGGGGACCCCAAAACAGACGCCCATGAAAAAGCCCGCCATTTGGCGGGCTTTTTCATGGGCAGAACTTGCTGGGCACCGGTAGGAGCTTAGGGCGCATAACGTTCGACGTTATACGCCGATTGACCTTGCCGGCTGGGCACTCCGAGCGTGGCCATGGCACCGACGATAAGTACGCCCTACGGTGCTGGGTTCCCGCGTTCGCGGGAATGACGCCCAGGTTTATCCCGTCATCCCCGCGAACGCGGGGACCCAAAAACAGACGCCCATGAAAAAGCCCGCCAATCGGCGGGCTTTTTCATGGGCGGTGCTTACTGCTGGTACTGCTGGGTTTGCGCACCCGGCAGGGCCTTCAGGTTCACTTCCACGCGGCGGTTCTGCGCGCGGCCGTTGGCGTCGGCGTTGGACGCGACCGGCTGGTCCGGACCCATGCCACGGGTGCTCACGCGGGAAGCGTCGACGCCCTGGGAGGTCAGGTAGGCGGCCACGGACTGCGCACGGCGCTGGGACAGGTCCATGTTGTGCTGGCGGCTGCCAGTGCTGTCGGTGTAGCCGACGATCTCGATGCTGTTCTGGTTGAACTCCTTGAAGGAGCCAGCCAGGTTGTTCAGGGGGGTGTAGAAGGACTGCGCGATGTTCGCCGAATCAGTGGCGAAGGTGATGTTGCCCGGCATGATCAGCTTGATGTCATCGCCCTGGCGCTCGACCTGTACGCCGGTGCCCTGCATCTGCTGGCGCAGCTTGGCTTCCTGCTTGTCGGCGTAGTAGCCGTAGCCCGCGGCGGCGGCACCGATGGCGGCAGCGCCGATCATCGCGCCCTTGCCACGGTTGTCGTGGTTGATCGCGGCACCGGCGACGGCGCCGGCCAGCGCACCCAGAGCACCATACTTGGCAGTCTTGCTCATGCCACCCTCGGGCGGCGGGGCCTGGGTGTTGGGGTCATACGGATTCTGGGAGGCGCAACCGGCCATGAGAGCGAGGACGGTGGCGGCCGCAACCATGGACAGACTACGAGCAGTGAACATGAAGGAAGACTCCTTGATAACGAATATCGCCCAATTGGGCGGTGCTTAGATCATACACCGACGGAAAAATTCCATTTTTCTGAAAAGCGCGCCGTCAGGCCCGAATGAACGGGTTTTCCCGCATCTCGTCGCCCAGGCAGGTATCCGGGCCATGGCCAGTCACCACGGTCGCCTCCTCGTCCAGCGAATACAGGCGTTGGCGGATGGAGCGTTCGATCGTGTCGTAGTCGCCGCCCCACAGGTCGGTGCGACCGATGCTGCGGCGGAACAGGGTGTCGCCGGCGATCAGCAGCTTGTCCTTAGGGAACCAGAAGCTCATGGAGCCCGGCGTATGCCCCGGGGTGTGCAGCGCCACGCCGCAGCCGCAGGCCAGCTCCTCATCGTCCGCCAGCCACTGGTCCGGCGACGGCACCGGCGTATAGGGCACGCCGAACATGCGGCACTGCATCTCCAGGTTGTCCCAGAGGAACTGGTCGTCCTTGTGCAGGTGCAGGGTGGCGCCGGTCTTTTCCTTCATCTGCCCGGACGCGAGGAAGTGATCCAGGTGCGCATGGGTGTGGATGATGCTGACCACCTTCAGCCCCAGCGCGTCGAGGCGCTGCAGGATGAGTTCGTGATCGCCGCCCGGATCGACGACGATGGCCTTCTTCGTCAGCGGGTCGCCGATGATGGTGCAGTTGCACTGCAACGGGCCGACGGGGAAGGTTTCGCGGATCAGGGCAGGCTGTTCGCTCATCGAAGACTCGCTCGGTTGCGGAAAAATGCGGCGGACAGTTTCGCCGATTCCGCCGCGTCCTGGCGAGTCGCCGCTCCGATTCGATGGTTCAGTCGGCCTGGCGGTAGTCCGTGGGCAGTTTTCCGGTCCACTTGCGGAACGCGCGGCGGAAGTTCGACGGGTCGTTGAAACCCAGCAGCAGCGCGATCTCGTAGAGCGGCAGATGCGTGGTGGTGAGGTATTGCAGGGCCAGGCGCTTGCGCACGTCGTCGAGCACTTCCTGGTAGGTCGTGCCCAGGTTCGAAAGATGTCGACGCAAGCTTCGACCGCTGGTGTGCAGCTCGCCGGCCACGACCTCAAGGTCCGGAAACTCGCCGGGGCGCGCCAGCAGCAGGCGGCGGATGCGGGTCAGCAGGCCTTCCTGCACGTCCAGGGTGGCCAGCAGGGCCTCGCACTGTTGCTCGCACATCTGCACGGTGGCCGGGTTGGCCAGGGCCATGGGCCGCGCCAGGTACTCGCTGGGCAGGCCGATGAAGTGGAACGGCTGGTCGAACAGCACCTCGCCGCCGAATACCTCGGCGTAACGCGCGGCGTAGGCCGGCGCGGAATGGCCAAAACCGACGCTGACGCCCTGCAGCGGTTCGCCGACGAGGAAGCGGGCGATGGTGTACAGGCTGGTCATCAGACCTTCGGCGGCGAAGCGACTGGTAGGGCCGAGGGGAATCGACTCGCTGGCCCGCAGGTAGGAGACGCCGTTGTCCTCCACCATCTCCAGGTCGTAGGCCAGACCGAGCACGCGGTAGTACTTCAGGGCGAAGGCGATGGCGCGTTCGAGGTTGGCGCTGGAGAGCACCGCATAGCCAAGGATGCCGTGGGTGGAGACATTCAGTCGCTGCCCCAGGAGCAGGCCGAAGGCCGGCTCGTTGCAGTGCGCCAGGGCGGTACTGGAGAGCTGATGGAAGTCGATGAAGGACAGGCGGCCGTTGGGGCTCTGCAGCACCTCGGGGCGCACCCGGGCCAGTTCGAACAGGCGCGCGCGCGGCACGCCCAGTTCCTCGGCAAGATCGAGCAGCGCCTGCGCATAGGCGACGGGCACCAGTTCGGCGGTGAAGTTGAGCGGTTGTTTCATCGTTTTTCTTGTGTCGACCGCTGGCCGGATATGACCGGAAAGTTGGCAGACAATAACCTTGTGACGCTTTCCCTACAAGCCCACAGTACTGACCATGGATAACCACAACAATGGAGCCGCCATGGCCAGCACCACCCCCGCAGGACTGGAGATCAAGCCCCGGCACATGGACTTCGATCTGCCCGATCCGCTGCCGCGTCACTGGCATAGTGGAGACGCCTTCAAGTCCCATCTGTTCGACGCCATGTCGGTGCTCTTCCCCGACGGCGAGCGCTTCTTCATCGACTCGGTGCGGCAGTTCCGCGACCAGATCACCGACCCGGTGCTCAAGGAACAGATCCGTGGCTTCATCGGCCAGGAAGGCCACCACAGCCGTGAGCACCTGACCTACAGCCAGCGCCTGCGCGACCTGGGCTACGACGTCACCGCCATCGAGAAACGCGCCCAGGCGCGGATCCGCTTCACCCAGAAGAAATTCCCGGCCAAGCGCCAGCTGGCGGCGACTGCCGCGCTGGAGCACATCACTGCGATCATGGCCAACGGGCTGCTGACCGACCCGCGCACCATGGCAGGCGCCGACCCGGTGATGCAGCGCCTGTGGCGCTGGCACGCGCTGGAGGAAACCGAGCACAAGGCGGTGGCCTTCGACGTCTACAACCAGGTCTGCGGCAGCCGCGAGCTGCTGCGCCGGGCGATGCGCATGGCGACCTTCTTCTTCGTGCTGGATACCTTCCGCGGCCTGGTGCACATGCTCAAGGTGGACGGCCTGCTGTGGAACTGGCGTGTCTGGCGCGACGGCATCAAGTGGACCTGGGGCAAGCACGGCGTGTTCCGCCCGTTGCTGCGCGAGTACCTGGACTTCTTCAAGTCCGACTTCCACCCCTGGCAGCACAACAACCTCGATGTGCTGTACGAGGTGCGCAAGGAATACGACCCGCAGCCGCTGGCACACGCGGGCTGACAGGTTTGCCGCTTGTGAACACCGCCCCGCGCTGTCGGGGCGGTTTTGTTTCTGGGCGGAGAACCCTGTTGGAGCGCGCCCTGCGCGCGATCGCGGGCATGGCCCGCTCCTACAGATCGGCTCCGGCGCCTGGGCTCGGGTAGGAGCGGATTCATCCGCGATCGGCGTCACCCAGATGGCGGACGTGCCGGTGGAGAGCGCTCGCGGACGGAGTCCGCTCCTACGCCCAATGAAAAGCCCGGCACAGGGCCGGGCTTCTCATTGGAACGGTTACGCCTCAGGCATGCAGGAAGCGCAACGCATCCGCCGCCGACTCCTGGGGAATCTCCTCCATCGGTATATGTCCCACGCCCGGATAGACCTTCACCTCGATCCCCGGCACGTCGCGTTGCCACATCGGCACATGGCGCGGCGAAATCCAGCGGTCGCGCTCGCCCCACATCAGCATCGTCGGCACCTTGAGCTCCGCCACCCGAGTCGGGGTGCCGGTCAGTTCCTCGCGATTGGCCTTCACCAGCACGCGGAAGATATCGATCATCGCCCGGCGGTTACCCGGACGGCGGCTGATTTCGTAGTAGCGGTCGATTACGCCGGGCTTGATCTTGCGCGCATCGCCATAGACTTCCTTGATGCCCTGGGCCACCAGCGCACGCGGCATCCACATCGGCATCAGGATGCCGGCGCCCGGCAGCACGGCGCTGGCGATCATCAGCGGAACCTTCTGCATGTAGTAGCCGGCCGGGTCGATCAGGATCAGCCGCTCCACCCGGTGCGACTGGGCCAGCGCGTAGTTCCAGGCGATGTAGCCGCCCAGGGAATTGCCGGCGATGGAGACCTGCTTGAGGTCCAGGCGGTCGAGGAACATGCCGAACACCTTCACCAGGCGCTCGCCACTGTATTCACGATCGCGACCACCGCCGGTGAGGCCGAAGCCCGGCACGTCGAGGCGGATGATGCGGAAGTGCTCGGAGAGCTCGGCAACCCAGCCGTCCCAGGTGTGCAGCGAGGCCATCACACCATGGACCATCACCAGCACCGGCTTGTCGCGGCTGCCTTCGTCACGGTAATGAATGTCGAAGCCGTCGACATTGATGAAGCGCGAACCGGTGTCCGGCGCGGCGTAGCGACTCTTCAGCGCGGCCAGCGACAGGGGGCCGAAACCGTAGCGGGCCAAGCCCTCGGCCAGTGGCGGTTGCAGAGACAGGGTGGCGGACATGGACGAGTGACTCCCGTGCTTGTTGTTCTCGAATCCCGATCACACCACAGCCCGTTCGCCGCCGCGCCCAACCTAGGTTCTGTACGAAAAGTCGTCGAGCGAATGTGAGGCGAGGCGCAACGACCATCGGGAGTAACAGCCGAAGGCTGGCCCGAAGGGCGAGCGCCAGCGAGTCAAATCGGTGAGGATGCGGAGTTAACTGCAGTTAATGAGCAGGACTCGCTCCGCTCGCCCCTTCGGGGCCGCACTGAAGTGCGTTAGCCACAAGCGGCTTCCGAATCGATTTTTAACGAAGCATCACCAATGCGCAGACACTTTTCGTACAGAAGCTAGGTAGGGCGTGAGCAGAGCGTCGTCACCAACAGGTCGCCGATGACCTGCTTGACCTCGCCCAGCGGCGTCTCGCCGCCCTTGCCCAGCAGCTCCAGCGAGGTGGCCTCCAGCGCCCAGATCAGCGCCTGGTAGGTCAGCACCGCATGCTCCACACCCTCGCCCTGGAAGCGTTCTTCCAGCAGCGCCCGCAGCTCCCGGTGTGCTTCGGCCCGATGGGCAGCGAGGGGCGAGTCGGCGCGCAGCGCCTCCTCGTGCATCAGGCGGATGATCGGCCCCACTGCCAGGTGATAGTCGAAGAAGCGCTCGACCATCGCCCGCAGCCAGGCATCGGTGCTGCCGGCGTCGGTGCGCATCTCGCGAAAGCGCATCAGCAGCAGTTGCACCGCCGTGCGGTAGATGCCTTCGAGCACGTCGAGCTTGCTCTGGAAGTACTTGTAGAAGGTGCGCCGCGACACCTTGGCGGCGTCGAGCAGGTCGTTCACCGTGGTATCGGCCAGCCCCTTGGCGACGAATACCGGGATGCTCGCCAACTGGATGTTGGCCCGTTGCAGATGCCCCACCAACGGCCCCTCGCTCTGGCGCGCCACCGCGCCGATACCGCCGAGGTCCTCGAAGACCGCGCTGACCGCTGCCGATTCCATCGCCCCTCCCCGTTCACCCAACCAAGGCGCGGGATGACGCCGGCCCCCGGCCTCGCTAACCTAGGCCGACCGCCCCCCGCGCAAGGAAAGCCCGTTCGTGCCGAACCTACCACGCCGTCTGCTCTGGCCGCTGGCCATCCTTTTGCTGGTTCTCTGCCGCCCCGCCTTCAGCGCCGACCTGTACTACCTCGGCCAGAAGATCCCTGACATCAAGCGCCCCTGGACCAGCGCCGATTACCAGGTGCTGATCGACGCACTGAAGAAGATCGACGAGTCCCAGGCCAACGGCCTGCCCCGGCGCAGCGGCGAGTTCACCGGGCCGATCTACCAGCGCATGGTCAGCGAGGAGAACTTCCGCCCGCAGCTGAACATCTACGCCCCGCTGGAGCTGCGGCAGAGCGAGGCGCGCGAGGTGCTGTTCAAGCTCAAGGAGCTGATGCGCCTGTACTTCGACTTCCGCGCCGCCAAGCAGCCCTACGGCGCCGAGGCGCTGGGCTTGATGAGCTATTCGCTGCGCGAGCAGGCGATCCTGTTCAACCTGACGGTGGAGTTCTGGATGACCCTGGCGCAGAACGAGCAGCGCAACCCGGTGCGCCTGCAAGGCATGCAGGAAGCCAAGGCCGCCGCCTCGATGCTCACCAGCAGCGCACTGGACTATCTCGGCCTGACGGCCCAGTTCGACCGCCAGGACCTGGTCCTCTACAGCGCCGAGCTGGCCAAGCAGTTGCCCGAACTCTTCATCCACCTGCCGCAGGAAGTCCGCGCTCAGTTGCTGATGCGCGTCGACGAACTGGCGCAGAAACATGCCTACGCCGAAGTGCGCGACAACATGCGCGATCTGCTGCCGGTGCTGCAGGCAATCCAGGATGACGTGCAGAAGCAGCTGGCCGCTCCGGCGAAGGGACAGGCGGTGCCCAAGGGGCTGGATCTGAGTGCGCCAGCGGAGCCGGAGAAGAAGAAGGCGATGTGAGCCTGGCGCCGGCCGGGAAGGTTTCACTGACCTGCAGGAGCGCGCCCACATCGCCTTTCTAAAAAGCGGCCCGCTCCTACACGAGTCGGTTACGTAGGAGCAACTGTCTTCTGGGCTCCCGCGTTCGCGGGAGTGACGGTGCTATGCGCCACTCCACACGTCATCCCCGCGAACGCGGGGACCCAGAAAACAACGTAGGAGCGGACTCCGTCCGCGATGACTTCCCACCCGCTGAGCAGTCTCAGGCCGATCGCGGACAGAGTCCGCTCCTGCAACTGCCGCCGGAGTTTCCCTGGGTGAAACGCAATCCGCCGAAGCGCGCAAACTGAAAGCTACGCTGGCGCCCTAGCGCAACAACCCCATCTCCTTCGCCCGCGCCACCGCCTGGGTGCGGCGTTCCACGCCGAGCTTGTCGTTGATGTGTCGCGCGTGGCTCTTGACCGTGTGCAGGGAGATGAACAGGCGATCGCTGATCTCCTGGTTGGAACAGCCCTGGGCGATCAGCTCCAGTACCGCCAGCTCGCGCCCACTCAGGCACTCCGTGACCTGCCCGCTGCGTTCCGGCGCCGCCGGCAGGCGCTCGCGCAGCGCCTCCAGCTCGGCCGTCACGGTGCGGACGCCCAGTTGCTCGCGCAACCAGTCCGGCTGCTGCAGCAGTGTCTCGTGCAGCGGCAGCACCAGGCCGCCCACCAGGGCGCCCAGGCACTCTTCCAGCAACAGCTCCGCCTCGCCTTCGCGCCCTTCCTGCAACAGCAGCGCGAGCAGTTGCCCCTGCGCCACCCGGGCCTGCAGTTGAGCGCCAACCTCGAGCGCGCCGCTGGCCACCGCACGCAAGCGCGCTTCGGCGGCCTCGGGCTGGCCATCGCGGCGCTCCAGTAGCGCCTGGAGCATCTCGACGTTGCGCGGCAGCTGCGGTGAACACTCCGGCGCCGTGGCCGACTCCGCGCCGGTATAGGTATCGCGCAGGCGCTCCAGCCAGGCCGCCGCCAGTTCGGTCTGGCCCTGGCCGAGCCAGAGCTCGCATTTGATCAGGGTGATGGCCGACAGGTAGTAGACCGGCGGCACATCCCAGACATGCATCATCCGCTCGACCTCGGCGAGATAAGCGAAGGCACGGGTGTAGTTGCCCAGCCGCCCCTCCAGGCTCGCCAGCACGCAGAAACCGATGACCAGGCTGATATCCCGGCAGGCGCGCGCCTCTTCGATCCCGGCCTTGAGATGCTTGCGCGCCTCGTCCGGCTGCAGCGCGAGGCTGCGCAGATAGCCCTGGTAGAGCATCAGCCGCCCGCGCACGGCGTAGCGGCGCTGCCCCGACAGACTGGACAGCCGCGCCAGCCCCTGGCGCACCTCCTCTTCGGCACGCAGCACTTCGCCGCGGGCCTGCAGGACGCGGGCACGGTCGTAATGCACCATGGCCTCGAACAGCGGATTGCCGAAACGCTGCGCCAGCTCCAGGGCATCGCGGTTCAGGCTGCGCGCACGCCACAGGTCGTCGCGGACGATGGCCAGGTTGCTCAGGGTCGACAGGCACAGCAGGCGCGGGCCGAAACGCTCCGGTCCGAGCCCTTGCAGGGCCTCTTCGCAGTGTCGCTCGGCGGTCGCGATGTCGCCGCGGCCACGGGCCACCACGCCGGCCAACGCCTGCCACTGGGCCATCAGGTCGCGCTGGGTGACCGCGTCGGCTGCCGGCAGGAAGCGCGACAGTTGCAGCGCCAGTTCCTCGGCCGCATCCAGTTGACAGGCCAGCGCCAAGGCCCAGCTGTACAGCACGATCAGACGCGGGGTGCTGGCCAGCAGGCTATCGGGCAGGTCCATCTTCCAGCGCAGCAGGGTGGCAACGTTCTGCTCGGCCAGCAGTTGTTCCTCGGACAGGCTCTGCACCAGGTTCGCCGCCACTTCCGGGTGGCCGGCGCGCAAGGCCTGTTCCACCGCGTCGTCGAACAGCCCCTGGGCGCTGAACCAACGGCAGGCGCGCAGATGCAGTGCCGCCGCCGAAGGACCGGAGCCGGGCAGCGGGCGCGCCAGCAACAGGTCGGAGAACAGGTGGTGATAGCGGAACCACTGGCCCTGCTCGTCCAGCGGGACCAGGAACACCTGGTGCTGCTGCAGGTGGCGCAGGATCGAGGCACTGTCGTGGGTGTCGCGCAGGGCGTCGCAGAGCTCGGCGGAGAAGCGCTCGAAGCGCGCGGTCTGGTAGAGGAAGACCTGCACCTCCGGCGACTGCTTGTCGATCACTTCTTCCAGCAGGTAATCGCGGATCAGCTCCTCGGCGCCATGTACCGACAGATCGGGCACCTTCGCCGCCAACTCGTCGCCGTGGGCCAGCAGCCACAGACGCAGGCCGGCGATCCAGCCCTCGCTGCGTTCGACCAGGTTATCCAGGGCGTTGTCGTCCAGCTGGGCGCCGTTGGCGGACATCAGCCGCGCGGTTTCCTCGGCGGTCAGGCGCAGGTCCTGTTCGCTGAACTCCAGCAGTTGCCGGGACAGGCGCAGGCGCGCCAGGTGCCAGTCGGGACGCTGGCGGCTGGTGACCAGCAGCACCAGGCCGGGAGGCTGATGATTGAGGAGGAACTGCAGGCAACGGTCGAGTACCGCGCCCTGGGCCAGGTGGTAGTCGTCGAGCACCAGCAGCAGCGGCCGATCGACGCTCAGGCTGTCCACCAGCTCGTCGAGCAGGTCGTCGAGCCAGGCTTCGAAGGCGAACGGCTGATGCCGCTGGCGCATCTTCAGGATGCCCAGCGCCTCTTCGCCCAACATGGGGAAATGCAGGCGCAAGCCTTCGAGCAGGCGTTCAAGGAAACGCCCCGGATCGCTGTCCCTGGCACTGAGCCCCAGCCACAGACTGCGCCATTGGCTTTCCAGCGTCTGACAGAACTCGATGGCCAGTGAGCTCTTGCCGAACCCCGCCGGCGCAGACACCAGAATCAGCCGTCCCGCAAGCCCGGAGGCCATGCGTTCGCACAACCGCGAGCGCGAAACGTGGCCATGCGGCAGCGGCGGCCGGAAGAATCGGCTGCCCCCTGTGCTGGCGGGAACCTCGGTCAGTCTTGGCAGAGTCGAGAAGTCGGTCATCAGCCTGGCTCTTGCTCTAGCTCTTGTCTCTATGTGGACGCAGCCTAGCCGCTCGCGAGCGGTATTTGAAGCCGATTTTGTTACCGTTGCCCACAAGATGACCAGAAGTCTTCCGACATTCCGCCCTCTAATTCATCTGACAGATGACCGCCCATAAAAAAACCGGCCCGAGGGCCGGTCTTTTCTCACCGCGGAACCACCCGTGGGGATCGGGGGATCAGCGAACGCCTTCCTGGCGCAGCGCTGCCGGGGTGAAGTCGCTTTCCGAAGCGCTGTAGTTGAAGTCGTAGGCAGATTTCTCCTCGTTCTTCAGACCCAGCACCAGGTAGCGACCGGACAGCAGGTCATACAGGGTTTCGGCGGTGTACCACGGTACCTGGTAGTTGTAGTAGTACTGGTTGAACGCCTCGGCCACGCGCCACAGGGTGCCACGGCCGTCGTAGTGGTCGATCTCCACGGCCTGCCAGGTGTCCTCGTCGATGAAGAAGTCACGCTTGGCATAGATGTGGCGCTCGCCCGGCTTCAGGGTGGCGGTCACGTGCCACACGCGGTGCAGTTCGTAGCGTGTCAGGTCCTGGTTCAGGTGGCCGGGCTTGATGATGTCGGCGTACTTGAGCTTGGGATCGTCGAGCTTGTAGTTGTTGTACGGGATGTACAGCTCCTGCTTGCCCACCAGTTTCCAGTCGTAGCGGTCCGGCGCGCCGTTGTACATGTCCAGGTTGTCGGAGGTACGCAGGCCGTCGGCGGCGGTACCCGGGCCGTCGTAAGACACCTGTGGAGCGCGGCGTACACGGCGCTGGCCGGCGTTGTACAGCCAGGCCAGGCGCGGTTCCTTCACCTGGTCGAGGGTCTCGTGCACCAGCAGGACGTTACCGGCCAGGCGTGCCGGCGCGGTGACGCGCTGCTTGAAGTAGAACAGCACGTTGCTCGGCTTGCTGGCGTCGTAGTCCTTCAGGTCGGTGCGGAAGACGAATTCGTCCTGGAAGTACACCAGCGAGTAGGAGCCGTTCACCTGCGGGGTGGCCTGGGTCACCAGACGACGCACGTGGCCGCCACGGTAGCGGGTGATGTGGTTCCAGATGACCTCCAGGCCATCCTTCGGAATCGGGAAGGGGTTGGCGGTCTGGAAGTTCTGCAGGCCGTTGCCGCCCTGCACCAGAGTGGTGGTGGTGGCGTTCTTCTTGGTCGCCGCCAGCACGCTGTCCGGCACGGTGGCGGTACGGTGCGAGGTGTACACCGGCATCTTGTAGGTGTCGGGGTAGCGCTTGAACATGGCCTGCTGGCCGGGGGTCAGCTTGGCCTTGTACTGCTCCATGTTCTGCGCGGTGATGGTGAACAGCGGCTTCTCGCTGGCGAACGGGTCGGAGAGGAAGCCCTTGCTGTCGGCGGAGCCTGCGTTCTTCGCCAGGCCTCCGGTCCAGGCCGGGATACTGCCGTCGGCGTTGCCGGCCTTTTCCGCGCCCATCGGGGTCAGGGTGGAGCCGAGCTTGGCCGCTTCGTCGGCGGAGACAGCCGCCATCACCTGGGTGGCGAGCAGGCTGAGCGCGAGGGCTCCGGTGTGCAGCAGGATCTTTGTTGTTCTCATTCGTTTATCGTCCTCGTTGAGTCTGTGCCCTCCGCGGTGGCCACCCCTTGCGGGACGGGTCGCGGGTTGTATCTGCTGCACCGCCGGCCGGTTCAACCGACCGGCGGATGGCCCGCTGCGGGAGCGGGCCGGATACCGGTTGAACGACCGGTTTAGAAGTTCACCCCGAAGCTGAGGCTGACGAAGTCGCGATCATCGACGGTGGAGTACTTGCCGTCGAAGTAGGTGGTGTAGGCCAGGCTCGCGGTGTAGGTGTTCAGGTAGTCGGCGTCGACGCCCATGCTGACCGCCTTGCGGCCTTCTTCGAAGTTGCCGCCCGGGCCGGGCGAGTAGCCGCTCACGTCATGCTGCCAGGCCACGTTGGGCTTGAGGTTCACCCCGGCGAAGACGTCGTTGTAGTCCCAGATCGCCCGGGCGCGGTAGCCCCAGGAGTCGGCGGTGGTGAAACCTTCGCTTTCGCAGTTGCGGCTGACGTTGGGGACGTTGGTGGCGCCCAGGGTGGAGATGTTCAGGGCTTCGCAGGTCGGCGCGCCGTTGAGGGTGCCGGCCAGCGGGCCAGGGCCGAACACCGGGTCACGGCCATAACGCGCCTTGCTCTGGCTTTCCAGGCCGCCGACGTGGGTCCAGCCGACCTCGCCCACCATGGTCAGACGCTCGGCGCCCATGACCTGGTCGAAGAAGTGGGTGAAGGTGGTCTGCAGCTGGGTGATTTCCTTGCGGCGGTAGCCGTGCAGGTCTTCACCGGCACTGCCGGTCAGCACCGAGGCGTTGTTGTAGATGTGGTTGCCGCCGATGGCCACCGGGTCCAGGCCGGAATAGAGGATATCGGTGGTGTTCAGCTGTACCGGAGCGTTCGGACGGTAGCTGATCTCGCCCTGCCAGGCGGTGCCGGTGGGCAGCGTGGTGGAGAAGCTCAGGCCGTACAGGTGGATGTCTTCCGGATACTCGATAAAGTAGCTGGAGTTACCGGCCATGGCCGCTGCACCGGCCTGCGCCGCCAGGGACGGGCTGATGGCGGCGATGTTGGTGATCAGTTGGTTGATCTGCTGCACCTTGGAGGCATCGGCGCCACGACCGCTGAAGATCGGCAGACGGCTGTGATAGTTCATGTAGTAGCCGCCGAACTCGGTATTCACGGTGTCGGCGAAGTACTTCATGGACAGGCCGTACTGACCGCTGTCGCGGGCATCACGGTCCGGACCGCGCTGGACCACGATACCTTCGTTCCACGGCGACGGGGTCACCGCCAGGTTCGGGCCGAGCAGGCTGTTCAGGGTGCGGATCGAGTTGGGGTTGTTGGTCAGCACCGCGAGGTTCTGGTTACAGCCATCAGCGACCACGTCCGGCTGGGAGAAGAAGGTGCCGCAGTTGTCGACCACCGTCTGGTCCCACTCCAACTGGTAGAAACCTTCGGCGGAGAGGTTATCGGTGAGGTTCTGCGACATGTAGAACATGTTCACCGGCACCAGGGCTTCCTTGATCTCGGAGCCCGGACGGCGGAAGGCGGTCACGTCGAACGGGTTGATCACGCTGATACCGTTCTGGATGAAGGTACTTTCACCCCAGTTCACCACCTGCTTGCCCAGGCGCACTGTGCCCGGCAGTTCGGCGATGGTGTAGTTGTGGTAGATGAAGGCGTCGAGCAGTTCGGAACCGGAGGCCTTGGCGGCTTCCTTGCGGCCGTCGTCGCTGAGCGGCTTGAAGTCGGTGTTCTCGTCCTTCTGTTCGAAGTCGTACCAGTACTTGCCGCGCAGGAAGATGCCGGTGTCCTGGTATTTCAGCTCGAGGTCGTGGATGCCCTTGAAGATCTTCGAGAAGGTTTCGCCGGCCTTGTAGTTCAGGTGGCCGTCGTCGGAGGTCTGCGACAGACCCTTGCCGCCGTTGTTGACGCCGATGAGGTTCTTGTTCGGATTCTGCGTCGACCAGCTGGCCCCCACGGACAGCGACGAGTCGAACGAACCTTCGATTTCCCCGATGTTGAAGGTGACGGCGGAAGCGGGTGTCGCCAGCGTAGAAGCCAGGCTGACGGCCAGCGGCAAACGCGCCAGTCGCCAGATATGTTGCAAGGTTTTCATCGACGCTACTCCATGTGTTTTTTGTTATGAGTAGCGGCGACTATATCGGCGGCGTTACACAGCTTGATCCCTCTAAAGTGTGATTTCTCCTACGAAGTCCCTGACTAGACAGTCGCGCGGGCCAGAGACGGCGTCATCACTGGCCCGCGCCGCGCCAAGCGCTTGCTTGGCACGGATGCTTCACGCACTGACCAACCGGTCGTCGCTCAAACCGTGGAGAGAAAGGCGCTGCCAGCCTCCTGCCATTGGGCGATGTCTACCCGGATACGCTTCTTGTCGAGCTTGCCGACGCTGGTCTTGGGAACTTCAGTAACAACGGCGATCTGGGACGGAATCGCCCACTTGTTGATGTTCCCCTGCTCGACGAAAGGCTTGAGGTGCTCCTTGAGTCCCTTGGCGTCCAGCGACTGGCCTTCGCGCATCACCAGCAGGGCGAACGGCCGCTCGCCCCATTGCGGGTCGGGCACCCCCACCACCGCGACTTCGCGCACCGCCGGGTGACGGCTGATCAGGTCTTCCAGCTCCAGTGAGGACAGCCACTCGCCGCCGGTCTTGATCACATCCTTGATGCGGTCGCGGATGTCGATGAAGCCCATGCCGTCGAGGGTCGCCACGTCGCCGGTGTGCATCCAGCCGCCGGCCCAGAGCTCCTCGCCCTTCTGCGGCTCCTGGAAATAGCCCTGGGTCAGCCAGGGCGCGCGCAGCACCAGCTCACCCTGGGATTCACCGTCGGCCGGAAGGAACTGGCCATGCTCGTCCATGATCGCCGCCTCTACCATCGGCACCGGCACGCCCGCCTTGATCCGGTAGGTGGTGCGCTCATCCTCGCTGCCGGCGCGCAGTTCCTGGTTGAGGTAGCCGCAGGAAATCAGCGGGCAGGTCTCGGACATGCCGTAGGCGGCGGTCAGCTGGATGCCGCGGGCCTTGGCCGCGTCGTAGAGCGCGTGGTTCAGGGCGCTGCCGCCGATGATGATCTTCAGCCCACCGAAGTCGTAGTCCTTGGCGCCAGCGGCGTTGAGCATCATCTGCAGGATGGTCGGCACGCAGTGGGAGAAGGTCACCTTCTCCTCACGGATCAGCTTGCACAGCAGCTCCGGCTCGTAACGGCCCGGATACACCTGCTTCACCCCCAGCATGGTGGCCACGTACGGCACGCCCCAGGCGTGGACGTGGAACATCGGGGTGATCGGCATGTAGACGTCATCGGTGCCCATCAGGCGGATGCTGTCCAGGCTGCCGATGGTCGAGGCCATCGCCAGGGTGTGCAGCACCAGCTGGCGGTGGGTGAAGTACACGCCCTTGGGGTTACCGGTGGTGCCGGTGGTATAGAAGGTGGTGGCCACCGAGTTCTCGTCGAAATCGGGGAAGGCGTAGCGCGGGCTGGCGGTGGCCAGCAGGGTCTCGTATTCGCCCACGCAATTGGGCAGCGCGCAGGTCTTGTCGGCGCCGTCGGTGATCAGCAGGGTCTTCTCCACCGTGGTCAGCTGGCTGGCGATGCCCAGGTAGAGCGGCACGAACTCGCTGTTGACCAGCACGAAGCGGTCGTCGGCGTGGTTCATGGTGTAGAGGATCTGGTCCGGAGAAAGGCGGATGTTGATGGTGTGCAGCACCGCACCGATCATCGGAACGGCGAACATGCACTCCAGGTAGCGATGGCTGTCCCAGTCCATCACCGCCACGGTATCGCCAGCCTTGACCCCGGCTTCGGTCAGCACGTTGGCCAGCCGCGCCACGCGCTCATTGAAGGTGGCGTAGGTGTAACGCACGCTGTCGCGATAGACGATTTCCCTGCCCTTTTCATAACGGCTGCCCGACAGCAGCAGGCTCTTGATCAGCAACGGGTACTGGTAGGCGTTCTGTGCAGCAGGGATGACGCGGGTTTTCAGCATGGCGGGACACTCTCACGGCTGGATTTCTAGATGGAATACATCAGGATGATTGCGACTCTAGAGGCCTCCCCGTGTCCGTTCATCAGTCAAAAGAATGATTTGTCGATGACTCTTTGGCGACATCCAGTCACGCGGTAGAATCCACCCCGCCCGGTCGTTCACGACCGGCCCCTTACCCGGAGCCCGGGTATGGCCTGCTTCCAACGCAGTTCTGCCGACACACAGCCGGTCAAACGCGGGCTCGTACAACAAGAGCGAAGAGGTAGTTTCATGTCCGAGATCGTCATCGTCAGCGGCGCCCGTACTCCCATGGGCGGCTTCCAGGGCAGCCTGTCCGGCGTTCCCGCCGTGGAACTGGGCGCCGTCGCCATCCGCGAAGCCATTGCCCGTGCGGGCATCCAGCCCGAAGACGTGCAGGAAGTGATCATGGGCAACGTACTGCCCGCCGGTCTGAAGCAGGGCCCGGCCCGCCAGGCAGCGCTGAACGCCGGCCTGCCCGCCGCCACCGGCTGCACCACCATCAACAAGCTCTGCGGCTCCGGCATGAAGGCCGTGATGCTGGCCCACGACCTGCTCAAGGCGGGCACCAACGAGGTGATGGTCGCCGGCGGCATGGAAAGCATGTCCAACGCGCCCTACGTGATCGAGAAAGCCCGCACCGGCCTGCGCATGGGCCACGGCGAGATCAAGGACCACATGTTCCTCGACGGCCTGGAAGACGCCCGCACCGGCCGCCTGATGGGCTCCTTCGCCCAGGAAACCGCCGACCAGTACGGCGTGACCCGTGAGGAAATGGACGCCTACGCCATCGAATCCCTCAAGCGCGCCCAGGCCGCCATCAAGGACGGTTCGCTGGACTCGGAAATCGTTCCGGTCACCGTCACCACCCGCAAGGGCGAGACCGTGGTGAAGGACGACGAGCAGCCGCTGACCGCCAACCTGGACAAGATCCCGAGCCTGAAGGCTGCGTTCAAGAAAGACGGCACCATCACCGCCGCCAACGCCAGCTCCATCTCCGACGGCGCCTCCGCGCTGGTCCTGATGACCGCTGAAGAAGCCGCGCGCCGTGGCCTGAAGCCGCTGGCGAAGATCGTCGCCCACGCCACCCAGAGCCAGGACCCGGCCGAGTTCACCCTCGCCCCGATCGGCGCCATGACCAACCTGTTCAAGAAGGCCGGCTGGACCAAGGACGACGTGGACCTGTTCGAGATCAACGAAGCCTTCGCCATGGTCACCATGCTCGCCATGCGCGAACACGGCCTGGACCACGCCAAGGTCAACGTCTACGGCGGCGCCTGCGCCCAGGGCCACCCGGTCGGTTCCACCGGCTCGCGGATCATCATTACCCTGATCAACGCCCTGCAGAAGAAGGGCGGCAAGCGCGGCGTCGCCTCGCTGTGCATCGGCGGCGGCGAAGCCACCGCGGTGGCGATCGAGCTGGTCTGATCTGGCATCAGGCATGAAAAAGGGGCGCCTCTGGCGCCCCTTTTTCGTATCAGGCCGCCGCCACCTTAGGCGCATGCGGCGCGGTGCGCGGGAACACCACCGCGGCCAGGAAGGTGATCGCCCCCAGCCCCGCCAGGATCAGGTAGAGCCCGGCCAGCCCCTGGCGCGGCTCGATGTAGCTGATCAGCGGGATCGCCGCCGCGCTCGCGCCGAAGGACACGAAGTAGCGCAGGGCGAACACCCGCGCCTGCCATTGCGGCGCGACGAAATTGGCGACCATCGCGTCGTTCACCGTCACCTGGCCGAACACCGCGAACATGAACAGCGCGCCGACCACCGCCACCGGCCAGCCCTGGGCATAGGCCAGCGCCACCAGCAGCGGCCCCTGGCAGAAGGTCATGATCAGGAACGGCCCCTTGAGGCTGAAGCGGTCCAGCAGGCGGCCCATGATCAACTGCGCCACGGCGCCGAAGGCATAGGCCAGGCTGACCACCACGCCGAGGCTTTCCGGCGAGGCGAGCAGTTCCTCCAGCCGCACCTGGAACAGGCGCGGATAGGTCACGGTGCTGGCGTTGAACACCACGCCGCCGGTGGCCGTCACCAGCGCCAGCACGCCGAACACCCGGCGCATCGACAGCTTCTGTCCGCCCAGGCCGCGCGGTGCCGGATGCTGCACCGCCACCGGCGCCTCGGCACGGACCTGCCAGGCGAAGCCGATGCCGATCAACACAGCGATAGCCCCCGGCAGGATGAACGCGGCACGCCAGCCGAAATGCGCGGTGAGGAAGCCGGTCAGCAAGGCGGCGAAGGCCACACCAAGGTTGCCCCACATGCCGTTGATGCCGATCTCGTGGCCACGATTCTGCGCGTGGGCCACCAGCATCGCCGTGCCCACCGGGTGGTAGATGGCGGCGAACACGCCGATCAGAGTGAGGCCGGCGACCAGCAGCGGCACCGAGCTCGACAGCCCGGTGAGAATCGACGCCGTGCCAATGCCGAAGAAGAACAGCTGCATCATGTGCCGGCGGTCCCACTTGTCGCCCAGCCAGCCCGCCGGGATCGAGCAGGCGCCGAAGGCGATGAAACCGCCCAGGGACAGGCCGATCATCTGCGCGTAGGTCAGGCCGAAGCTCTGCGTCATGCCCAGCACGGCGGCCGGGAAGATCAGCATGAACATGTGGTCGATGATGTGGGCGGCGTTGATGTAGCGGATGATCGTTCGAGGTCGGGACATGGTGTCGGGCGCTCGGCTTGGGTGGGAGGAAGGTCCATGCTAGGTTGTCGGCAAAACGCAGACCTGACAGAAAAGTCATCGAACCCGACATGCACCTGCACATTCCCCAGGACTCACGCCTCGCTGCGATCGGCCTCGACTACGTCGATGGTCACCACGTGCAGCCCCATGACCATCCGCAGGCGCAGCTGCTCTACGCCGCCGGCGGCCTGATGCGGCTGGTCACCCGCCAGGGCGCCTGGGTCATCCCGCCAACCCGCGCGGTATGGATTCCGCCGGGCATCAGGCACGAGATCCACATGTCCGGCGAGGTGCACATGCGCACCCTGTTCATCCGCGCCGACGCCTGCCCGGAGAACCTGACCGACTGCTGCGTGCTGGCGGTCACGCCGCTGTTGCGGGAAATGATCCTGCGCTGCATCCACTGGCAGGCGCAGCCGGGCGAACCGGCACTGCCGCTGCTGGAGCAGCTCGTCCTGCGGGAGATCGCCACTCTGGAGCGCCTGCCGCTGGCCCTGCCACTGCCGGCCGACCGGCGCCTGCAGGCGATCTGCAAGGCACTGCTGAAGCACCCCGAGCACCCGCACACCCTGGAGGACTGGGGCCAGCAGGTGGGCGCCAGCTCGCGCACGCTGGCGAGGCTGTTCCGCCAGGAACTGGGCATGAGTTTCCAGGAATGGCGCCAGCAACTGCGCCTGACCGAAGCCCTGCCGCGCCTGCTGGCCGGCGAAAGCGTACAGAGCGTCGCCGCCGCGCTCGGTTACACCAGCGGCCGGGCGTTCAGTGCGATGTTCAGGCGGCTGCTGGGGGAGAACCCGCGAGAGTATTTGCAGGCGTTGGCGCAGTTGGCGGAACTCAAGGTCTGACCCCGGCGTGGCACCGGCCCCCAGTAGGAGCGCCCCATGGGCGCGATCGCGGGCATGGCCCGCTCCTACGGGTGAGTCCAGCGCGGCCCCGCGCTTTCAATGCAGCTCGGTGAACGCCAGCTTGATCCCCAGCCCCACCAGCACCACGCCCATCGCCCGGTCGAACCAGTGGCCCATGCGGGCGAAACCGGCGCGCACGCGCTGCTGGCTGAACAGCAGCGCCACCAGGCAGAACCAGACGGCCGTCGCGCAGGCCAGGTACACGCCATAGCCAGCCTGCACCAACAGCGGCGTGTGCGGGTTGATCACCACGGTGAACAGCGAGAGGAAGAACAGCGTGGCCTTAGGATTCAGGCCGTTGGTGACGAAGCCGGCGACATAGGCCCCGCGCGCGGTGCGTGCCACCGGCGCAGTGATGGTTTCGGCCGCCGCCGGGTCGGCCGGGCGAGCGCGCAGCGCCTTGAAGCCGATGTACAACAGGTAGGCCGCTGCCAGCCACTTCAGCGCGTTGAACAGGACGATGGACTGCGACACGATCAGGCCGATGCCCAGCAGCGAATAGGTGACGTGAAGGAAAATCGCACTGCCCACCCCCAGCGCCGTCCAGGTCCCGGCGCGGCGCCCGTGGGTCACGCTCTCGCGCACCACCACGGCGAAATCCGGACCGGGGCTGGCGACCGCCAGCAGATGGATGAATGCCACGGTGAGAAATTCCGTCCAGTACATCGCGCCTCCGCAGAGCGTTCGGAAAACAGTTAGGCTGACTACCTTACGTCACGCCGAATCACTGCAAAAGGTACAGCTACCCATGAACAGCGCTCGCGCCGTCTTCCTCGACCACGCCTCCCTCGACCTCGGTGACCTCGACCTCGCGCCGCTGCGCGCGCAGTTCGGCGAGATGGTCCTGCACGGGCGCAGCGATGCAGAGCAGGTGGCCGAGCGGCTCGAAGGCGCGCAGGTGGCGATCAGCAACAAGGTGCGCATCGGTGCCGAAGTCTTCGAGCGGTGCCCGGAGCTCAAGCTGATCCTGGTGGCCGCCACCGGCACCAACAACGTCGACCTCGATGCCGCGCGAAAGCACGGCGTGATCGTCAGCAACTGCCAGGGCTACGGCACCCCATCGGTGGCCCAGCACACGCTGATGCTGCTGCTCGCCCTGGCCACCCGCCTGCCCGACTACCAGGCCGCCGTCCGCGCCGGGCGCTGGCAGCAGGCGCCGCAGTTCTGCCTGCTGGACTTCCCCATCGTCGAGCTGGAAGGCAAGACCCTCGGCCTGCTAGGCCACGGCGAACTGGGCGGCGCGGTGGCGAAGCTGGCCGAAGCCTTCGGCATGCGCGTGCTGCTCGGGGCACTGCCAGGCCGTCCGCCGCGCGCCGATCGCCTGGCGCTGGACGAGCTGTTGCCGCAGGTCGACGCCCTCACCCTGCACTGCCCTCTGACCGACGCCACGCGCAACCTGATCGGCCAGCGAGAACTGGACCTGATGAAGCCCAAAGCCTTCCTGATCAACACTGCCCGCGGCGGCCTGGTGGACGAGCAGGCGCTGGCCGACACCCTGCGCCGCGGCCATCTGGGCGGCGCCGCCTTCGACGTGCTCAGCGTGGAACCGCCCAAGGACGGCAACCCGCTGCTGGCCGGCGACCTTCCGCGCTTCATCCTCACCCCGCACAGCGCCTGGGGCAGCCGCGAGGCGCGACAGCGCATCGTCGGCCAGTTGAGCGAGAACGCCGCCGGCTTCTTCGCCGGTGAGCCGCGCCGGGAGGTGGCGCCATGAGCCTGCATCTGGTCTGCGGCGACGGCGCCGCCGATGCCCTGCACCGGGCGGTGGAAGCCGGCGTACTGGTCGAGAAGCGAATCCGCGTGATGCCGGACGATCTGGCCGTCGGCCCGCTAAGCGATGTGGATAACCCACCCTGCCAGCAACGTGCCGCGTTCTGGCATGAGCTGGGCGGCGAAGTCCTGCGCGAGCGCGAGATCGCCATCGAATTGGGCACCGACCTGAACTGGCTGCGCAGCCCGGACGCCAGCATCGTCACCCTCTGGCACGGCGACAGCGCCAGCGAACAACTGCTGTTGCGCCGCATCTGCGCCCTGCTGCCGGCACACGTCACCCTGCGCAGCGTCGGCGCCGGCAGCGGCCAGTGCCGCTGCGACGATCGCCACGCCATCGCCATGCTCAAGCCCGTTGAACTGGCCAATGCCCTGGCCGCCAGCCATGAAGTAGACGCCACCGAACGCCAGTGCCTGGGCGAGGACTGGCAGCGCGCCCTGGCCGACAATGCCGAACTGCGCCTGTGGCTCGACGGCCAGTTGAGCGGCGTCGGTTATGAGCACATCGACCGCGTCCTGCTGGACAGCGCCAGCGAATCCTGGCGGCCGGTGCAATCGGTGATCGGGCCGACCATGGCCTATGTCGAGGGTCTGTTCGTCAGCGACCTGCTGGCCGCCTGGCGCCTGCGCGAACAAGTCGCGGCGGGGCACCTTGCGCTGCGTGGCGAGGACTTCTGGAACAACGCCGAGGTGCGGCTCGCCTAGGCTCGGCCATTGCGGCCCTGCTAAACTCCCGCCCTTTTTTCCAGGAGGCCGCATGTCCAACGCCCCCACCAGTGAAGTGCTGCTGCGCCAGATCGAGCGCTTCCAGGGCCGCGTCCTGCTCGCCGGCCTGCCCGCCGACGCCTTGCTCGGCGACCTGCCGCAGGCCCGGGGCTGGAGCTGGCACGCCGGCGAAGCCCGCCAGCTCGAAGCCCGCTATCCGGGCCGCTGCCACTTCGGCGCGACCGCCCCGGAAGGCGAGTTCGACGCCGCCGTGCTGTTCCTGCCCAAATCCCGTGAACTCACCGATTACCTGTTCGCCGCCCTGGCCAGTTGCGTGCCCGGCGGCGAGCTGTATCTGCTCGGCGAGAAGCGCGCCGGCGTCGAACGCGCCAGCAAGCAGCTCGGCGAATTCGGCCGCGCCAGCAAGCTCGACAGTGCCCGCCATTGCCAGCTGTGGCACGCGCACATCGACGGTGCGCCTGTAGCACCCGACCTGCACGCCTTGGCGCAACGCTATGAACTGCCGCTGGCCGATGGCCCTCTGCAAGTCATCACCCTGCCCGGCGTGTTCAGCCATGGCCGCCTGGATCGCGGCAGTGCCCTGTTGCTGGAGCAACTGGACGGCCTGCCGAGCGGCCATGTGCTGGACTTCGGCTGCGGCGCGGGGGTGCTCGGCGCAACGCTCAAACGACGTTATCCACAGAGCCGCCTGACCCTGCTGGACGTCGACGCCTTCGCCGTCGAGAGCAGCCGCCTGACCCTGGCCGCCAACAACCTGGAAGGCGAAGTGATCGCCGGCGACGGCATCGATGCCGCACCGGAAAACCTCGCCGCCATCGTCAGCAACCCGCCCTTCCACCAAGGCGTGCACACCAGCTATGCGGCTACTGAACACCTGCTGCGCCAGTCCGCGCGCCATCTGGCGTCCGGCGGCGAATTGCGCCTGGTGGCCAACAGCTTCCTGAAATACCCGCCGCTGATCGAGCAGCACCTCGGCCCCTGCCAGACCCTGGCCGAGTCCGACGGCTTCCGCATTTATAGCGCCCGACGGCGCTGACCCAAGGCCCGCACTACACTGCAGCGAGCCATGGACCGGCGCGCCGCTGCACGCCCAGACTGATCGAGGACACCCGTGAATCGCAGAATCAACGACGATGTCGAGCTGACATTCGCCATGGGGCCGAAAGAGAAGCCGCATCACCTGAAGCGCTCTCTCAAGCCCCGCCACCTGAACATGATCGCCATCGGCGGCTCCATCGGCACCGGCCTGTTCGTCGCCTCCGGCAGCACCATCGCCACCGCCGGCCCCGGCGGCGCGCTGATGGCCTACGCGCTGATCGGCCTGATGGTGTTCTTCCTCATGACCAGCCTCGGCGAGCTGGCGGCGCACATCCCCGATTCCGGCTCGTTCTGCACCTACGGCAGCCGTTTCATCGACGATGGCTTCGGTTTCGCCATGGGTTGGAACTACTGGTACAACTGGGCGGTGACCATCGCCGCGGAACTGGTGGCCGCACAGCTGGTGATGAAGTTCTGGCTCCCTGACGTGCCCGGCATCTACTGGAGCGTGGTGTTCCTGGGCATCATGTTCATGCTCAACTTCTTCTCGGTGAAGGGCTTCGGCGAGAGCGAGTTCTGGTTCGCACTGATCAAGGTGGTCGCCGTCGTCGTATTCATCGGCATTGGCCTGGCCAGCATCATCGGCATCATGCACGGCATCGACAGCCCCGGCTTCAGCAACTTCACCACCGGTGACGCACCCTTCGTCGGCGGCCTGCAGGCGATGATCGGGGTGGCGATGATCGCCGGTTTCTCCTTCCAGGGCACCGAGCTGATCGGCGTCGCCGCCGGTGAATCGGAAAACCCGCAGAAGTCCATTCCCATCGCCATCCGCCAGGTGTTCTGGCGAATCCTGATGTTCTACATCCTGTCGATCTTCGTGATCGGCATGCTGATCCCCTACACAGATCCGAACCTGCTCAAGACCGACAGCGCCGACATCAGCACCTCGCCCTTCACCCTGCTGTTCGAGCGCGCGGGCCTCGCCGCCGCCGCGGGCGTGATGAACGCGGTGATCCTCTCGGCGATCCTCTCGGCGGGCAACTCGGGCATGTACGCCTCGACCCGGATGCTCTACACCATGGCCACCCAGGGCAAGGCGCCGCGCCTGTTCACCCAGGTGTCCGATAGCGGCGTGCCGCGCTATGCGCTGCTGGCCACCACCTTCGTCGGCGCGCTGTGCTTCCTCACCAGCTTCATCGGCGACAAGACCGTCTACACCTGGCTGCTCAACGCCTCGGGCATGTGCGGCTTCATCGTCTGGCTGGGCATCGCCGTGTCGCATTACCGCTTCCGCAAGGCCTTTGTCCTGCAGGGCGGCGACCTCAACAGCCTGCCGTACCGCGCCAAATGGTTCCCCTTTGGCCCGCTGTTCGCCTTCACCCTCTGCCTGGTCATCACCCTGGGGCAGAACTACCAGGCGTTCGTCGGCGAGCACGTGGACTGGCCCGGGCTGATCGCCACCTACATCACCATCCCGCTGTTCCTCTCGATCTGGCTGGGCTACCGCTTCAAGAACGGCACCCGCTTCATTCGCTACGAGGACATGGACATCCGCTCCCACCGCGAATGATCCGACGCGCAGGCTTGCCCAAGTCCTAGGACTTGGGCAGAATGCCCCCGTCCTAGGGGAGTAGTCTCCCGCGAGCGCCCAGCTCGCCCGGTACGCGTCAACACACTTGGTCCACAGACCATGGCGCGTGCGACCCACGCCTGCAACGCTCAGGCCCGGGTTTGACAAGACCTATGACACGAGCAACCTGACCCGGGGCGGGCAGGTGGCGCGTGTCATGGTGATTAGTCGACCCGCCCCTTAGGAAGCCTGATGGAATCCCTCTTCGTCCCAACCCTGATCGTTGCCCTGGCCGAAATCGGCGACAAGACGCAACTGCTCGCGCTCGTCCTCGCTGCCCGTTTCCGCAAGCCCTGGCCGATCATCGCCGGGATCATCGCCGCCACCCTGGCCAACCACTTCGCCGCCGGCGCCGTTGGCAGCTGGGTCGCCAGCTTCTTCTCGGCAACCACCCTGAGCTGGGTGCTGGCCGCGTGCTTCCTGGCCGTCGCCGGCTGGACCCTGATCCCCGACAAGCTGGATGACGACGAAGAAGGCGCGCTGAAGAAATTCGGCCCGTTCCTCACCACCCTGATCGCCTTCTTCCTCGCCGAGATGGGCGACAAGACCCAGGTCGCCACCGTGATGCTGGCCGCGCAGTACCCGCACTTCTGGCTGGTGGTGATGGGCACCACGCTGGGCATGCTGATCGCCAACGTGCCGGTGGTGCTGGCCGGCAACTTCGCCGCCGATCGCCTGCCGCTCAACCTGATCCGCCGCCTGGCCGCCGCCGCCTTCGCCGTTCTCGGCCTGGCCGCCGTCTGGCATGCGTTGCAACTGGGCGGCGTGCTCTGACCTGAGCTCGAGGGAGCCTGGCGCGCCGGCCAATGCCTGTGTTTCACAATCGATACACAGTGGTGCGCCATTCTCCCCGTACATCAGCAAGCACAGGAAGCGCCATGTCTGAGAAGGATCTCAAGAAGCTCGCTCGCCAGCACATCGACCTTGCGTGGAACAAGGGTCACCTGGCGCTGGCCGAGCAGCTGCACAGCCCGGACTTCATCTACAAGAGCGCCTTCACCGCGCAACCCCTGAACAACGCCGGCTACCGCCGCCTGGTACAGGAGATCCGCTCGGCCATGCCGGACCTGGAAGTGGTGGTGGAGGAATGCATCCGCGAAGGCAACAAGGTGTTCACCTGGAGCACCCTGCTGGGCAGCATCTCCCGCCCCGCCTTCGGCTACCCGGCCAGCGAAAAGATTCTCAGCCTGTCGGCCATGGGCTTCTGGGTGTTCAGCAGTACCGGGGAAATCGTCGAACTGTGCACCATGTTCGACATGGAAAGCTTCCGCGCGCAGATGGGGCTGCAGAACCGGCCCTTTGCCGAGAAGGCGCTGCCCTGAGATGAAAAAGCCCGGCATCTGCCGGGCCTTTTCATTTGTGCTCTTCGTAGGAGCGAGGTTGCTCGCGCCCCCCGCAGCGGGGCGGGTTCGCGAGCAAGCTCGCTCCTACATTGTTTCTGGGTCCCCGCGTTCGCGGGGATGACGCAGGGAGCGCGAATCCCACCTCCGTCACTCCCGCGAACGCGGGAGCCCAAAAGACAGTGGCTCCTACAGGGTGCGCAATCTACAGATAGTCATTGGCATGGAACCAGGCGATCGCCCGCTCCAGCGTATCCTCCAGCGGCACATGGGACTCGAAGCGCAGCTCTTCGCGCGCCTTGCGCCCATCGAGGAACTGCCCGCCGGCCATCACCTCGATCGCCGTATCGTCCAGCAGCGGCACCTTGCCGGTCAGCCGGTAGCGCCAGCGACCCAGGGTCGCCAAGGCGCGCGCACGGTGCAGTGGCATCGGTGTCGGCGCCGGCTTGCCCAACAGGCGAGCGATGGTGGCGGTCAACTCGCCCATCTCGATGTTGTGCCCGGTGAGCAGGTAGCGCTCGCCGACCCGGCCGCGCTCCAGCGCCAGCAGCAGGCCACGGCCGGCCTCGGCGGCGTCGATCACGTTGCGCCGGCCCGGCACGTAGTGAAGCATCTCATCATGCCCGATGGCGGTGATCAGCCGTCCGGTGGTCGGGCCGATGTCGAGCTCGCCCAGCGCCATGCCGGGAATCCCGATCACCACCGGCAACCCGCCGCGCGCCTGCTCGCGGGCCTGCTCGTCGAGCGCCCACTTGCACATGACGTAGGCACTCTTGCCGGTAGGCAGGCCCTCGTAGAACAGCCCCTCGTGCCCCGGCAGCCCCTGGGGGTGCAACGGCATGGCGAAGGCCGAACCGACGTAGAGGATGCGCGGCACCTTGGCCTGCAGACAGGCGGCGTAGAAGTGGTTGGTCAGGTCCAGGGCACTGGCCACCTCTTCCTGCCAGCGACGCGGCCGCACCGGGTAGTAGCCGGCGCTGAAGATCACCGCATCCAGGCCGCTCAGCGCTCGCGCCATGCCGCGGTGGTCGAAGAGCTCGGCCACCCGGCATTCCGGTTCGAGGTAGGCCAGCCGCTGAATCTGCGACGACGGCCGATGGATCAGCACCAACTGGTGTCCCGCGGCCTTGATGGCACGGGCAGCGTGATGGCCCAGGAGCCCTGTGGCTCCAAGTACAGCAATTTTCACGGGCGCTCCCTGTTCACGTTGCACAGCGGCGCAACCACGCGCCGCTCCTGGCGGGCCAATCAGTGGCCTTTGGCTTGCTCGTAAAGCGGCATCACCTTCGGAATGGCAGCCTGCAGGTTGGCCATCCGGGTGCTGTCGGCCGGGTGGGTGCTGAGGATTTCCGGCGGAGCATCGCCACCGGCCTGTCCCATCTTCTGCCACAAGGTCATCGCGGCGTTGGGGTTATAGCCGGCGCGGGCGGCCAATTCCAGGCCGATCAGGTCAGCTTCGTTCTCGTTCTGCCGGCTGTTGGGCAGGGTCAGGCTGTATTCCACTACCTGGTGGGCCAGGTCGACGCTGTTCTGGCCCAGGCCCAGCAGGGCGCCGCCGATGCCCAGGCCCATCTGCTCGGCGTAGGCGCGGGACATGGCTTCACGGCCGTGCTCGCGCAGGGCGTGGGCGATCTCATGGCCCATCACGGCGGCGAGTTCGTCATCGGTCAGCTTCAACTTATCGATCAGCCCGGTGTAGACGATGATCTTGCCGCCGGGACCGCAGTTGGCGTTGAGCTCGTCGCTCTTGATCACGTTGACTTCCCACTTCCAGGACGGTGCATCCGGACGGAAGGCGCCGGTCTGCGGAATCAACCGACTGGCGATGGCCTTCACACGCTTGGCATCACTGCTGCTGGCGTCCAGCTTGCCGGCCTTGGACGCCTCGCCGAGGGTCTGCTGGTAGGACTGGGCGTACATCTGATCGACCTGCGCACTGGACAGCATGCTGAACATGGTCTGCTGGCGGTTGACGCCGACGACGCCGCCGTTGGTGGTGCTCACCTCCTGGCAAGCGGTCAGCAGCAGGGCTGCGGCCAGGCCGGCGACACGGAAAAGACGGGGCATGCTGCTCTCCTGAAACTGTGCAATTACCCAAAGACAGCGCGCATGGTAGGCCGCGCCCCGATGCCCGGCAACTACCCGGCAACAAGCGGCGTACAACGGCGTTACAACCCATTACAAGCAGCCCCTAAGGAAACCGCCCCTGCCTGCCGATAACCAGGCACACGCAGGCTCTGGGACATCGGATACCCGTATGAAATTCAAGTCGATCCAGTTTTCCGTGGTGGCGCTGGCCGGGGCCAGCGTCTTGGCGGTGGTCGCGGCATTGGTGCTGTATGCGCTGTTCGCGGGGGCCAGGACCCAGGCGCTGGTGCAGGAACGCACCCAGGCCTTGCTCGAGCAGGTGATCAATGAGCGCCTGGTGGCTATGGCGCGCGGCCAGGTCAGCCAGATCCAGCGTGAGTTGGAATACCCGCTGACGGTCGCCCGCGACCTGGCCAACACCAACGCCCTGCTCGACGAGACCGACGCCAACGGCCAGCCGGTTCTGGGCATAGGCCGTGCCGGCATGTCCAACCTGCTGCGCCAGACCGTGGCACAAAATCCCAAGCTGCTCGACGCCTTCGCCGGCTGGGAACCCAATGCTTTTGCCGGCAGCGACAGCCAGTACGCCGGCCTGCCGGGCTACGACGCCAGCGGCCGCTTCATGCCCTGGTGGTACCGCAAGGACGGCGGCCTGACCGTGGAAGCCATGGGCGACACCCTGGAAAGCCAGAAGATGCAGCCCACCGGCGTGCGCGAAGGCGAGTACTACCTGTGCCCGAAAGAGAAGCACCAGCCCTGCATCGTCGACCCGGCGCCCTATGAGATGGCTGGCAAGATGGTGCTGATGTCCTCCTTCAACGCACCGATCATGGTCAAGGGCCAGTTCAAGGGCACCGTCGGCGTGGACCTGTCGCTGGACTTCATCCAGGACCTGCTCAAGGCCGCCGACGGCCAGCTTTACCACGGCGCCGGCGAGATGGCGCTGATCTCCACCAATGGCCGCCTGGTCGCCTACACCAAGGACCCGAGCAAGCTCGGCGAGCCTGCCAGCAGCGTGCTGGACGCCAGCGAAGTGGCCAACCTGAGCAAGCTGACGCTCGACCAGCCGCTGACTTCGGTGGACCAGGAGCACGGCCACATCGAGCTGTTCCTGCCCTTCACCATCGCCGATTCCGGCGCGCGCTGGACCCTGATGCTGCAACTGCCGCAGGAAGCCGTGCTGGGTGACCTGAAGCAGCTGCAGGCCGACCTGAAGTCGCAACGCGACGGCGACACCCTGGGCATGACCCTGGTGGGCCTGCTGATCGCCGCTATCGGCCTTGCGGTGATCTGGCTGGTCGGCCACGGCATCGCCCGCCCGCTGCGCCAGTTGGTCGGCATGCTCGACGATATCGCCCAGGGCGAAGGCGACCTGACCCGCCGCCTGACCAGCGACCGCGCCGACGAACTGGGCTCCATCGCCAAGGGCTTCAACACCTTCCTCGGCAAGCTGCAGGGCATGATCGGCCAGGTGGTGACCTCGGTGCAGCGCGTCAGCGATTCCTCCGAACACACCGCCGACATCGCCATCCGCACCAACCAGGGCGTGCAGAAGCAGCTGGCGGAAATCGAACTGGTGGCCACCGCCGTCCACGAGATGACCGCCACCGCCCAGGACGTGGCGCGCAACGCCACTCACGCGGCGGAAGCGGCCAACCACGCCGACCAGGCCGCGCACCACGGCAAGCGCATCGTCGAGAGCAGCTCGGCGGCGATCCAGGCGCTGGCCAGCGAGATCGGCCGCGCGGTGGGCGTCGTCCAGACCCTGGCCCGCGACAGCGAGAACATCAACGCGATCCTGGTGGCCATTCGCGGCATCGCCGAGCAGACCAACCTGCTGGCGCTCAACGCCGCCATCGAAGCGGCCCGCGCCGGCGAGCAGGGACGCGGCTTCGCGGTGGTCGCCGACGAGGTGCGCAACCTGGCGCAGAAGACCCAGCAGGCCACCGAGGAAATCCAGTCGATGATCCAGCAGCTGCAGCACGGCACCCGCGAAGTGGTGCAGGTGATGCAGCAGAGCCAGGAGAAGACCGACGACAGCGTGCGCCACGCCAGCGAGGCGGCCCAGGCGCTGGAGTCGATCACCCAGGCGGTCTCGGTGATCAACGACATGAACACCCAGATCGCCAGCGCCGCCGAAGAGCAGAGCGCGGTGGCCGAGGACATCAACCGCAACGTCAGCAACATCGGCATGGTCGCCAACCAGGTCGCTGGCGGCGCGGACGAAGCCTCCCAGGCCAGCGCCGAGCTGACCAAGCTGGCCGAGCAGCAGCGTCGGTTGGTGAATCAGTTCAGGGTGTGAGCATGATCGCGGGGGCTGCCCCGCGATCCCTGTAGGAGCAACTGTCTTTTGTGCCCTTGTAGGATGGCGTAGAGCGAAGCGAAACCCATCAACATCGTGCACCGACAGCATGGGTATCGCTTCGCTCCACCCATCCTACGAATTGCGGCAACTCCAGTCCTGGTGCACGACTCCTGTAGGAGCGGACGGAGTCCGCGATCGCGCCCATGGGGCGCTCCTACAGGTCAACTCCGTTTCACAGGGAGTCCGGCATCAGGCCGGCGTCAGGCACTCCGGCCCGTTGCACGTGGGATCATTGACGAAACTCGCCAGCACCTGCTCGCGCAACCGCGCCAGCGGCAATTGCAGCAACTCAAGCAAGCGCGCCCGATCGGTCTCGTTCGACAGCCACTGCGCCTGCTCCACCGCATCGAGGATCAACGGCCGGCGCATGTCCCCGGCCGCCTGGGTGACCATCGCCACGCTGTAGTAGACATGCCCCTCCACCGGATAGGCCTCCCACACCCCCGCGAAACAGATCAGCCCGCCGCCGGAAATCCAGTGCGGGCGCTTGCGCACGCCGCGCCACTCGTAGAAGCCGTTGGCCGGCAGCAGGCAGCGGCGCTGGGCAAAGGCGTCACGGAACATCGGCTGTTCGGCAATGGTTTCGGCGCGGGCATGGGCCGGGGTGCGCGACAGGTCCTTCAGCCAGGCCGGCGTCAGGCCCCAGCGCGCGAGGTCGGCGCAATGCGCACCACCCTCCTCGCGCAGCATCAGTACGCGCGCGCCGGGGGCGAGGTTCCATTGCGGCTGCAGGTCCGCGGGGAAGCCCGAGCTCTGGGCAAGTTCGCGGTTCCAGCGGAACAGGGCGTAGCGGCTGGTCATGGGCAGTCGTTCACGGGGAGGGAGGGATCAATCAGCACAGCAGGACGCCAGGACCGGCCTCGTTGTCGTCGGCGGGTCCCGGCAGGGGTTGCGCGGCATTGTACGCGGCGATCAGCTCCCTCGCCCGCTCGGCATGCTCGTTCTCGACCCACAGGTGCAGCAAGCCCATGCCCGGCAGCTCACCGACACCGCCGAGCAGGTGGCGCCCACCCAGGTGCGACGAAATGCCCTCGTTGGCCAGCATCCCGCCCAGCAGTTCGGCCTCGATCAGGTCGGCGGGTTCGTAGATTCGCTGCATCAGTCGTCCTCGCGCTGGACTTCCAGGGACCACTCCACACCATCGGTGCAAAGCTGGAACAGGATCGGTCGGCAACATACCGGACAGTCTTCATAGTAGCGCTGGTCGCCGCCGGAGAGGTCAATCACGGCCTCCGCCGGCTCGCCGCAATAGGGGCAGGTATAGGCCTGACTTTCGAGCATCGCTGGTTCCCCTGTGACTTCCGTTTATAATCGCGCGGTCTTTCAGGGTGCCCAGTCTGACCGATCGGTTCCCAGGCAACCCTCCGAGCCGTCTATTTCGCGGCCCGGCCCGTGATACCCACAAAAAATTCATAGAGAGCATGATGGGCGAGTTCGAAGCCATCCGACCGTACAATGACGCCGAAGTCCCGGCCGTCCTGCAACGCCTGCTGAGTGATGACGCCTTCCTTGGCGCACTGGCGCGTTACCGCTTCCCCCGTCTGTCCGGTCCGCTCGGCTGGCTGCTCAGACCACTTATAGCTCATCGCCTGGCTCGCGAAGTCACCGGCATCCGTAGCGTGATCGCGCTGCAGGACAAGATCGAGCCCTACGTCGACCGCACCATCGAGCACGCCACCGACGGCGTCACCTATTCCGGCGTCGAGCGCCTGAAGCCCGGCTGCGCGTACCTGTTCATCGCCAACCACCGCGACATCGTGATGGACCCGGCCTTCTGCAACTACGCGATCTACCACGCCAAGCTGCCGACGCCGCGCATCGCCATCGGCGACAACCTGCTGCAGAAGCCGTTCGTCAGCGACCTGATGCGCCTGAACAAGAGCTTCATCGTGCACCGCTCGATCACCGGCCGGCGCGAGAAGCTGGCGGCTTACCAGAAGCTCTCGGCCTACATCAATCACTCGATCCGCGAGGACGGCCAGTCGATCTGGATCGCCCAGGCCGAAGGCCGCGCCAAGGACGGGGATGACCGCACCGATTCGGCGATCCTCAAGATGTTCCACATGAGCCGCAAGGACGAGCCGTTCGCCGAGGTGATCCGCGAGCTGCACCTGATCCCGGTGTCGATCAGCTACGAGTACGACCCCTGCGACGCCGCCAAGGCCCGCGAGCTGTTCACCCGCGCCACCACCGGCGAGTACAAGAAGGCGCCGGGCGAGGACGACCGCAGCATCGTGCAGGGCATCACCGGCTACAAGGGCCGGGTGCACATCAACTTCGGCGAGGAAATCACCGGCGAATTCGGCGATGCCAAGCAACTGGCCGCCGAACTGGACCGGCAGATCCTCGGCAACTACCGGCTGTTCCCGGTGCACTACCTGGCCTACGAGGCCTCCACGCTGCGCGATCCGGCGCTGCAGGTGCCCACCGCCGCCAGCCTGTTCAAGGACGAGGAGCTGCGCCGCGCCCGCACCGAATGGGAGCGTCGCCTGGCCGAGTGCCCCAGCGAGCAGCGCGCGTACCTGATCCTGCAGTACGCCAATCCGGTCCTGAACCAGTACCGCCTCAAGCAGGCATGAAAAAAGGCGCCCTCGGGCGCCTTTTTCAATTCCGGCTCATCACAGCTGCGTGCTGTACCAACTGGCCGCCAGCGCCAGCGCCATGCAGGCGAAGCCGAAGCGGTAGAAGAAGCGGTTCAGCCGCAGCGTCGGCTCGAAGCTGTCCAGCGGAATCGGCTGCAGCTCGCTTTCGGTGGCCAGACGCGCCAGGGCCAGACGCTCACGACGGCGAGTGGCCAGCAGCAGCCAGGCGCCCGCCAGGGCGAAGAACAGCGCCAGATCATTGAGGATCCGACCGGGATGGGCCTGGAATAAGCTCCAGAGCGCCTGCAGCGACATCACAACCTCCACTTCGGGACTGCACACCAGTTATCGCGAAGGAGAGCCGGGGGTGAGTCTACTGGATGAACGGGCATCGCCCGTCATGGATGAGAAACAATCGTCGCGCATTTTATCCGCAGGCCAGTCACTCCAGCCAGCGCGTAACGCTTAATTACGACGAGCGTAAGAGTTATCGAGAATCGGTCTAGGACCTCGCGCGCGCACTGGCACGTTGCTGGCTACAACGAATTCTGCCATTCGAAGTCTTTCGCCAAGGAGATTCGCCATGCTCGACATCGTCCCCCACGAAAACGCGTACCTGATCGAACATCTGGAAGAAATCGAAGCCGTCGTCGTCGAACTGTCGTTCAACGTCCAGGACGATCACTGGCTGGTCTACACCCAGGCCTGCGGCCACGAACACCTGGACCTGCCGGAAAGCCACGAACGCATTCCGTTCTGCGAAGTCGACCCGTACCGCCAGGCCGCCTGATCGCACCATCTTCAGCGGCCCATGAAAAAGCCCGGCATCAGCCGGGCTTTTTCATGTCCGTACGGATCAAGGACGCATCGATCAGCGCTGGTTCAGCGTCTGGCCGACGGTCGGGTCCTTGAACACGCGGTTCAGGGCATCGCTGAGCACGTCGCTCACCAGCTTGCTGTTGGTCGCCTCGTTGGGCGCCATGCCGAAACGCTGGTTCAGGGCGGCGCCGTAGCGGCCGCTGTAGTGACGCGCGCTGTTCTGCACATCGACGCGGAAGGTGGCGCTGATATCGGCCTCGGTGACGTACATGCCTTCCTTGGGCGACTGGTACTTCAGCTCAGCCAGGGTCACGGTCAGCTGCGGCGCGTTGTAGGCGTTCGGCGACGGCGTGAAGCCCAGCAGGCGCACGGCGGTCTCGGCCTGCAGCTGCAGCTTGGGAATCACGTCCTGGCTGCGCACGGTGATCGAGCTGGTTTCCGAGTACAGGCCACCACGGGTGCCCAGCGAGGTGCTGGGGCGGCCGTCGACGACCTTGACCACTACCGGCTGGCCCTGGCCAATGGCAGTGACGGGGCCCTTGAACACAGGGTCCGGGTTGAGTTGTTGCGGGCTGAGCGCACAGCCGGTCAGGGTCAGGCTGGCAGCAGCGATAAAGCTGAGCAACAAACGTTGCAGCATGCTCATCTCTCCATGGGTTGGGCGGTTGGCCGGCAGTATACCGGCCGTCAGCGCAAGCAGATAGCGCCTGGCCATTGGACGCGGAACAGGTTCTCAGGGTTCCCCAAGTGGCGCGGCCACATGCCGTATTGACCGGCCTCGAGCCGAGACGCACCAAGGCGGGGCGAAAAACGCAATTCCAGAGTCAAAGCCTCGGAAAAAAGTCTAAGGTGCAGGGCTTTTTTTTTGTTTCGCCGTTATAATCGCCCCCCGATTATAAGGACGCCTCCAGATCGGGCCCCGCATGATGCCGACACGCCGTGTCTCGCCTCTGCCACCCCTCAAAGAGAGTCGCCACTCGCCTCGGTCACTGGCCGTCGCGCTTTACGTTCGTTGCGCAGAACGCTTGGCAAGGATGCAGCCGCCCCCTCCGTACGGAGACCGGACCGGCCCGCAACGACGATCCCCTTTGAGTTTCACGCCTCCAAAAGAGCGTGATTTGAAGGTTTTTCACTACTTCACGAGAGTGTGGCGAGCAATGAAGAGTTTTGCGTCGGTAGCAGCACCATTAACGTCTGTCCCCGCAGCACTGAATCGCTTTTTCGGCACCGGAAGCCGCGCATAAGCGCCCACCCGATGCACTTGCGGATGTCCTGATCGTCCGCCGTGGATTGCCGAGCGAAGGTGCGCATTTTCCCTCCTCTAATCCCGGCCCAAGGCATTCGCGGATGGTCGCACGCGACCTGAGAAGAATTCGGACTGGCGGCTTTTCGCGCCCAGCGCGCCAAGCCCCTGTCACAACTGGCTGCTGATAGTTTTTTGGAGACGCGTTAATGGCGCAGAACGATTACGAATCGATGGACGTACTGCTGGTAGGCGCCGGCATCATGAGTGCAACCCTGGCTGTCCTGCTCAAGGAAGTCGATCCGAGCGTCAAGCTCGAGATCGTCGAACTGCAGGAGTCCGGGGCCATCGAAAGTTCCAACCCGTGGAACAACGCCGGTACCGGTCACGCCGGCCTCTGCGAGCTGAACTACACCCCGCAGGCCGCCGATGGCTCGATCGACATCAAGAAGGCGGTGAACATCAACGCCCAGTTCGAGGTGTCCAAGCAGTTCTGGGCCTACCTGACCGGGAAAGATGCCTTCGGCGCACCGCGCAACTTCATCAACCCCGTTCCGCACATGAGCTTCGTTCGCGGCAAGGATATTCCTTTCCTGAAGAAGCGCTTCGAGCTGCTCAGCCAGCACCACGCCTTCACCTCGATGGAATACACCGAGGACCGCGCGCAGATCGCCGAGTGGGCACCGCTGACCGTGCCCGGCCGTCCGGCCGACGAGCAGGTCGCCATGACCCGCGTGGAAAGCGGCACCGACGTCAACTTCGGCGCCCTGACCAATCAGCTGCTGGGCTACCTCGCCAGCCGCGAAGGCAGCGCAGTCCGCTACTTCCAGAAGGTCGTGGGCCTTGAGCGCAGCGACGACGGCTGGCTGGTGGACATCAAGAACACCCAGTCCGGCGAAGCCCGCAAGGTCAAGGCGAAGTTCGTCTTCCTCGGCGCCGGCGGCGGTGCACTGCCGCTGCTGCAGATGTCCGGCATTCCGGAAAGCAAAGGCTTCGGCGGCTTCCCGGTGAGCGGCCAGTGGCTGCGTTGCGACAACCCGGAAGTGGTCAAGCACCACCAGGCCAAGGTCTACAGCCAGGCCGAAGTCGGCGCCCCGCCGATGTCCGTGCCGCACCTGGATACCCGCGTCGTCGAGGGCAAGACCTCCCTGCTGTTCGGCCCCTACGCCGGCTTCTCCACCAAGTTCCTGCGTCACGGCTCGTTCCTCGACCTGCCGCTCTCGGTGCGCACCAGCAACCTGCTGCCGATGCTCGCCGTGGCCCGTGACAACATGGATCTCACTCGCTACCTGGTGAAGGAAGTCATGCAGTCCATGGACCAGCGCATCGACTCCCTGCGCAAGTTCTACCCCGAGCTGAACCCGGCCGACTGGCGCCTCGAAACCGCCGGCCAGCGCGTGCAGATCATCAAGAAGGACCCGAAGAAGGGCGGCATCCTGCAGTTCGGCACCGAACTGGTGGCAGCCCAGGACGGCAGCATCGCTGCCCTGCTCGGCGCCTCGCCGGGTGCCTCGGTCACCGTGTCCATCATGCTGGGCCTGCTGGAGCGTTGCTTCCCCGAGCGCTACAAGTCGGCCGAGTGGACCGCGAAGCTCAAGGAGATCTTCCCGGCCCGCGAGAAGCAGCTGGAAACCGACGCCGCGGTCTACCGCGAAGTCAACCAGATGACTGCCGACCGCCTGCAGATCGCCGCCGCGTCCTGAGCCTTGCGCTCATGAAAAAGCCCGCCTTTTGGCGGGCTTTTTCGTTTTCGCTTTCGTTTTAAGTGCAGGGTCAGTGGCAACTGACCATCCAGCCGACGCCGAAGCGGTCGGTGAGCATGCCGAAGCGCTGCGCCCAGAAGGTCTTCTCCATCGGCATATCCACCCGCCCCTCTTCCGCCAGCGAGGCGAACGCCTGCTCCGCCGCCACCACGCTGCGCAGCGCCAGGTGCAGGGAGAAACCATTGAAGGCGGCGTTGTGCTCGCCACGGCCATCGGACAGGAGGATCTCGGTATCGCCGATGCGCAGGCTGGCGTGCATCACCTTGTCCATCCAGCCATCCGGCACCGGCGACGGGCCGGGCGCTTCCTCGTAGCGCATCAGAATATTGAGCTGGGCACCCAGCGCATGCTGGTAGAAGGCAATGGCCTCATCGGCGCGACCATGGAAAAACAGATAGGGCTGTACTTGCACGGCTTCGTCCTCGCCTTGTCGTTATCGTTGTAGGGGGAAGTCTAGGCGGGGATTTCGGGATGGGTCGCCAGTTCGCGCCACGAGAGGGCGCTCCTACAGGTTCTGGCGTCTTGCCGAGGTGTTTTTCCGGTGAGAGCGTATTCCGTCGCGATGGATTTCGCGGACAAGGTCTGCTCCTACGGGAGCGTGCCTCGGTGCTTCAGATGAAGGAGCGCGCCATGCGCGCGATCGCGGGCATGGCCCGCTCCTACAGGTGACAGAATCAAAAAAGCCCGCACAAGGCGGGCTTTTCCAGCAGCTCGAACCGATCAGCCGCGAGCAGCCTTGATCACTTCGATGTAAGGCTCGGCCTGGCGCTGGTCCTGGATCAGGGCGATGAAGTCCTGGCCTTGGGCATCCTTGGCGGACAGGTCGTAACCGGCCTCGACGAAGAAGCCGACGAAGCGCTCGAAGTCGTCGATGCGCAGACCGCGGTAGGCCTTGACCAGCTTGTGCAGGGAGGCCGGAGTGTCGTCGGCCGGTTCCACGTCGAGGAACAGCTTGATGGCGTCGTCGTTGATCTCTTCGCCAATCACCTGCTTCTTGTCTTTACGCATCGCTCGCTTCTCTCTACGGCTGTCTCGGGAATCGCGGCCGGCATCGGCTCAGGCCGGGCACCACGGTCGGGCAGTTTAACCCTGCGCGGTGGCGCCGCTCAACGCGCGCGCACCGCGCCAGTGTGCAGGTCAGCCCAGATATGGCCATTGCCGTAGCTGAGGAACTGCACGTAGACGGTGCCATTGCGCAACAGATCGAGCAGCTTCGGGTAGGACGCCGGCGGGTAATAGAGGCTGAGCACCCGGGTCTTCTCGTCGTAGGCCGGCTTCTTCAGGCTCTTGCCCTCGGCATCGAAGCTGATCACCACCTGGCTGATCTGCGCGCCTTTGTTCAGCGCCTTGCCCTTGAGGCGCAGCAGCGACGGCGTGGTAATCGGGATCGGCTGCTGGTTCGACTGGCGCTGGTTACCCAGTACCACGCTGTATTCGGTGACCTGCAGCAGCTGTTGCTGCTCCGGCTCGCCCTGGCGCAGGCCGGCGTCGTCCGGAGGCAGGAACTGGCTGTGCATCGGCGGCGCGGCGAATGCCACGAGGGGTAGACAGAGCGCCAGCGCCAATGCGGCGCCCGGAATGCGAATGGACATCATCACCTCCGCAGGACAAGGCGCAGCACTCTAGCACGGGCACAAAGCGCCACGACAGGCGCACATGGCATGCCCGCCGATACATTGATAGTCTTCAACACAAATAGCCCCTTGCATCGACAGAGACCGATCACACCATGCTGCACAACGTCTCCGATCTCGACCTGCGCCTGCTCCGCATCTTCGCCTGCGTGGTGCGCTGCGGCGGCTTCTCCGCAGCGCAGGGTGAACTGGGCATGGGGCAGTCGACCATCAGCACGCACATCGCCAGCCTGGAAACGCGCCTGGGCTATCGCCTTTGCGAACGCGGCAAGAGTGGCTTCCGCCTGACCGAGAAAGGCGAGCGGGTGCTGGATTACGCACAGAACCTGTTCGCCGCCCTGGGTGAGTTCCGCGACCAGGTGCAGTCATTGGCGGGGCGTCTTGTGGGTGAACTCCATATCGGAATCGCCGACAACGTTGCCACCCTGCCCGGTGCGCGCATCCATCACACCCTCGCGCGCTTCAACCGCCGCGACCAGGACGTGCGCCTGCATTTCCTCATCGAATCCTCCACCGAACTGGAGCGCATGCTGCTCAACGGACGCCTGAACCTGGCCATCGCCTGCTTCAGCCGGCCCCTGCCGAACCTGCGTTACGAGCCGCTGTACCACGAACGGGTGGCAGTGTTCTGCGGGCGCGAGCATCCGTTGTTCGCCAAGGACGTGACGGATGTCGCGGAGCTGGAGCGCTGCAACTGGATTCAGCACGGCTATGCGGTGGCCGACGTGCAGCTCCCGGCCGATCCGCAGCGCAGCACGGCCTTCACCCAGCACATGGAGGCGGTGCTTCACGCGGTGCGCGCCGGCACCCACCTGGGCTACCTGCCGACCCACTATGCCGAGCGCTGGGTCGACCAGGGCGACATGCGCGCCCTGCTGCCGGACAGCCTCGGCTACGGCATCACCCATAGCCTGGTGGTGCGCGACGAGCCGGGGCACAACGAAGCGCTCCAGGCGCTGGTGGAGGACCTGCGCCTGGAGCACGGGGTAACGCCGGTCAGCGCGGCGCGGTGATGTGCTTGATGTCGAAGAATGCCGACAGGCCCCACGGGCCCAGCTCACGGCCGATGCCGCTGCGCTTGCCGCCACCCCAGGAGGTCTGCGGGAATACCACTTGCGGCGAGTTCAGCCAGACGTTGCCGGCCTCCAGGTTCTCGGCGACGCGCTGGGCGCGCTCCAGGTCGGCACTGCAGACGGTGGCCGCAAGGGCGAAGTCGTTGTCGTTGGCCTGACGCAGGGCATCCGTTTCATCGCTGAAGGTGCGCACGCACAGAACCGGGCCGAAGACTTCCTCGCGCCACAGGCGGCTGTCCGCCGGAACGTCGGTGTAGACGGTCGGCTGGATGAACCAGCCCTCACCCGCTTCGCCGCCGGTCAGGCAGGCCAGTCCCTCGTCGCGGGCAACGGCGAAGTAGTCGAGCACCTTGCGGTACTGCGCTTCGCTGGTCATCGGGCCCATGTCGGTCTCGCCCTGCAGCGGGTTACCCACGCGCAGGCCTTCCACCGCGACCTTCAGCTTCGCCAGCAGCGGCTCGGCGATGGACGCCTGCACCAGCAGGCGCGAGGTAGCCGAGCACATCTGGCCGGCGTTCCAGTAGACGCCGGCGATGATCCACTGCACGGCCTCGTCCAGGTCGCAATCTTCGAATACCAGGATCGGCGACTTGCCGCCCAGCTCCAGGCCCACCGGCAGGGTGCGCGCAGCGGCGGCTTCCATGACCTTGCGGCCCACAGCGTTGCTGCCGGTGAAGGACAGCTTGGCGATGGTCGGATGGCTGCACAGCGCGGCGCCGGCATCGGCCAGGCCCGGCACCAGGTTCAGCACGCCCGCGGGCAGGCCGATGGCGTCGGCGATCTCACCCAGCACCAGCTCGATCAGTGGGGTGATCTCCGAGGGCTTGAGCACCACGGTGCAACCCGCCGCCAGGGCCGGCGCGACTTTCCAGGCGCTGGTCACCAGCGGGAAGTTCCACGGGACGATCAGGCCGACCACGCCGATGGGCTCGAAGCGGGTCTGCGAACGGTAGCCGGCGTCCGGCAGGGCGACTTCGGCGTTCTGCCGGGCGTCGAGCTGGTCAGCCAGTTCGGCGTAGTAGGCGAAGGTGGCGATGGCGTCGCCGATATCGATTTCCGCTTCCAGGCGCGGCTTGCCGCTGGCCTGCATCTGCAGGGCGATCAGGGTTTCGCGGCGGGCTTCCAGTTGCTCGGCGAAGGCACGCAGGTAACCGGCGCGCTGGGCAGCGGTGGTCTGGCGCCAGTCGGCGAAGGCTCGCTTGGCCGCGGCGACGGCACGCTCGACGTCGGATGCGCCGGCACAGGCGACTTCCGGCAGCGCCACACGGGTGGACGGATCGATCGGGCGCAGGACAGCGCCGTTGTCGGCGGCCTGCCATTGGCCATCGATATAGAGAAGACGGGACATGCGAACCTCAGGCGGTTTTCAACGAGGGTCGCAGGATAGGCGGGGCATGCATCGGCAAAAATGCGAGTCAGCCCATGCATGCATCGATATTTCTCAATGCATGACTTGGCGTAGGAGCGGACTCCGTCCGCGACCGATTTACCACCGCTCCGTTAGGCCACAGAGTTGGGCGAAGCTATCGCGGACGGAGTCCGCTCCTACGCGCGTGCAGAATCAGGCAGGAAAGTGCGAGCGCATCCAGGCCAGGTACTCGGCAGCACCCGCCTCACCCTCGCGCGGCGCCCACTGCCCGCGCTCGTCCTCGCCCAGCGGCACGAAGGGGCCGGCCTTGGCTTCGAACATCACGCTGTCGGGCTCCAGTGCGACGATGGCATGGAAGGTGCCCGGCGGCAGGTCGGCACCGACGCACTCGCCACCGGCGCGCAGCTCGCGGGTAGTGAGCAGTTCACCGGAGTCGGAGAAGATCAGCAGGCCCAGCGCACCCTTCACCACCAGCAGGCTCTCGGCCTTGTCCGGGTGGCGATGGCAATGCGGCGGGATATAGCTGTCCGGCTGCAGCGCATTGAGCAGCCGATGGCAGGGTTCGGTCTGCTCATGGAAGTTGTGGTTCTGCCGACGCCGAGGGCTGACAGCGGCCTTGCCCGCGACCTCGTCGAACAACGCGCTGTCGAGAAAACGCGGTCCAGTCATCTCAGAGCCCCTTGACCGCGAAGATGCCGGCGGCGTTGCGCCAGTAACCCTTGTAGTCCATGCCGTAGCCGAAGATGTAGCGGTCGACGCAGGACAGGCCCACGTAGTCGGCCTTCAGGTCCGGACGGGCCTTGCGGTCGTGGTCCTTGTCGATCAGCACGGCGGTGTGCACGCGCTTGGCGCCAGCGTGCTTGCAGAAGTCCATGATCGCCGTGAGGGTGTGCCCCTCGTCGAGGATGTCATCGACGATCAGTACTTCACGATCGATGAAGGAGATTTCCGGCTTGGCCTTCCAGAACAGCTCGCCACCGGTGGTTTCATTGCGGTAACGGGTCGCATGCAGGTAGGAGGCTTCGAGTGGGAAGTTCAGCAGCGGGAGCAGCTTGCCGGAGAAGATCAGGCCACCGTTCATCACGCAGAACACCACCGGGTTGGTCTCGGCGAGAGAACCATTGATGGCCTCGGCCACGCGGGCGATGGCAGCCTCGACCTCGGCGTTGGTGTACAGGCAGTCGGCTTCGGCCATGACTTGGCGGATGTGCGCGAGATCGACGGACATGGGGGGTCTCCGGTGAAAAAGTGCGCAAAGGTACCTATCAGCGTGCCATGGAGCAAGGGTCAGCGGACGAAAGTCCCCGACAATCGTGGCCCAAGATAGCTAGGATGCATTACGCTACCGCAATTTTTTTGCCAGCCCGCCCGGAGACCCCGTCCATGCCCGTCCTCGAGATTCGTCATCCCCTGATCCGCCACAAGATCGGACTGATGCGCCGTCACGATATCAGTACCAAGAACTTCCGCGAGCTGGCCCAGGAAGTGGGCGCCCTGCTGACCTACGAGGCGACCAAGGACCTGCCGCTGGAGAACTACGAGATCGAAGGCTGGGCCGGCCCGGTTCAGGTCGAAAAGATCGCCGGCAAGAAGATCACCGTGGTGCCGATCCTGCGCGCCGGCATCGGCATGCTGGACGGCGTGCTCAGCCTGATCCCCGGCGCCAAGGTCAGCGCCGTGGGCGTTGCGCGCAACGAGGAAACCCTCGAGGCGCACACCTACCTGGAAAAGCTGGCGCCGGACATCGCCGAGCGCCGCTCGCTGATCATCGACCCGATGCTGGCTACCGGTGGCTCCATGGTCGCCACCATCAACCTGCTGAAGAAGGCCGGCAGCAAGGACATCCGTGCCATGGTGCTGGTGGCGGCACCGGAAGGGATCAAGGCGGTCAACGATGCGCATCCGGACGTGCTCATCTATACCGCCTCGATCGACCAGTGCCTGAACGAGCACGGTTACATCATGCCGGGCCTGGGCGACGCCGGTGACAAGATCTTCGGCACCAAGCAGAAGGAAACCTGATTCATGGCCGATGAATACAACGACCCGCTGTGGCGCCAGGTCATCTCGGGCGCGCAGATGCTCTTCGTGGCCTTCGGCGCACTGGTGCTGATGCCGCTGATCACCGGCCTGGACCCGAACGTCGCACTGTTCACCGCCGGCTTCGGCACCCTGATGTTCCAGATCGTCACTGGCCGCCAGGTGCCGGTGTTCCTGGCGTCGAGCTTCGCCTTCATCACCCCGATCATCCTCGCCAAGGGCCAGTTCGGCCTGGCCGCGACCATGGGCGGCGTGGTGGCGGCGGGCTTCGTCTACACCTTCCTGGGCCTGGCGGTGAAGATCAAGGGCACCGGCTTCATCGACCGCCTGCTGCCACCGGTGGTGATAGGCCCGGTGATCATCTCCATCGGCCTGGCCATGGCGCCGATCGCCGCCAACATGGCGATGGGCAAGGCCGGTGACGGCAGCGAGCTGATCCCCTACAAGACCGCCATGTTTATCTCCATGCCGGCGCTGGTCACCACCCTGATCGTCGCGGTGTTCGGCAAGGGCATGCTGCGCCTGGTGCCGATCATCTCCGGCGTGCTGGTGGGCTACGGCCTGTCCTTCGCGTTCGGCGTAGTCGATGTGGCCAAGATCGTCGCCGCGCCCTGGCTGGAACTGCCGAAGTTCACCGCCCCGGAATTCAACTGGCAGGCCATCCTGTTCATTGTGCCGGTGGCACTGGCCCCGGCCATCGAGCACATCGGCGGGGTCATCGCCGTAGGTGGCGTGACCGGCAAGAACTACCTGAAGACTCCGGGCCTGCACCGCACCCTGCTGGGCGACGGTATCGCCACCTCCGCTGCCGGCCTGTTCGGCGGTCCGCCGAACACTACCTATGCGGAAGTAACCGGCGCGGTGATGCTGACCAAGAACTACAACCCGAAGATCATGACCTGGGCGGCGGTATTCGCCATCAGCCTGGCCTTCGTCGGCAAGTTCGGCGCCATCCTGCAGAGCATCCCGGTACCGGTCATGGGCGGCATTCTCTGCCTGCTGTTCGGCACCATCGCCTCGGTGGGCATGAACACCCTGATCCGTCACAAGGTCGACCTGTCCCAGGCGCGTAACCTGTGCATCGTCTCGGTGACCCTGGTATTCGGCATCGGCGGTGTGCTGATCGGCACCGGCACCGGCCCGGACGACTTCGGCCTGAAGGGCATCGCCCTGTGCGCCATCGTCGCCATTCTCCTCAACCTGATCCTCCCGGGCGAGGACGGCTGGGAGAACAAGGCGCTGGAAGAAGGCGCCTCTTCAGCCGAGAAATCCGCCGAGTGAGGCAAGGCGCCGCCATTGGCGGCGCCTTTTCCCGCGCACAGCTCAGCGAATGCAGCATGCCGAAGGCAGTCCACTGCGCATGAATGCCCGCCCCCGACTGGAGACCCGTCTCATCCACCTCGCCTCACCCACCCCGTCGTCATCGCCGCAGGTGCGCCCATGAGCCGCGCCTGGTGGTTGCTGCTGGGCCTGATCGGCGCCTCGCTGATCCCCCTGGCCCTGGGCGGCCGGGAAATGCTCACCCAGGTCCTCGCCTTCCCCCTCGACAGCCTGCTGATCATGTTCGGCATGATCCTGCTGTGCTGGCTGATCAACGCCCAGAAACTACGGGTGCTGCTCAATGGCCGCGCCGGCGATATCGGCCAGGTCCAGTCGGTGGGCATCATCATGGCCTCGGAGTTCGCCTTCTACGCCACTCCGGGTGGCACCGGCGCGCCGCTGACGCTGATGGCCCTGCTGTCACGCCACGGCATGCGCCCGGCGCACAGCAGCGCGATCTTCGCCGTGGACCAGCTGAGCGACCTGATGTTCTTCATCTGCGCCCTGGCGGCGGTGCTGGTCTGGGCCCTGTCCCATAGCGTCAGCCCGAACCTGGAGACGTCGCTGATCACCAGCGGCGTGCTGCTGGGCGGCATATTCTTCGGTGTCGTGCTGCTGGCACGCTTCCAGCGCCGGGTGATCAAGGCCAACGGGCGCCTGCTCACACGTCTGGGCATGAAGCCACTCAAGCGTCTGCACTGGGCACGCAAGTGCCTGCACTTCCGCGACACCCTGGTCAGCAGCCTGCGCCAGCCGAAACGGCGCCTTGCACTGATCTTTTTCCTCACCTGCTGCCACTGGACCCTGCGCTTCTCGGTGCTCTACCTCATCCTGCGCGCAATGGGCGTGGAGCTGCACTGGGCCTGGACCTTCCTGATCCAGTTGCTGTCACTGGCGGCAGGCCTCGCCACGCTGCTTCCGGGTGGCGCCGGAGGCACCGAGCTGACCTCCGCGGCGCTGCTCGCCCCGCTGGTGGGCAAATCCACGGCAGCCGCGGCCATCCTGATCTGGCGCGTGGTGACCTACTACTTCTACCTGGTGATGGGCGCACCGGTATTCGCCCTGATGGCGGGGCGACCGTTGCTGCGCAAATTGATCGGGCTGCGGGAAAAAGCCTGAGACTCAGGCTTCGGAAGGCTTCTCGCCTTCGGAGGGAGTTTTCGGCTTGAGCGAATCCCAGAGTTCAGCGGCGCCGGGAAACTCGGTGCCATCTTCTTCGCTCAGGGCTTCGGGGTCGTAGCGGCGGACACAGCCTTCGCCCAGGGTAGGCGGCGGAGTGGCGGTGCCGGGGTTCTTCGGGTCGCTCATGGTGGCACTCTCCGGTTGGGCGCAGCGCCCGCCGTCAGAAGATGGCAGGCGCATGCGGAGTACCCAGTGTAGCGAACGACCGACTGCGGATCAGTCGAACACCACGGTCTTGTTGTCGTGCACCAACACGCGGTCTTCCAGGTGGGAGCGCAGGCCGCGCGACAGCACCATCTTCTCCACGTCCTTGCCCAGGCGCACCAGGTCCTCGACGCTGTCGCGGTGGCTGATGCGCACCACGTCCTGCTCGATGATCGGGCCGGCGTCCAGTTCCTCGGTCACGTAGTGGCAGGTCGCGCCGATCAGCTTCACACCGCGCAGCGAGGCCTGGTGGTATGGCTTGGCGCCGACGAAGGACGGCAGGAAGCTGTGATGGATGTTGATCACCTGGTGGCGGTACTTCTGGCACAGGTCCGGCGGCAGGATCTGCATGTAGCGCGCCAGCACCACGTTGTCGGCCTGGTGCTCGTCGATCAGGCGCGACACTTCCTCGAAGGCCGGCTGCTTGTTCTTCGGGTCAACCGGTACGTGGAAGTACGGAATGCCGTGCCACTCCACCATGCTGCGCAGGTCGTCGTGGTTGGCGATCACGCAGGGAATCTCGCAGTCCAGCTCGCCGCTGTGCCAGCGGTGCAGCAGGTCGGCCAGGCAGTGCGATTCGCGACTGGCCATCAGCACCACGCGCTTCTTCACCGAAGAGTCGGTGATACGCCATTCCATGGAGAACTCGCGCGCGATGGGCGCGAAGGCCTGGCGGAAGCCGTCGAGGTCGAACGGCAGGGAGTCGGCACGGATTTCATGCCGCATGAAGAACCAGCCGTTGTCATTATCGGAATGGTGACTGGCCTCGGTGATCCAGCCGTTGTAAGTGGCCAGGAAATTACTCACCTTGGCGACGATGCCGACCCCGTCGGGGCAGGCGATCACCAGTCGAAAAGTGCGCATGGGTGTACTCCAGATACATCGCGAAGGCCGCCATTCTAGCGGCTGGAGGGGAAAAGTTCAGCACTGGGCGGGAGTGGCCGACGAGAGCCAATTAGGGCCTGCGCGAATGCTTCGATTAAATCCGCTGGGCTAATAACTTAAATACTTGACTAGTTACCCACGAAAGTTTTCTCCGGAGTTTACTTGAGCAACTCGGCTGACTATTATGTGTGCTACAAACTATCCGCCACCGCTGGACCTCAAGAATAAGGTACCCAACATGTCGCTGATCAACGAGTACCGCGCCACCGAAGAAGCCATCAAGGAACTTCAAGAGCGCCTGAAATCCCTCGAGCAGGACGACAAGCTGAAAAAAGAGCTTGAGTTCGAAGAGAAACTCCGCGCACTGATGGGCAGCTATGGCAAATCCCTGCGCGATATCATCGCCCTGCTCGATCCGGACGCGAAGCTGAGCAAATCGCCGCGTGCCGCGAAGAGCACCGTGAGCAAGCGCGCTCGCAAGGTCAAGCAATACAAGAACCCGCACACTGGTGAAGTCATCGAGACCAAGGGCGGCAACCACAAGACCCTCAAGGAATGGAAGGCCAAGTGGGGCGCCGAGGCCGTCGAGGGCTGGGCTACCCTGCTGGGCTAAGCGCTACGGGCAATAAAGAACGCCAGCCTTGCGCTGGCGTTTTTTATTACCTGTCGAACGCTAGAGGCCATAGCGCTCGCGCAATGCGCGCGCATATTTCGCCCAGGCCTCAAGCACTGCGCGGTTTGCCGCACCGGCATTACTCATCTGTTCGGCCATTGCGCTATCGAAGTTCTCCAGAGTATTCGGCGCCCCCCACTCCGCCGCACTCAGGCGCAGGCGGCAGAAGTCCTGCCATTGTTGCTGTTCGCTGGCCGACAAAGTTTCCGGGAAATTACGTGCCCGGTATCGGAACAAAAGTTCTGGAAGTCGCGGATCATCGAACGGCCATTGCTCATTGGCCAATCGGGCAGGATCTGCCTGACGCACCTGCTCGCACAATCGGCGGTCCCGGTCACCGATAAATCCGTCATACAACTGCTGCTCCGGATCTTCGGTTGCCGTGAAACTTTCCTCGGCATAGATCGGCGCCAGTTTTTCCTGCCAGAGAGCCTTGGCCTGTACCAGTGTCTGCGCGGCCTCCAGGCATCCGTCCAGATCCAGACCGATGCGTTCGCGATCCTGCGGGCGGAGCACGCTCAAGGGCGCCACCACCGGGCAACGGTTGATGTGCAGAAGCTTCAGCGGCACCGGCAGTTCGCCTTCGGCGAGCGCGTCCCGGCGCGTATACAGACGCTGGCGCAGGGTCTCGGCATCCAGCTCCAGCAGCGGCGACGGATCGGCGGCCAGGTCGCAGACGATCAGGGCATTGCGATTGCGCGGGTGCCAGCCCAGCGGCAACACCACCGACAGATAGTGGCGCGCCCCGGAGAAGCGCCCGGACACGTGCACCAACGGCTCGTGCAGGCGGATCTGGTCCAGTACGCCCTGCTTGCTGCGCAGGCGGTAGAGGTAATCGTAGAGCTTGGGCTGACGATTTCGGATCAGCCGTGCCAGGGCGATGGTCGCCCGCACGTCCGACAACGCGTCGTGAGCCTGGCCGTGGTCGATGCCGTTGGCGGCGGTGAGGCGTTCCAGCTTCAGGCTGACTACGCCGTCCTGCTCCGGCCAGACGATACCTTCCGGGCGCAGTGCGTAGCAGGTGCGCACCATGTCGATCAGGTCCCAGCGGCTGTTGCCGCCCTGCCACTCACGGGCATAGGGATCGAAGAAGTTCCGATAGAGGCTGTAGCGCGTCACTTCATCGTCGAAGCGCAGGGTGTTGTAGCCGGCGACGCAAGTGCCCGGCTGCGCCAGCTCGGCATGCAGGCGGGTCATGAACTCGGCCTCGCCAAGACCCTGGGCCTCCAGTCGTTCCGGGATGATCCCGGTGACCAGGCAGGCAGCCGGATGGGGGAGGATGTCGTCACTGGGACGGCAATAGAGATTCAGCGACGGTCCGATCTCATTGAGCGCTTCGTCCGTGCGGATGCCGGCGACCTGCAGAGGCCGGTCGCGGCGCGGGTCGATGCCGGTGGTTTCGTAGTCGTACCAGAAGATGCTGGCGGTCATGGCGCGTTTCCTTGCCTGCGTGCGATTGCGCCGCAGTCTAACAGTGCACCCTGCCGCACTTCCAAGCCGCGGTATTGGCTCGTGGCCAGCTGCCATCCTATGCTTCACCCCGAACGGACTCGTCTGAAGGAAAGGAACTTCCATGCAAGAGATATCCGCGCAGAATCCCTACAGCCCTCCGCAAAGCAACCTGCAACCCAGCTCGTCCGCACTGGCCGTCCCTTCCGTGGAGGAAGCCCTCGCCCGTGGCTATGACTTCTCAATTGGCGAAGTGATCAGCGAGGCCTGGAAGCGGGTCAAGGGCATGAAAGGCCTGATGATCGCAGCCACACTGGTCTACATCGTGGCAATCCAGGCGATCAGCTTCGCCTTCGGCCTCGCACTGGGGCTCGGATTCGGCGTGACGGAATCCCAAACGCCAATGGGACAAGTCGCACAGATAATCGCGAGCATTCTCGCTGGAGCCGTCTGCTATCCCCTGGCCGCTGGCGTCGCCATGCTCGGCATCCGCCGCGCCGCCGACCAGAAGGTCTCCTTCGACGAGATGTTCAGCCACTTCGGACTGTTCGTCCCGCTGCTCGTCACCGGCCTGCTGATGACCCTGCTGATGTACATCGGGCTGTTGCTGCTGATCATTCCCGGCATCTACCTGAGCCTTGCCTATCAGTTGGCGATCCCGCTGGCGGTCGAGCGCAAGCTCAGCCCCTGGCAGGCGCTGGAAGCCTCGCGCAAGGCGATCACCCGGCACTGGTTCAAGATTCTCGGCCTGTACCTGGCGCTGGGCCTGATCACGTTCCTCAGCATGCTGCCGCTGGGCATCGGCCTGGTCTGGACGGTGCCGCTGCTGATCATTTCCGGGGGCGTGCTGTACCGAAGGATCTTCGGCGTACTGCCACCCGCCCAGTGATACCCATTCACCAATTGCCGCCAGCGCGGTTGCCTCGCCGCAGCGCGCTGGCTAGCATCTGCCTTTCAGCCATCGATAGCGACTCCCCTTGACCGCAGCCGCCGTTCCACGCCTGGACGCACGTCCACTCAGCCCCGCGCTGGATACCCGCTACCACGTGGAGACGCCGGAAGGGATCGACCTGCTGCTGCGTCCCGCTGGCGTGATTCCACGGGCGATCGCCTACCTGGTCGACCTGGGCATCCGCGCCCTGCTGATGTTCGCCCTGTTCATGGCGCTGGCCTTCCTCGGCCAACTCGGCACCGGCCTGGGCCTGTTGCTCACCTTCGTCATGACCTGGTGGTACATGGTGCTCTTCGAAGTACTCAACCAGGGCCGCTCGCCGGGCAAGCAGATGATGGGGCTGCGCGTGGTCCACGATGACGGCACGCCGATCGGCTGGTCCGCCTCGCTGCTGCGCAACCTGCTGCGCTTCGCCGACATCCTGCCCTTCGGCTACACCCTGGGCCTGCTCAGCTGCCTGTCCAATCCGGCATTCAAACGCCTGGGCGACCTGGCTGCCGGCACCCTGGTGATCTACCGCGACCCGCTACCGGGCCGCCCGCAACCGCCGCAGGTTGCGCCAGAGCTGGCACCCTGGCCGCTGAACCTGGAGGAGCAGCGCGCGATGATGGGCTTTGCCGAGCGCGCCGGGCAGCTGTCCGCGGCGCGCCGTGAAGAGCTGGCCAGTATCCTCGCCGAACCGCTGGGCGTAACGCCCGAACACGCGGAGGCTCGCCTCAACGCCATCGCCAGCGGCCTGCTTGGCAGCGGTAGGGAGCCCCAATGAAGCAGGCACTCTTCGAGCAACGCCACCAGGGGGCGTGGAAGCGCTTCGGCAAGCGTCTGGAGCAACTGGAGAACGGCAAGCGCAAGGAAGGCTCCGAGCGCCCCGACGAATTCGCCGCGGACTACCGGCGCATCTGCCAGCAACTGGCGCTGGCGCAGGAACGCGGTTACAGCAGCCACCTGATCGATCATCTGCAGCAGCTGGCGATGCGCGGGCACCAGCAGTTCTACCGGCACCGCAGCCACCTCGGCGCGCGCATCCTCGGCTTCGTCACCGCCGGTTTCCCGCGTCTGGTACGCGAGGAGTGGCGCTTCATCCTGGTCGCCAGCCTGCTGCTCTATGGCAGCGTGCTGCTCATGGGGCTGCTGACCTATCACTTCCCCGACCTCACCTACAGCGTGATGGCGCCCGACCGTGTCGCGGAGATGGAGACCATGTACTCGCCCGAGGCACGGCGCCTCGGCCCGATGAGCACACGGGACACCGGCGACGACTGGAAGATGTTCGCCTTCTACATCATGAACAACATCGGCATCGCCTTTCAGACCTTCGCCAGCGGCCTGCTGTTCTGCCTGGGCAGCCTGTTCTTCCTGCTGTTCAACGGCCTGATGATCGGCGCGGCCGCCGGGCATCTGACCCAGATCGGCTACATCGAGACCTTCTGGTCCTTCGTCATCGGCCACGGCGCCTTCGAGCTGACCGCCATCACCTTCGCCGGCGCCGCCGGCCTGAAGCTCGGCTGGGCTCTGCTGGCGCCTGGACGCCTGAGCCGTCTCGATGCGCTGCGCCAGGCCGCCGCCCGGGCCGTGCAATTGGTGGGCGGGGTGATCCTGTTGCTGCTGATCGCGGCCTTCATCGAAGGCTACTGGTCCTCGATCACCCAGTTCCCGGCGACCGTGAAGTACATCGTCGGCGCCTGCCTCTGGCTGTTGGTGGGCGGTTATTTCGTGTTTGCCGGACGGAGCCGTCATGCGCCTGACTGACGCCAGCGTCGCCATCCGCCCGCGCAGCCCGTGGGAAGCCCTGGACCTGGGAATACTCCTGGCGCGCCGCCATGCCGGCCTGCTGATGGCCAGTTGGGCGCTGGTAACCCTGCCGGTGTTCGCCCTGCTCAGCGTACTGCTGTGGAATCACTCGGGCTGGGCGGTCCTGCTGTTCTGGTGGCTCAAGCCAGCCTTTGAACGCCTGCCGCTGTACATCCTGTCGCGCGCCCTGTTCGACGATACTCCCAGCCTCAAGCAGGCCCTGCGGGCCTTCCCAGGCCTGCTCAGGAACCAGTTGCTACCCAGTCTGCTGTGGCGCCGCTTCAGCCCGACGCGCAGTTTCGACCTGCCGGTACTGCAACTGGAAGGGCTCAAAGGCCAGGCACGCAGCCAGCGCCTGGTGGTCCTGGGCCAGCGCAATGCCGGTGGCGCCACCTGGCTGACCATGATCGGCATGCACTTCGAACTGGCCCTCTGGCTCGGGCTTTCCGTGCTGCTCTACCTGCTGCTGCCGCAGCAGTGGGTCACGGACTGGAAATGGCAATCGCTGCTCAGCCTCGCCAACGGCGAATGGGCCTGGATGGAGCACCTGAGCAACCTGATCTACGCACTGCTGCTGATAGTCTGGGAGCCGGTCTATGTGGCCTGCGGCTTCACCCTCTACCTGAACCGTCGTACCGAGCTGGAAGCCTGGGACATCGAGCTGGTGCTGCGCCGCCTGCGCCAGCGCCTGATCGGCAGTGCCTACGCCCTGCTGCTGGTGGCGGCCGCCTGCCTGGCGCCGCTGCCCGGTTCCAGCACCTGGGCGGCGGAACAACCGGGCAACAGCTGCCCACTGCCCGACCAGAACCCCAACGGCCCCCAGGCGTCGCGGCTGCAGAATCAGCGGCTGAACAGCGACCAGTCGCGACATGCCGCCGAGGCCATCCTGGCGGCGCCGCCATTCCGTAACAGCGAGACAGTGACCCGCTGGCGGCTGGGCGATCCTGCCAAGGACAAGACCAAGTCGAGCAAGGACGACGAACAAAGCCTGAAGCGCTTCTTCGAAGCCCTGGAACACTGGCAGGCATTCAAGTACGTCGCACAGATCATCGAAGTGCTGCTGTGGGGTGCGCTGCTCAGCGTTGTCGCCCTGCTGATCTGGCGCTATCGCGAGTGGCTGCGGCTGTTCGCCGGGCGCATCGGCCTGCCGCAGCGCCCGCGCCGGGAAGTGCCGAGCGTCCTGTTCGGCCTGGAGCTGGCTCCGGAAACCCTGCCCGACGATGTCGCCAGCGAGGCCGAGCGCCTGTGGGACGAGCAACCCCGCGCCGCGCTGGGTCTGCTCTACCGCGCCCTGCTCAGCCGCCTGCTGCATGACTTCCGCGTACCGTTGCGCGACTCCACCACCGAAGGCGAGGTAATGGCGCGCGTCGAAACCCTCGACAATCCGCCGCTGGACAGCTTCACCCGCACCCTGACCCTGCACTGGCAGGCGCTTGCCTATGGCCATCGCACGCCCCAGGACGACCTCAAGCAGCAGCTGTGCGAGCAATGGCGCAGCCTGTTCGGCAACGAGGTGCGCGCATGAAACGGCCCGTCGCCCTGCTGGTCACCCTGGCCGTCCTGCTGGTGCTGGCGGCCGTCGGGTACTACCTCTACACCCACCTCACCCCCTATTCCGAGACCATCGAGCATGGCCCCGCGCCGGAAGTCCGCGCCAATCCCTACCTGGCCGCCGAAACCTACCTGCGCGGGCGTGGCTTGAAGGTCAGCGCCGCCAGGGGGCTGGAAGTGCTCGACCAGTTGCCGAGCAAGGGCAACACGCTGATCCTGCTCGGCAGTCGCGAGAACCTCACGCCGAAGCAGACCACCCGCCTGCTCGACTGGACCTCGCGCGGCGGCCATCTGGTGGTCACTGCCGAACGCCTGTGGGACGAAGAGGAAGGCAAGAGCGGCGACCTGCTGCTCGATCGCCTGGGCGTCCAGCAGTTCCTCACCGAGGACCTCGACAAGGACAAAGGCACCGCCAAGCCGGAAGACAAATCCAGCGCGGAACCCTCCACGCAGGAAGAAGCGGCCGAACAACCGACCACGCCCGCCGCCGAAAACGCCGAAACCACTGAATCGGCCGAAGAAGAAGACCCGTACCCGAAGCTGACCAAGCTCTACCTGGAAAACGAGAAGGCGCCGGCCTACATCGACTTCGATACCGAATACCACCTGTTCGACTCGAAGAACCTCGCCTACGCCTGGGCCAACAGCTCGAACGCCACCCACCTGCTGCAACTGCAACAGGGCCAAGGCCTGGTCACCGTACTGACCGATAACTGGATCTGGCAGAACAACCAGCTGAGCGACTACGACAACGCCTGGCTGCTCTGGTACCTGACCCAGGACAACAGCGTGACCCTGGTCTACCGCGCCGACGGCGAAAGCCTCTTCACCCTGCTGGCGCGCTACTTCCCGCAAGCCCTGGTCGCCTGTGCCCTGCTGCTGGCGCTCGCGCTGTGGCGCCAGGGCCTGCGCCAGGGCCCGCTGCAACCCAGCCCGGCACGCGGACGCCGGCAACTGGAAGAGCACCTGCGCGCCGGTGCCGACTTCGTCCTCCGCCAACGTGGCCAGATCGCCCTGCTGCAGGGGCTGCAACGCGACATCCTGCGCCGCGCGCGGCAGCGCCAGCCGGGCTTCGAGCGCCTGCCCGTCGCCGAACAATGGCAAACCCTGGGCCGCATGACGCGGCAGCCGATCAGCGCCATCAGCCAGGCCATGCGCCCCTATCCACAGCAACGCATGACCATCGCCGAATTCACCCGTCAGGTCGCCCACCTGCAAAGCCTCAGGAATTCCCTATGAGCGAACAGATACCTGAACAAGCCAGCCCCTCCTCCAATCCGGTCGCCCAGCGTCAGCGCGCCAGCCAGTTGGCCCAGGCGCTGCGCCATGAGCTGCAGAAGGCGCTGATCGGCCAGCAGGGCGTGATCGACGATGTGCTGACCGCGCTGCTCGCTGGCGGCCACGTGCTCATCGAGGGCGTCCCCGGCCTGGGCAAGACCCTGCTGGTGCGCGCCCTCGCCCGCTGCTTCGACGGCGGCTTCGCGCGCATCCAGTTCACCCCCGACCTGATGCCCAGCGACGTCACCGGCCATGCGGTCTACGACCTCGCCACCGAGCAGTTCAAGCTGCGCAAGGGGCCGGTGTTCACCCACCTGCTGCTGGCCGACGAGATCAACCGCGCGCCGGCCAAGACCCAGGCGGCGCTGCTGGAAGTCATGCAGGAACGCCAGGTCACCCTTGAAGGCCGCGCCCTGCCGGTGCCGCAACCCTTCATGGTGCTGGCCACCCAGAACCCCATCGAGCAGGAAGGCACCTACCCGCTGCCCGAGGCGGAGCTGGACCGCTTCATGCTCAAGCTGCGCATCGACTACCCGCAGGAAGCCGAGGAGCAGAACCTGGTGCGCCAGGTGACCCGCTCGGCGCGCAGCGACATGCTCGACGTCGCGCCGATCCGTCCCCTGCTCAAGGAAAAGGACGTCATGGCGCTGCAGAAGATCGCGTCCGACCTGCCGATCGACGACCAGGTGCTGGACTACGCCGTGCGCATCGCCCGTACCACCCGCAACTGGCCGGGCCTGGCGCTGGGCGCCGGCCCGCGTGCGTCCATCGCCCTGGTCCGCTGCGCACGGGCGCGGGCGCTGCTGCGCGGCGGCGACTTCGTGCTGCCGGACGACGTCAAGGGCAGCGCCCTGGCGGTCCTGCGCCACCGCGTGCGCCTGTCGCCGGAACTGGACATCGAGGGACTGTCGGTGGACCAGGTACTGCAACAGCTGCTCGACCAGGTACCGGCGCCGCGCCTATGAAGCCATCGCGCGCCCTTCTCGCGCTGCTCGGCGTGTTGCTGGCCGCGGCCATTGCCCTCGGCTCGGCGACGGCCCTGGACACGCCGCCGCCGGCATGGCTCGGTCGCCTCTGGTGGGGTGCGCTGTGCGCCCTGACGCTGCTGGCGCTGGTCGATGCCCTGTGGCTGCGCCGCCTGCCCTCGCCGCGCCTGGAAAGGCAGCTGAGCGGCAACCTGCCACTGGGCCGCTGGAGCGAGGTGCGCCTGCACCTGCACCATCGCTACGGGCAGGTGCAGCGCGTGACCCTGTTCGACCACCTGCCCGGCGCCATGGAGGTCGAGCATCTGCCGCAAGTCGTCGAACTGCGTCCGGGCGAGCAGACCGAGCTGGGCTACCGCGTGCGTCCGCTGTCGCGCGGGCATTTCGTCTTCCCACGCTGCGAGATTGAACTATCCAGCCCGCTGCGCCTGTGGAGGGGCCGGCGCTACCTGGAAGAACGCAGCGAAGCCCGCGTCTACCCCGACTTCGCGCGCATGTACGGCGCCGAACTGATGGCGGTCGACCACTGGCTGAACCGCATCGGTGTACGCGCCGGACAGCGCCGTGGCCTGGGCCTGGAATTCCATCAGCTGCGCGAGTTCCGCGACGGCGACACCCTGCGGCAGATCGACTGGAAAGCCACCGCGCGCAAGCGCACGCCGATTGCCCGCGAATACCAGGACGAGCGCGACCAGCAGATTCTCTTCCTGCTCGATTGCGGCCGACGCATGCGCAGCCACGATGGCGACCTCTCGCATTTCGACCACGCGCTCAACTCCAGCCTGCTGCTGGCCTATGTCGCACTGCGCCAGGGAGATGCCGTGGGCCTGATGACCTTCGCCGGGGAGCAGACACGGCACCTGCCGCCGGGCAAGGGCAGCGCGCAGTTAAGCGTGCTGCTCAATGGCGTCTACGACCTCGCCAGCAGCCAGCGCGCGGCGGACTACACGGCAGCGGTGCAGGCCGTGCTCACCCGCCAGCGGCGGCGGGCCCTGGTGGTGATCATCACCAACCTGCGCGATGAGGACGACGAAGACCTGGTGGCCGCGGTGAAGCGCCTGGGACGGCAGCACAGGGTACTGGTGGCCAGCCTGCGCGAGGAAGTGCTCGATCGCCTGCGACAAGCCCCGGTGGAGGGCTATGAAGAAGCGCTGGCCTACTGCGGCACCGTGGAATACCTGAACGCCCGTGCCGGGCTGCACGAGAAGCTGATCGCCCATGGCGTGCCGGTGCTGGACACGCGGCCCAGCCAGCTCGGCCCGGAACTGGTCAGCCGCTATCTGGGCTGGAAGAAGGCAGGTGCGCTGTAGGGCGTATGACGCTGTGCGTCATACGCCGATTGGCCGGGATTTCAGGGCCCATCGAGTTCAGCGACGAGCTCGCCAACACGTGAGGAGTAATGGCGTACAAGTCCGAGCGCTTGTAGGCCTTGTGGTGTTCCGACGGCGGGAACTACCCGGCGTCCTGCCTTCCGCTACCGCCAGATCGGTTCAGCGCGTAATGCGCTTCAGACCGACTCCACCTGGCGGCGAAAACTGAAATAACGGCGTAGTGCATCGACCAGCTCGACGTACTCCGCCGGCGGCGCCACCAGGCTGAAGCCGGAGTCGTAATTGCCCGGATTGACGTCCTCGCGGCACCACTGGCACGTCGCGGAGAACTCGATCAGCTGCAGCTTGCCGTCGTGGCCGGGGATCTTCAGGCGCATGTCGAAACGGCCGCCCACCAGCATCGGCAGCTGGCTGATCAGCAACATCCCGTCCAGCGAGACGTTTCCCAGGTAGCCCATCGGTTTGTCGGTGATGCTGTTGAACACCTTCAGGTAGTAGGGCAGCTGATGGCGCTCGATATGTCGTGAATGGCGCATAATGGCGTTTCGCTATGAGATATCGTCCAGTATGACGATGCCGCCCCCTCGGGGCCAGTCCTAACGACAACCTTCCGCCAGGCGCGCTTCGAGCTCGCGACGGGCGGCGTCGATCTGTGCATCGCTGTAGTAGGTGCGTTTGCCGTCGCTATCCTGCGTGAAGTAGCGACCGCCCAGACTGAGCCCATCCAGGTCACTGCGCCAACGTGCGCACTGGGCGCTCAGGTCGGCCTGTTGCTGGGCCGCCTTGGCCTGCGCGGCGGCCTGCTCGTCACGACGGGCATCATAGAAGCGGGCGGTGCGCTCCTCCCGCTCACGGGTCGCCGCGTCACGCTCGACGACCTGGGGCTTCACTTCAATGCGCTGCGCCCCCGGCGGTGGGGTTTCGCTGAAATGCACCTTGCCCTGCGCGTCGGTCCAGCGATAGATGTCGGCGTTAACCAACAGGGGAAAACACCAGACGCAGAGCCACAGGGCACGCATTTCTTCCTCCTCCGTGAAGTCACTCCATGAGATTAGCCAGCGATCCGGAGCGCTCAAGTTCGCCACCGACCGGCGGTCAGGGCGTGACCGGGTAGCTACGCGCGGTATCGCCAGGCAGACGGCCATTCAGGCGCAGCGTGTCCAGCCGGGCCTTGGCGCGGTAAGCATACTCGCTGGTCGGGTAGCGGGCGATGATGAACTGGTAGGTCTGCGCGGCATCGACGAAGAACTTCTGCCGCTCCAGGCATTGCCCGCGCAGCATGGAAATCTCCGGCTGCAGCCAGGGCCGCGCGCGGCTGTTGCGCTCGGTTTCCGAGAGTTCGAGCATGACCCGCTCGCAATCGCCACTCTTGTACGAGCGGTAGGCATTGTTCAGGTGGTAATTCATCGACCAGCTGGTGCATCCGGTAACACTCAGGAGCAGCAGCAAGGTGGCCAGGGTTCGCATGGGCATATCCTCCGTTGGGAAGTGTATCGGCCTGTCTTGGCCGTACTGAAGCCCACCACTAGACTGGCGCGGATCACGCCCTGGCGCCAAGGAGATGCCATGCGTTCAGCTTTCGCCCTGCCCTTCGCCGTGCTCCTCCCCCTGCTCGCCGCCTGCGCCCCGACCACGCCGCTGTTCGTCGCCCAGGTCACCACCGGCGAAGTCGCCGAATACAAGCAACTGCAGAACAAGCGCATGACCGCCGCGGTGGAAGAGGAAGGCGACCTGCTGACCTACAGCGCCCAGGCCATCCGCGACAACAAGAGCGCCGAAGCCGAGAAGCTCTACCTGACCGGCTACGACAACACCCGCTACAGCCCGGAAGTGCGCGCCATCGCGCTGTACCAGATCGGCCTGATCTACATGAGCCGCTTCAACGACCAGCGCGACGATGCGAAGGCGCTGCAGTACTTCGAGCGCATCGACCGCGAATTCCCCGGCACCCAGGCCGCCGCCCACGCCGACGCGCGCATCCTGGTGATCCGCCAGCGTGCCAAGGACCCGGTGCAGAAGAGCGCCCGCGAGCTGCTGGCGGACTGGAAACCGCAGAACAACCTGGACCTGAACAGGCCCAGCCTCGACCCGGACATGACCCTGCTGTCACGCCGCGCGGTGCTCAAGGACCGCGTCGACGAAGCCGCGCAGCTCTACCTGCTGGGCGCCAACGACCCGGCCATCCCGCCGGAGATCCGCGAGAAGGCGCTGTACCAGCTCGGCCTGATGTACATGGCAAAGGACAACCCGCACGCCAACCGCGACCAGGCCATCGCCTACCTGCGCCGGCAACTGGCCGAGTACCCCAACGGCGATCTTGCCGACAAGGCGGCGCGCCACCTCGATCAGGCACTGAACAGCCAGCGCAATTGAAGGCGGCTTCCCGCGCGCAGCGCTGCCCCAGGTCAAGCGCAACGCGCTAGGCTTGGTCTGCAATGGTCGCAGCCCGCGCGAGGAAGCCGACATGAAACTCCAGCACCTGCTCGTCGTCATCGACCCCACCCGCGAAGACCAGCCCGCGCTCACCCGCGCCCAGTGGATCGCCGAACGCAGCGGCGCGCACCTGGAACTGCTGGCCTGCGAGTTCAACCCGGCCCTGGACAACAACCTGCTGCTGGACCAGGGCGACCTCGAACGCGGCCGGCAGAGCCTGCTCGAGCAGCGCCTGGTGTGGCTGGAACAACTCGCCGCGCCCCTGCGCCAGGCCGGCACCGAGGTGAAGTGCCAGGTGCGCTGGGGCAAGCCGCTGCACCGGCAGGTCGTCCTGCACTGCGAGCAGAGCCAGCCCGACCTGGTGCTCAAGTCCGCGCAACACCACAGTCTGCTCAAGCGCCTGGTGCTGACCAATCACGACTGGCAGTTGATCCGCCATTGCCCGCAGCCGCTTTGGCTGGTGCAGCACGGCCAGTGGCGTGGTGAACGCCTGTGCGCGGCGCTCGACCCGCTGCACGACAGCGACAAGCCGGCGGCACTGGACCATCGCCTGATCGGCGTGGCCCGCGAGTTCGAGCAGCGCCTGAAACTGCAGGCGCACTACCTGCATGCCTACGTCGCCCTGCCGCACACCCTGGCCTTCAATGCCGAACTGCTGGCCGACTACGACAACTATGTGCAGCGCACCGAATGGCACCACCGCGACGCCTTCGACGCCCTGCTGGCGCAATACCCGGCCATCGACCGCGAACGCACCCAGCTGGGTCAGGGCTTTGCTGAAGAGGTGATCCCCGCCTATGTGCGCGACAACGGCATCGACCTGCTGCTGATGGGCGCGGTCGCCCGCGGGCAGTTCGACAACGCGCTGATCGGCCAGACCGCCGAACGGGTGCTCGAAGAAGTGGAATGCGATTTGCTGGTGATCAGACCTGTCACCTGAAACCCTGTCACATGAAACAGAGTAATATGGCGCCCTGGCTGCCTCGGAACCTGTTCAGGTTCGCCCGGCAGCCTGACCGCTGCTTGCTTTCCCCTAGGAGTCCCGCATGTCCCTTCGCCGCACCAAGATCGTCGCCACCCTCGGCCCAGCCAGCAACTCCCCCGAAGTGCTGGAACAGCTGATCCTCGCCGGGATCGACGTCGCCCGCCTGAACTTCTCCCACGGCACTCCCGACGAACACCGCGCCCGCGCCAAGCTGGTCCGCGACATCGCCGCCAAGCACGGTCGCTTCGTGGCGCTGCTGGGCGACCTGCAGGGTCCGAAGATCCGCATCGCCAAGTTCGCCAACAAGCGCATCGAACTGGCGGTCGGCGACATCTTCCGCTTCTCCACCAGCCACCCCCGCACCGAAGGCAACCAGCAAGTGGTCGGCATCGACTACCCGGACCTGGTCAAGGACTGCGGCGTAGGCGACGAGCTGCTGCTGGACGACGGCCGCGTGGTCATGGCGGTCAAGGAAGTGAAAGCGGATGAGCTGGTCTGCGAAGTGCTGATCGGCGGCCCGCTGTCCGACCACAAGGGCATCAACCGCCGTGGCGGCGGCCTCACCGCGCCGGCCCTGACCGAGAAGGACAAGGCAGACATCAAGCTGGCCGCGAGCATGGACCTGGACTACGTCGCCGTGTCCTTCCCGCGTGACGCCAAGGACATGGAATACGCCCGCAGCCTGCTCACCGAAGCCGGCGGCACCGCCTGGCTGGTAGCGAAGATCGAGCGCGCCGAAGCCGTGGCCGACGACGAAGCCCTGGACGGCCTGATCCGCGCCAGCGACGCGGTGATGGTGGCCCGTGGCGACCTCGGCGTGGAAATCGGCGACGCCGAGCTGGTGGGCATCCAGAAGAAGATCATTCTGCACGCGCGCCGCTACAACAAGGCCGTGATCACCGCGACCCAGATGATGGAGTCGATGATCCACAACCCGATGCCGACCCGCGCGGAAGTCTCCGACGTGGCCAACGCCGTGCTCGACTACACCGACGCCGTGATGCTTTCGGCCGAGAGCGCCGCCGGCGAATATCCAGTGGAAGCGGTCCAGGCCATGGCGCGCATCTGCGCTGGCGCCGAGAAGCATCCGACCACCAAGAAGTCCAGCCACCGCCTGGGCCAGACCTTCGAGCGCTGCGACGAGAGCATCGCCCTGGCGGCCATGTACACCGCCAACCACTTCCCGGGCATCAAGGCGATCATCTGCCTGACCGAAAGCGGCTACACCCCGCTGATCATGTCGCGCATCCGTTCCTCGGTACCGATCTTCGCCTACTCCCCGCACCGCGAAACCCAGGCCCGCGTGGCGCTGTTCCGTGGCGTGGAGACCATCCCCTTCGACCCGGCCGCGCTGCCGCCGGAGCGGGTCAGCCAGGAAGCCGTCGACGCGCTGCTGCAGCGCGGCGTGGTGACCAAGGGTGACTGGGTGATCCTGACCAAGGGTGACAGCTACACCACCCAGGGCGGCACCAACACCATGAAGGTGCTGCACGTGGGTGACCTGCTCGTCTGATCCTGCTGTGCCAATGAAAAAGGCCGCCCGAGGGCGGCCTTTTTCATTCCGGGTTGCTCAAAGGGCAACCAATGCGCTGAAAGCCAGGAACTGCGCGGGTTCGGCACCTTGGCCCCAAGCTTATCCACAGCACCTTCCACACCTTATGTGGGCAACCTGCCAGGCGTCGCTCAAATACCGCTCAATTCCCTGCAGGCCGCGAATGCCGTGGGTTCGCCGGGTTACCCCAGAGCTTATCCACAGCGCGTTCCACAGATTGTGTGGGCAATCTGTCCGTCGGAGCGAACTTGCTCGCGAACCCGTCCCGCTCGGTATTCCCCTGTAGGAGCGGGCCGCTTTTTAGAATGGCGATGTGGGCTCGATCGCGCGCATGGCGCGCTCCTACAACGGCCGCTGCACCACTGTTCGCGAACAGTGCGCGGCTGCAGCGCCCTTGTCGTTGGCGACATGGCGAACCCCGGAGTGCATTGAGACCAAGGTCAAACGACGGATAACGTCGAACGTTATCCGCCCTGCATTCTTTGCGTCATCCCCGCGAACGCGGGGACCCAGAAAACAATGCAGGAGCGGACACGGCTCTTACATGAACTTCGAGAAATCCGGCTGACGGCGCTGGGTGAAGGCGCTCAGCGCTTCCTGGGCTTCCGGCGAGTGCAGGCGCTCGACGAAGAGTTGCCCCTCCTCCGCCACCACCTGGCGCAACTGCTCGATGTAGGGCTCCTTGAGCAGGCGCTTGCTCAGCGCCACCGCTGCCGGCGGGAGCTGTTGCAGCGTCTGGCAGACCTCGCGGGCACGCTCGATCGCGGCGGCACCATCGGCCAGCGCTTCGTTGGCGATGCCATAAGCCACCGCCTGCTCACCGGTGAAACCTTCGCCACGCATCAGCAGGCTGGCGGCCTTCACCGGGCCGACCAGGCGCGGCACCAGGAAGCTGGAGCCGAATTCCGGACACAGGCCCAGATTGACGAAAGGCATCTTGAACTTGCTGGCCTGGGCGACGAATACCTGGTCGCAGTGCAGCAGCAGGGTGGTGCCGATGCCCACGGCAGGGCCGGCCACCGCCGCAACAACCGGCTTGGTGAAGTCCATCAGCGCGCGCATGAAGCGGAATACCGGGCTGTCCGGGCTACTGGGTGGCTGCTGGAGGAAGTCGACGATGTCATTGCCACTGGTGAAGCATTCGGCGCCGCCGGTGATCAGTACCACGCGCACGGTACGATCCGTCTGCGCCGCTTCCAGGGCCTCGGCCAGGGCGGAATACATAGTGCGGGTCAGCGCATTCATCTTGTCCGGACGGCTCAGGCGCAGGGTCAGCAGGCCCTGTTCGCGTTCGACGAGAATCTGTTCGCTCATGGCAAATCCTTCTTCTTGGAATTCTATCTGGTGGGGCCGCGCGCCCGCTTCAGGCGTGGGGCAGGAACAGGTCGGCCAGCGTCTGGCCGCGCGGTACGCCACAGAGGTAGAGGCGGCGGGCGAAGGCATCGACGCTGTCGGGGTGGCCGCAGAGTAAGGCGAGGGTCCGTCGCGAAACAAGCCGGAGTTGTGCCATAACGGCGGCCGACTCGGCCGTCGTCATCAGCGTCACCTCCAGCTCCGGGTGTGCTGCGGCAAGCGCTCGCAGCGGTTCGGCCAGGTAGTGACCGGCCTGGTCATGGGCCTGGTGAATGACGCGGATCGGCCCCGCATGACGCTGGCGCAGCGCCTCGCGCAGAACGCCCCAGAGCGGCGCCAGACCGGTGCCGGAGGCCATCAGCAGCAACGGCCGCTCGTGCCATTCGGGGTCATAGTGCAAAGCGCCGCCGCGCAGCTCGCCCAGGCGTACGTTGTCGCCCACCTTCAACTGGCGGGCGAAGTCGCTGAATGCGCCCGGCAGTCGGCAATCGATGTGGAACTCCAGCCAGGGATCGATACCCGGGACGCTGGCCAGCGAGTACGGCCGCGCCACACCTTCTGCACTCCAGAGAATCAGGTGTTGCCCGGCGCGATAGCGCAGAGGACGCTGCGGCATGAGTCGAAGACGCAGCACGTCAGGCGCCGGCCAATCCAGTTCGGCCACGCTGGCAGGCAGGCCATCGCGCTGCGGGTCGAAGACTTCCACGGCCAGGTCTTCGATGACCCGGCACTGGCAGGACAACCGCCAGCCCTCGTCGCGCCGGACTGCGTCGAGGGCTTCGGGCTGTGCGTCCAGCACCTCGCCCCGGGTGCAGCGCACCAGGCAGGCGTGACAACTGCCGGCGCGGCAGCTGTAGGGCACGGCGACGCCGGCCCCGCGCAGGGCATCGAGCAAGTTGACTCCGGGGGCTACCGAAAAGCGTTGCGATCCGGCCTGTATCTCAGGCACGCGTCCACTCCCATGCGGCATCGCAGCGGTTACGTCCGCTGCGTTTCGCACGGTAGAGCGCCTGGTCGGCCCGTTGCAAGGCTTCGTCGAGATCGTCGGTCGGCTCCAGCAGGGTCATCCCCGCCGACAGGCTCAGCACTTCGATGTTCACTCCCACCGGCTCCGCGGCGGCGAAGGCCATGCGCAAGCGCTCGCAGCAGGTGGCCAGCCGGTCGGCGTCGGCATTGGGCAGCAGCAGGACGAACTCCTCGCCACCGTAACGCGCCAGGACATCACCCTCGCGCAGGCAGGCCCGCGCCACCGCGGCGAAGGTCTGCAGCACGCGGTCACCGGCGGCATGGCCGTGGATATCGTTGATGCGTTTGAAGTGATCCAGGTCGATCAGCGCCAGGCCATGCCGCTGGCTGAATTGCATCTCTTCCAGCGCGCGGCCGGCCAGGCGCAGGAAATGGCGACGGTTGAACAGGCCGGTCAGCTCATCGGTGGCCACCAGGTCCTCCAGCTGACGCATCATCCCGCGCAATGTGTCCTGGTGCGCCTGCAGCGCATAGCGGCGTTGACGCATACGCTGGCGCAGCGCCTGGACATAGCCGGCGAACAGGCTGAGCCAGACCAGTACGATGAACAGAACCAGAAGTTGCAGGATCGCCTGGGCGGGCAGCTCGAGGCGCTGCTGGAAGGCCTCCCACAGGTTCAGGCCGGCGAAGGCGATGAACGCCAGCGCCGCGCACCGTGCGAAAACCCTGGGCTGCAGCTGGAATACGCCGAACAGCAGGATCAGCACATAGAACACCATCAGGGTGCCGCGCGCGGTGTCGACATTGGCGAGGAACAGCGTGTGCCAGAGGAGTGCGACCAGAACCTGCGGCTCGGTCATGCTGGGGTCGGAAAAGCGCTGGTTGCGTCCGGTGATGAACAACCAGAAGAAGATCAGCTGGCTCGCCACCACCAGTGAGGTGCAACCCAGCGCGAAGATGATAGTGCCGCGAAAGAAGTCGCCGAAGACCGCCATCCAGAGCAGTAGCTGCACCAGCGCGTAGGTCCCGACGGCCATGCCGAATCGCCTGATGAGTAGTTTTTGTAAGGCGCGCTGTTTCAGCAGTGTGCTCATGGGGCTCCGTCCCGTAATGGCACCTGGCCTTCACTCTACTATCAAAGCGCCCCAGTGCCTAGCCGATCGGAATGTGGGCGATGACAGGCCACCTGGGACCAAGGTCGGATCACTGGCGCGTGCGCGGCAAGCGGCCGCAACGGTATACTACGGCGCCTTTTTTCGCCGCAGCCGTGTCGGCGAACCCCTGATGTAACAGGCGAGAGCCTGTATTACCCGCCTGACTTTCCTGCCTGAAGAGGACCGTGCTCCATGGCCGTGATCAAGCAAGACGACCTGATCCAGAGCGTCGCCGATGCCCTGCAGTTCATCTCCTACTACCACCCGGTTGATTTCATCCAGGCCATGCATGAGGCCTATCTGCGTGAAGAATCGCCGGCCGCCCGGGACTCGATGGCGCAGATCCTGATCAACTCGCGCATGTGCGCCACCGGCCACCGCCCGATCTGCCAGGACACCGGCATCGTCACCGTGTTCGTCCGCGTCGGCATGGAAGTGAGCTGGGCCGGCGCCACCATGAGCGTCGACGACATGATCAACGAAGGCGTACGTCGCGCCTACAACCTGCCGGAGAATGTCCTGCGCGCCTCCATCCTGGCCGACCCGGCCGGTGCGCGTAAGAACACCAAGGACAACACCCCGGCGGTGATCCACTACTCCATCGTCCCCGGCAACACCGTGGAAGTGGACGTCGCGGCCAAGGGCGGCGGCTCCGAGAACAAGTCGAAGATGGCCATGCTCAACCCGTCCGACTCCATCGTCGACTGGGTCCTGAAGACCGTTCCAACCATGGGCGCCGGCTGGTGCCCGCCGGGCATGCTCGGCATCGGCATCGGCGGTACCGCCGAGAAGGCCGCGGTGATGGCGAAGGAAGTCCTGATGGACGAGATCGACATCCATGAGCTGAAGGCCCGCGGCCCGCAGAACAAAATCGAGGAAATGCGCCTTGAGCTGTTCGAGAAGGTCAACCAACTGGGCATCGGCGCCCAGGGCCTGGGCGGCCTGACCACCGTGCTCGACGTGAAGATCATGGACTACCCGACCCACGCCGCCTCGCTGCCGGTCTGCATGATCCCCAACTGCGCCGCCACCCGTCACGCCCACTTCGTGCTCGATGGCTCGGGCCCGGCAGAACTGGAAGCGCCGTCCCTGGACGCCTACCCGGAAATCGTCTGGGAAGCCGGCCCGTCCGCGCGCCGCGTCAACCTCGACAGCATCACCCCGGAAGAAGTGCAGAGCTGGAAGCCGGGCGAGACCATCCTGCTCAACGGCAAGATGCTTACCGGCCGCGACGCCGCGCACAAGCGCATGGTCGACATGCTGAACAAGGGCGAAGAGCTGCCGGTGGACCTCAAGGGCCGCTTCATCTACTACGTCGGCCCGGTCGATCCGGTTGGTGACGAAGTGGTTGGCCCGGCTGGCCCGACTACCGCGACCCGCATGGACAAGTTCACCCGCCAGATCCTCGAGCAGACCGGTCTGCTGGGCATGATCGGCAAGTCCGAGCGCGGCCCCATTGCCATCGAGGCGATCAAGGACAACAAGGCCGTCTACCTGATGGCCGTGGGCGGCGCCGCCTACCTGGTCGCCCAGGCGATCAAGAAGTCCAAGGTCCTGGCCTTCGCCGAGCTGGGCATGGAAGCGATCTACGAGTTCGAAGTGAAAGACATGCCGGTGACCGTTGCGGTCGACACCAATGGCGAGTCGGTGCACATCACCGGCCCGGCCGTCTGGCAGAAGAAGATCGCCGAGAGCCTGGCGGTGGAAGTGAAGTAAGCCTTCACCTTCGCTGCATGAAAAAGCCCGGCCATGTGCCGGGCTTTTTCATGGGTCAAAGCGCGGTTTCCAGGCTCGACTGGATCGCTTCGGTGCGTTCTTCGATCTGGGTAGCGGCCGAAGCCGGCTTGAAATTGATGCTCAGAACACCCTCCTCGAAGGCCACGCCAGTGCGGTAATCACCCGCCGCCGCCCTGCCGGCGTCGTAGCGTATGACGATGCGCTTGAGCTTCTCCTGTACCGCCTGCTTACCCCGTGCATAGGAGGTCAACATATCCAGGGCCTCAGCCAGGGGCACGAAGTACACGTTGGTCCAATAGTCCTCGGCACCATAGTGGGCGGCCTGACCGGGCAAGGCGATGCTCTCCCAGTCCACCTCGACGGCTACGGCGAAGCCGGCGGAGTGGTGGATGTCCCGCAACTGGGCGACAAAGACGCCCTGCTGATAGGCGGCGATGGCTTCACGCTCGGCAGAGCTAGGCTCGGCGAAAGACAGACCCGCGATGCCTGCCCCCAGCACAGCACTGGCGAGTAACGAACAGATCCTGAACAACTTGGGAGACTCCGGACAAGTAGCAATGGCGCAGTCTAGAAAGGCCATGCCACAGTCCGGGATCAGACAATTCGGCAATGCTCGTGGGCAGCGACCGAGTCAGGATGCGCTACGGGTCACCAGGCTGAGCTCCGCCACCTTTTCCCGCCGCTGGGCGAGGAATCGGGTGCAGCTCACCCGCAGGAAGGAAGCGAAGTTCACCACCTCCCCGCGGTAGTCCATCACCTCATCGTAGAGTTTGGCGATCAACTGGTTGGTGGTCATGCCGTCCACCTCGGCGATCTCCCGCAGGATGTCCCAGAACTGGTTCTCCAGGCGCAGCGTGGTGACCACGCCACGGATGCGCAGCGAGCGGGAGCGCGACTCGTAGAGGATCGGGTCGGCCCTTACGTAGAGCTCGCACATGGACGGATTCTCCTGCGTCGATGACAGCGTCAGTTTACAGGCTGATCTTCGTGCCCAGTACGTCGAGGAACTTCGCCAGCCAGGCGGGATGCGCCGGCCAGGCCGGAGCGGTGACCAGGTTGCCATCAACGTGTGCGGCATCCACCGGGATGTCCACGTACTCGCCACCGGCCAGTTTCACTTCCGGACCGCAGGCCGGGTAGGCGCTGCAGGCGCGGCCCTTGAGCACACCGGCGGCAGCCAGCAGTTGAGCACCATGACAGACGGCGGCGATGGGCTTCTTCGCGGCGTCGAAGGCTTTCACCAGCTCGATCACCCTGGCGTTCAGGCGCAGGTATTCCGGGGCGCGGCCGCCAGGGATCAGCAGCGCGTCGTAGTCTTCGGCGCGCACGCCGGCAAAATCGGCGTTCAGGGCGAAGTTGTGCCCGGGCTTCTCGCTGTAGGTCTGGTCGCCTTCAAAATCGTGGATGGCGGTGCGGATGCTCTGGCCTGCCTTCTTGTCCGGGCAGACGGCATGGACGGTGTGCCCGACCATCGACAGCGCCTGGAACGGCACCATGGTTTCGTAGTCTTCGGCATAGTCGCCGACCAGCATCAGGATCTTCTTCGCGGCCATCTGGGGCATCCTCCCGGCAGGGCCCGGCCGTGGTGGCCGGGCATGCGCAAAAGCTTAGTCAGTCGCGCGGGCCGCGGGTAATACGCCGCTACTACACCGCCGCGCGCTGGGCAGGCTTCACGGACGCGCGCTGCTCGGATACCTGACGGGCGTCCTCGAGGATCAGGTCGGCGCCCTTCTCCGCCACCATCATCACCGCCGCGTTGGTGTTGCCGGAGGTGACGTTGGGGAAGATCGACGCATCGACCACGCGCAGGCCGGTCAGCCCGTGCACCCGCAGACGATTGTCGACCACCGCGGTATACGGATTGGCCCCCATCGCACAGCTACCACAGAGGTGATAGATGGAGCCGCAGTTCTCGCGGAAATACTGCAGCATCTGCTCGTCGGACTGGGTGGCCGGGCCCGGCAGCACCTCTTCGACGGTGATCTTCTGCAGCGCCGGGGCGTTCATGATCGTGCGGATCAGGTGGCTGCCCTGGATGGCTTCGTCGATGTCCTTCTGCGTGCTCAGGTAGTTCGGATCGATCAGCGCGGCGTCGGCCGGGTTCTTCGAGGCGATGCGGATTTCGCCGCGGCTGGTCGGCCGGCACGGGTTGAAGCAGAGCAGGAAGCCCGAGTACGGCTCGGGTTTCAGGCTGGCCTTGTTGCTCTTGGGGATCTGGTAGGACAGCGGGTTGAAGTACAGCTGCAGGTTCGGGTGTTCCAGATCATCATCGCTGCGGAAGAAACCGCCGCTCTGGTTCACGCTCATCGACAACGGCCCCTTGCGGGTCAGCAGGTACTCCAGGCCCAGCTTGGCCTGACCGAAGAGCGAGCCGAAGTCGTCGTTGAGCGTGCGGATGTTGGCCTTGTAGTAGTAGCTGACGCAGAGGTGATCCTGCAGGTTCTTTCCCACAGCCGGCAGATGGTGCACCGTGGGAATTGCGTGCTGGTCGAGCAGGTCTCGATCGGCTACGCCGGAAAGCTGGAGTATCTTCGGCGAGTCCACTGCACCGGCGGCGAGAATCACCTCGCGCCTGGCATGGAACTCACGCTGCACGCCGCTCTGCTGCACGCTCACACCCATGGCTCGCTTGTTCTCGTCAAACAGCACGCGCTCTACCAGCGCGTTACGCTCGATGGTCAGGTTGGCGCGGTTCTGTGCCGGGTGCAGGTAGGCGAAGCTGCTGGAGCAGCGCTGGCCATTCTTCGTGTTGACGTCGTAGAGACCGGCGCCTTCGAAGTCCTTGCCGTTGAAGTCTTCGCTCAGCGGATAACCCAGCTCCTGGCAGCCTTTGAGGAAGCTGTCGCAGATCGGGTGGGTGTGGCCCTTCATCGGCGTGATCCGGATCGGCCCGTTGGCGCCGTGATACTCGGTGTTGCCCAGCGGGTGCGATTCCAGCTTGCGGAAATACGGCAGCACGTCCTTGAACGACCAGCCATCGTTGCCATCGGCCGCCCAGTCATCGAAGTCATGGGCCTGGCCGCGCACGTAGATCATCGCGTTGATCGAGCCCGAGCCGCCCTGCACCTTGCCGCGCGGCGCGTAGAGCTGGCGGTTGGCGAGCTGCTTCTGCGGCTGGCTGTAGTACATCCAGTTGAAGGTCGGGTTGTAGTAGAGCTTGGCGAAGCCCACCGGGATCTTGAACCAGTGCGAGCTGTCCTTGCCGCCGGCTTCCAGCAGCAGGACGCTGTGTTCACCCGATTCGCTGAGGCGGGCGGCGAGGATGCAGCCGGCGGAACCGGCGCCGACGATGATGTAGTCGTATTTCATGGATTGCGTACCGCGGTGTTGGGTAAAACCCCGCTCCCCCGTCCTTGACGGAAAGGGGGCGGGTCCGGCATCAGCCCTTGGCTGGTGCGTTGTCTCTCACGTCGACGGGGTCCGGGCCCATCTGCAGGTGCAGACGCTCGCCGGTGTAGGGGCTGTGGGCGCGCACCACGTCCATGTCCAGCTCGACGCCAAGGCCGGGCTCGCTGGACGGGATGATGTAGCCGTCTTCCCACTGCAGCGGCTTCTTCAGCACCTGCGCGTGGAAACCGTCCCAGGTGCCGATGCTTTCCTGGATCAGGAAGTTCGGCGTGCAGGCCGCCAGCTGGAAGCTCGCCGCCGCGCCGATGGGGCCGTTGTAGAGGTGCGGGGCGATCTGCGCGTAAAAGGCTTCGGCCATGGAGGCGATCTTCTTGCCTTCGAGCAGGCCGCCGCAGCGCCCGACGTTCATCTGCAGGATCGACGCGCCGCCGGCCTGCAGCAGCTTGAAGAATTCGTACTTGGTGGTCAGGCGCTCGCCAGTGGCGATCGGGATGCTGGTCTTGCCGGCCACCTGGCCCATGGCGTCTTCCTGGCCCGGCGGGATCGGCTCTTCGAACCACAGCGGGTCGTACTTCTCCAGACGCTTGGCGAGGCGGATGGCCGAGGACGGCACCATCTGCCCGTGGGTGCCGAACAGCAGGTCGCACTTGCTGCCCACCGCCTCGCGGATCTTTCGGCAGAAGGTCTCGCAGCGCTCCAGCACTTCCAGGGAAATCTGGTGGCCGGAGAAGGCGGTGTAGGGGCCGGCCGGGTCGAACTTCACGGCGGTGAAGCCCAGCTTCATGTTCTCGATGGCGCACTCGGCGGCCAGGTCCGGATCGGAGTAGTCATACTCGCCCTGGGTATTCTTCGGGTACAGGTAGGTGTAGGAGCGCAGGCGCTCGTGGACCTTGCCGCCGAGCAGCTCGTAGACCGGCTTGTTCGCCGCCTTGCCGATGATGTCCCAGCAGGCCATTTCCAGGCCGCTGACGATGCCCATCATGGTCAGGTCGGGGCGCTGGGTGAAACCGCTCGAATAGGCGCGGCGGAAGAAGCGCTCGATGTGGTGCGGGTCCTGGTTCTCCAGGTAGCGGCCGAACACGTCTTCGATGGCCGGGACCATGACCTTGGGATGGAAGCTGGCGGCGTAGATCTCGCCGACGCCTTCGATGCCGCAGTCGGTCTTCAGCTTGACGAACAGCCAGTACATGCCGCCGATGTGGGGCGGCGGAACAGCAACCACATGGGTTTCGAGGGAGACGATCTTCATGCTTGTTTCGCTCGCTTCTGGATGCGCTTGTTCAGGATCAGGGTGGCGACCACGCCCAGCAGGCCCATCACCACGACGTAGGAGAAGTAGATCTGGTAGCCGACGAAGCCGGGGAAGCGGTCGGTGATGTAACCGTTGAGCAGCGGCAGGTAGGCGTCCGGGGCGTAGCCCAGCACCGAGATGATGCCGATGGCGAGGCCCGTGACACGCAGCGGGATATGGCAGTCGTCGAGGATCGCCCAGTAGAGTCCGCGGATCGCGTAGGTCATCAGGCCGATGAAGATCACCAGGAAGATCAGTACGGCGAGCACGTGCAGGCTCGGCAACACGATCAGGCCTATCATGCCCAGCGCCGCCAGCAGCATCGCCCAGGTCAGTACGCCGGTGCGGGTGAAGCGGTCGCCCAGCCAGCCGCCGCCGATACCGCCCAACGGGCGCATCCACAGCTTGATTGTGGTGATGAGGCCGGCAGCGGTGGCGGAGAGACCGAAGCCGCCCTCCTGCAGGTAGGCCGAGAAGCTGTAGGTGGCCCAGAAGAAGTGGTAGCCGCAGAACACGATGGCGGTGACCAGCCAGAGTTCGGGGATGCGCAGCAGAGTGCGGAGGTCCTCCAGCAGGTTGCCCTTCTCGGTTCGGGCGTCCTTGCCGCTCTTCTGCGGATCGCGCACCAGCATCAGCGCGGCACCGAGCACGATGCAGCAGATGGCGTACAGATGGATGACCAGTTGCAAGCCCTGGGCGTTTTTCTCCCCACGGGTCTCGGTGACGTAGGCGAACAGCGCGATGGCCACAGTCGCCAGCAGCGCCTCGACCAGCCCGCGCCCACCGTCGAGCACGCCGAAGAAACGGCCCTGCTCGTCCTCGCCGGCGAGCATCTTCACCCGCTTGATCAGCGCGGCCCAGAAGGTCAGGCCGGTGGTGATACCGAAGCCGCAGAAAATCACCAGCAGCGTGTTGAAGCCCGGCAGCAGGGCGTACCACATGCCCAGGGCGCCGGTAGCGATCAGCGAGAAGCTGATGAGGAAGCGCGGCGACAGGCGGTCCGCCAGCCAGCCGCTGGGCAGATAGCTGAGCAGGAAGGCGGTGCCGAGGATCGAGTAGAGGTAGCCCAGTTCGCTGTTGTTGATCGCCAGCGCTTCGAGCATGGTGCTCTGATACACCTGGCGCAGGTACAGCATCGGATAGATCGCCCCCGCCGCGAGCACCAGCAGGGCGAGCTGGATGTAGCGGGTGAGGTTCGCGTTGGCGGGCGCAGCCATGGGGATGGCCTGTGCACTTATTGTTCTTTTCATCATGCATCTCGAAGCCGGATCGGTCACCGGCGGATGGTGGAGCCGCAGTTGAGAAAAGGGGCCCAGGCAGCGGCCCCCAGGGTTTGAATCAGAACTTGAGGACAACCAGGCGCGTCTGGGTGAACTCCAGCATCCCGTGCTTGCCGTCGTCGCCGCCCAGGCCCGAGCGCTTCCAACCGGCGTGGAAGCCCTGGTAGGGGTCGGCGGGCGTACGGTTGATGTAGATCTCGCCCGCCTCGATGTGGTTGGCGACCTTCATGGCATTGCGGTAGTTCTCGGTGAACAGCACCGAGGACAGGCCGAACTGGTGGTCGTTGGCCATGCTCAGCGCGTCGTCGAGAGTCTCGTAGGACAGCACCGGCAGCACCGGACCGAAGATTTCCTCCTGGACGATTTCCATGTCCTGGCGGCAGCCGCTCAGCAGAGTCGCCGGGTAGAAGTGGCCGGCACCTTCGGGCAGCACGCCGCCGCACTCCAGCACCGCGCCTTCGGCCAGCGCGCGCTGGACCTTGGCGTGTACGTCCTGGCGGGCACGGGCGTTCTGCATCGGCCCCATCCGGCTAGCGTCCTGGGCACGATTGCCGATGCGCACGGCGGCCATCTTCTCGCGCAACAGGGCGAGGAAGCGGTCATGCACGCTGGCCTGCACGTAGACGCGTTCGATGGCGGTGCACAGCTGGCCGCAATGGGTAGTCTTGGAGCCGACGATGGCGGCGGCGGCCTTCTCCAGGTCGGCGTCCGCCTCGATGATCGCCGGAGTCTTGCCGCCCAATTCCAGGGACGGCTTGGCGATGTTGGCCTTGCAGTAGTCGAGCACGATGCGGCCGGCACCGACGCTGCCGGTCAGGGTGATCAGACCGATCTGCGGCTGCTGGCAGAGCACGCCGGCCACATCGTGGTTCATGGTCAGCACGTTCAGCACGCCGGCGGGCAGGCCGGCCTCCTCCGCGCAACGGGCGATCTCGAAGGCCGAGGTCGGGGTGTTGTTGCTCGGGCGCACCACCACGGTGTTGCCGGTGATCAGCGCCGGCGCGACCTTGCGCAGGAAGGTGTAGACCGGGTAGTTGAACGGGATCAGCGCCGCGACCACACCGATCGGCTCGCGCTGCAGCAGGATGGTTTCGTCGGTGGAATCGCTGGGGATCACTTCGCCTTCGATGCGACGCGCCCATTCGGCGTGGTAGCGGGTGATCTGGCCAGCGTAGAAGGCTTCGCTGCTGGCATCGGCCAGACTCTTGCCGGACTCCGCAGCCAGGGCGGCGCCGATGCGCTCGGCGTTACGCTCCAGCGCCTCGGCGAAGCGGCGCAGGTGCTCGCCACGCTCGATGGCCGGCAGGCGGGCCCAGCTACGTTGAGCGCGGGCGGCGGCTTCGACGGCCTTGCGCACATCGGCTTCGGTGGCGGCCGGCACCTGGGCGACCTGCTGCTCGGTCGCCGGGTCGAACACGGCGATATGGGCGGAGGAGGCGTCGGCGAAACGGCCGTCGATGAAGTTACGATCTGTACGCATGGTCATGTCCTGTCGTTCAAGCAAGGCTTCGGGCCGATGGCGGCCCCGCGGAACGACAAGGTGCAGGCTGACTCATGCAGGCGACGGGCAAGGTGGCGCGGCGCAGGCATGGGGGTGACTCTTGTCGTTATCGAATGGCCGAAGTTTCGATAGGCACCGAAGGAGCGACAAGCGATTAATAGACCGCAGTAACTTGCGAAAAACGCAGGTTACTGCGCATAGGAAAATAGCCACTTCCTACTGGAAGTGACTCGGATTCTTTCAGGAAAGACTGACGAAGGAGCCCGATCCAGCCAGGTTGCGCTCGGCCATCCACACCTCCTGCTGCAACCACTCATGGAAGCGCTGGACGTGGGGCGGCAGCTCCTGCTCGGGCCGGCTGACCCACCAGTAGGACTGGTGCCCCTGCACCTCGACGTCGAGCATCTGCACCAGCTGCCCCGCTGCCAGTTCGCGGGCCACCATCTGCCGGTCGGCGATGGTGATGCCCAGGCCGTCGATGGCCGCGCGAATGGCCATGTCCAGCAGGTCGAACTCGTAACCGCCCCGCAGGTCGACGCCCTGGATCTTCGCTGCGTCCAACCAGTGCCGCCAGGTCAGGAAGCGCTGGTCGTCGCGGGCCAGCACATGCAGCAGGGTCATACTGCGCAGGTCGATGTCCTGCTCCTCGCGCTGCGCCAGCAGGCTGGGCGCGCACACCGCGATGTGCCGCTCGTGCATCAACAGCGAGCTGTCCAGGCCGTCCCATTCGCCATTGCCGAAGCGGATCGCGCAGTCCAGCGTGCTGCTCTGCGCGAGGCTGTCCTGCAGGTTGGTGGTCAGGCTCACTTCCAGGTCGGGATGCGCTTCGCGCAGGCGCGACAGGCGCGGCAACAGCCAGCGCAGGGCGAAGGTCGGCGGCGCGTTGACCCGCAGGCGATTGAGGTGGTGACGCTGCTGGATGCCGCGCACGGTCAGCTCGATGCGGTCGAACGACAGCTGCAGTGCGCGCAACAGTACGCGCCCCGCTTCAGTCAGTTCCAGATGGTGATGACGACGGACCAGCAGGGACTCTCCAAGCTGCTCCTCCAACTGACGCACCTGGCGGCTGACCGCGCTCTGGGTCACATTGAGCAGCTCGGCAGCACGGGTAAAGCTACCGGTGCTGCCGGCCACCTCGAAGGCTTTCAGCGCGTTCAGCGCCGGTATCTTGCGTTTCACCCAACCTTCCCTGCCCACAGGCCGCCGCCGCGCGAGCTTCGTCTGCATGCTTATCAGAAGTAATAGCCGATGTTGGCATACAGCTGGTTCTCCCAGTGGTCGGTGCCACCTTCGGCCAGACTCCGGGTGTAATTGCTGCCGCCAATGTAAGGATCGTTGCGACCGTTCAGCCACTCCACGGCGATGTACACCGCCTTGACCGAGAACGAAGTACCGAGGATGAAGCGCTGTGAGGTCTTGTAATCATCGGCGGACTTGTCGAAGGCGCTGTAGTTGCCATAGACCTTCACGCCGCTGATCCAGCCCTCAAGGAAATTTCCTGGGATGCTGTAGCTCAGGTCGCCGACATAGAGGTTACCGCGACTTGCGACGTTGAATGTACCGTCGTACCCACCGAATGTGACTACCTTGTCGCTACCAGAATTCCTAGGCGACATTTGCTGCCGGGCGGCTTGCAATTGCACGCCCCATGGGCCGTTCTGGCCGGCGTAGTGGATGGCGTAGGCATTGCGTCGACCGTTGTCGTTGGTGTCCTGGTTCTCCAGGCGCGAGGTCAGCGCGGACAGGCCGACTTCGGACTTCCAGTCTCCCAGCTGCAGCGAGCGCGCCACGCGGCCAACCAGAATCTGCCGCTCCTTGTTGCGGTTGCCATCACCCACGTAATCATCCGCCGAGGTCACCACGGTGGAATAGGTATCGCCGTTGCTGGTGCCATTGCCCGGCCAGGAGGGACGGGCATAGGCGCCGACCTGGACGTTCCAGTCACCCTGCTGCTGGATGTACTTCACCCCCACATCGTTCACATCTTCCAGGCCGATGACATTGCCCAGGGTCTCGTAAAAGGTACTGCCGAAGAGCGGCTGCAGACCGAACGGAATCTGGTTCAGACCGACCTGCACCTGTTTGTCCGGATCGAAGCGATAGCCGATCCAGGCATACTCGGCAAAATTGATGTCGCCGAAATGATCGGTGTACTGATACGGGTACGCCTTGCCGTACCAGCGGTAGCGTGCGGCGCCGATCCAGGTGTCGGAGGTGTAGGTCACGCGCAGCATCGCGGTATCGATACCGAATTTCTCGATATCGCGGTCCGGATCATGATCGAAGCGCGTTCGGACAGCTCCGCCAATGTCCAGGTTGTCCGTGACCGGCACGGCGAAGGCCGCTGAACTCAGGACGAACAGGACAGGCAGCAGGACGGACGATGGGCGGAGCGGCAGGTAGGGTATGGCCACGTTTGGAAGTGCCTCGGCAGGTTTCTTGTCGTTATGCGGTTCCCCCGGACCGGCAAGCTCCGGCCCCTGGGCGCGGCCGAAACTAGCCCTGGCCGATACATCCGACAAACGACTAAATCGCGGGCGAAACCCGAGGAAAACGCATGCTCCGCCACCATCGGCACCGCTAGAATCGGGGCGAGAAAACGCGCCCAAGGCGCCCTTCCGGATGGTCCCGTCATGCGCAACCTACCGCCCTTGACCATGCTCCGCGTCTTCGAGGAAGTCGCTCGTCATCGCAGCTTCAACCGTGCTGCCGATGCGCTGAACGTCACCCAGGGCGCGGTCAGTCGGCAGATCAAGCAACTGGAGGACTACCTCGGAATAAGGCTTTTCCTACGAACGCCCCGCGGTCTGACGCTGACCGAAGCCGGTGGGGCATTGTCCACGCATCTGGAAGATGCATTCGACCAGATCGAACGGGCCCTGCAGGCAGTGCGCGTCCCCAATCTGCGTCAGCGCCTGCGCATCCTCGCCCCACCGACCTGGGGAACACGCTGGTTGTCGCCGCGACTGCGAGGGTTTCTGCAGCGCTATCCGGACATCAACCTGAGCATCACCAACCAGTTCGACGCCGACAGCCACAACGAGCTGGATTGCCAGATCCGCTTCGGCCTGGAACGGGCCATTCACTGCCACAGCGAACTGCTGGTGATGGAGCGGCACCTGGCGGTCGCCAGCCCCGATCTCTTCGAGGGTGACCGACCGCCAGAACTGAGCGCCCATCCGCTGCTGCACATCCTTCACGAAGGCAAGCGCCTGAAGGTCTGGGAGAACTGGCTGGAGACCGTAGGCCGCATCGACATCGACGCTGCCAGCGGCATCGAATTCAGCACGCTGGATCAGGTCATTCACACGGCTCTGGCTGGCGGGGGACTGGCGGTGATCGACCGGCAGATGATCGAACGAGAACTGGTCAGTGGCAGCCTGTTGCCGATCGCCCCTGTGGAAGTGATCGGCCCCTACGGTTACTGGCTGGATATCGCCAGTGACAAGCTGGGTCTGTCGAAGGTGGAGCGCTTCCAGCAGTGGCTGAACCAGGAGAGAAACCCCTGATAACACCCCCTGCAGGGCAGGCAGGCGTGCCTCACTGAAAAAATGGCCAGACTCCTGATTCGCCACCGGAGCCTGGCCGAGTATCAGAGGCAAGAACACCACAGGAGCACTCACTTTCAAGCCTCTGAGCATGCCCCCAATCGGCATGCCGCTGCACTCTTCAGGTTTCGTCCGGCCTCGCGCTGCCGGAAGCGCCCTAGAGATAGGCACGATATTTCCTGTGCTCGTTCCTCCCCAGAGTATCCCTCGACGCTTCCCCTTAACCTCGTACGACAGGCTCGCCAGTGAAGGTGCGCCTGTGCAACAGCTCCCATTGTCGAGGTACAGAGAAAATGAAATCAGCAACATCCTGGATCGCCGCCCTCCTGGTCACCTTTTCCCTCAGCGCCTGCTCAACAGTCGATGCGGGCGACGGCGGGCCGGGTGAGGTGGAGATTCGCTCGGGCCGCATCGAGCAGATATCCCTGCCCCAGATGCAGACCAACCATGACAGCGGCGTCGGCGCCGTGCTCGGTGGCGTGGGCGGCGCTCGGCAGCCTGATCGGCCACGGCACCGGCCGGGATGTGGCGATGGTCGCGGGCGCGCTCGGTGGCGCCCTGGGTGGCAACTACGCGGAGAAGAAGCACTACGACCAGCCCAAGGAAGCCCAGCAGATCATCGTGCGGATGAAGAATGGAGTGCTGGTATCGGTGACCCAGCCGGTCAGTCCGGGACTGGCGACGGGCATGCCGGTATACATCGAGGGCAGTGGCAACGAGGCGCGAGTGGTTCCACAGGGTTAACCGATCAAGGCGCCTTTCCCGGAGAAAGGGAAAGGCGCCGCTTACGGACGTGAGCCGAAGTCAGGGAGTTTTCAGCTTGTCGATCAACTCCGTGCGCCATACACCAATACAGCGAGGCGCACGAATGGAAAGACGTACCATCACGCCCTTCAAGGGGTCTCGGGAAAGTGGCGTGTAAACGCCGTCAACCCTCACTACCAAGCCCTCGCCACGCACCGCAAGCAGTATTTCCTCGTCACTCACTTCGTCGCCACAGAAGATTCGAATTTCCTCTCCAGGTCGACGCGACAGTGCCAGCGCCATTGATCTACCTCCCACGAGCCGCTATAGGCTTGACGAGCAACGATGCATCCGCGCCGACGTCGCCGCCAACCGACAGGTACAACGCGTTGAAGGCGTTCAGCGACGCCAATCGACTGTTAACTTCCTGCAGTTGCCCTTCGAAGAGTTTTTCTTCCGAGGTGGTGACCTCCAGATAGGTCGAATATCCCCCCTCGTACAATCGACGCGCCTGCCTGGCGTAGGTCTGCAACGCACTGATCTGCTGCTCGACAGCAGTGAGCTGTGCCGCCGACTCACGGGTATCGACCAGGGCGTCGTTCACGTCCGCCAAGGCCGACTGGACGGCTCCCTGGTAGGCCAGCACCGATTGCTGGTACTGGGACTTCGCCTGCAGGACCTGACCGGAGATCGCACCCGCATCGAATACGGTCTGGTTGATGCCAAGCGCCAGGTTCCAGATTTTCGATGCGCTCTCGAACAGCTGTCCGCTCTCACCGCGGCTGAAACCGATCATCCCCGACAGGTTAAGGTCCGGCAGATACAACGCTTCTGCCGCCCCGACCATCGCATTGCTCGCCACTACCGCCTGCTCCGCCTGCAGCAGGTCCGGCCGCCGTGACAACAGACTGGCAGGCAGGACTGTCGGCGTCGCCGGCGCGCGCAACGAGGACAAGCGCTCAGAGCGCACGATAGGCCCCGGAGCACGGCCGAGCAGAACCGACAGTGAGTTCTCCGCTGCGGCGATCTTTGACCTCAGTGGCGGAATGGCCGCCTGGGTCGACCAGTAGTCGTTCTGTGCCTGGCTGAGTTCGAGCTGGCGAACCACACCTCGGTCATAACGCTTCTGGAAGATATCCAGCGCATCCTTGCGCGCCTGCGCCGTTTGCTCTGCGATAGCCAGCTGCTCATCCAGCGCGAGCAGATTCAAATAGCCTTCACTGATCGAGCTGGCCAGGCTGAGTGCCACGCCACGCTGCGCATACTGCGCGCCCAGCAGTTGCGCGCTTGCCGCTTCGCCCTGCCGGCGCAGCCGTCCCCACAGATCGATCTCCCAGCTGGCGCTCATCCCCGACTGATACTGATTGGTAACGCCATCAAAGCTCGAGAACGGCGTATCGACGAACTGATCGCGGCGTCCACGCTGGGCTCCCAGGCCCAGGCCGAGTTGCGGGAACAAGCCTGCGCGGACGGTCTGCAGTTGCCCGCGGAACTGCTCGATGCGTGTAGTGGCACGCTGCAGGTCGAGGTTGTTGGTCAGGCCTTCGTTCACCAGTGCTGCCAGCGTTGGCGAGCCGAACTGCCCCCACCAGGGGCCGGCCACGCCAGCGGAGGTATTCGTCAGATGCGCCCTGAAGGTGGACGGCACACTGACCTCCGGCCGCTGATAGTCCGGTCCGATCATGCAGCCCGCCACGCTGGACACGGCCAGCGCCAACCACAGTTTTCTGGCATCCATCAGTGGGCCTCCGGGGCAGTGCCGCTATCGGCTTCGCTTACGCCGACGGATGTCGAGGCAGCCTCCTTCTGCTTATCCTTCCGCTCGCCAAGCCGCTCGACGAGGTAGGAGAACAGCGGCACGAACAGCAGCGCCAGACTGGTGGCGGCGAGCATCCCGCCAATGATGCCGGTACCGATGGAATGACGGGAATTCGCCCCCGCCCCCGTGGCGATGGCCAGCGGAACCGCACCGAAAATGAACGCCAGGGAGGTCATGATGATGGGGCGCAAGCGCAGCTGGGCGGCCTTGAGAACCGCGTCCATGGGCGAGAGCCCCGCCTGGCGCTGGAGGATGACGAACTCCACGATCAGGATCGCGTTCTTCGCCGCCAGCCCCACAAGGGTGACCAGGCCGATCTGGAAGTAAACGTCGTTGGGAATGCCACGCGCCCAGATCGCCACCAACGCGCCGAAGATGCCGAATGGCACGGCGCTGAGTACCGTCAGCGGCAGCGACCAGGATTCGTACTGTGCCGCCAGGATCAGGAACACCATGATGATGCCGAAGATGAACACCAGCACCGTGGTATTGCCCGACTTGTTCTGCTCGAACGCCTCGCCGCTCCACGCATAGCTGTAGCCGGCAGGAAGCTCCTGAGCGGCGAGTTGCTGCATGGCCGTGATGGCATCGCCTGAGCTGTAGCCCGGGGCCGCGCTGCCAGTAATCTTGGCGGCGGGGAAGTTGTTGAAGCGGGTTACCAGGCTCGGGCCGGAGCTGAACTCCGTCTTCACCAGCGCGGACAGGGGGATCATCTTGTCATTCTTCTGTTTCACGTACAGATAGCCCAGGTCGGTCGGTGAACTGCGGTACTGCGGGGCACCCTGCAGGATCACCTGCCACACCCTGCTGCCCAGGACATACTGGCTGACGTACGAGGAGCCGAACTGAGTCTGGAGCGCGCCATAGACATCAGCCATCGGAACGCCGAGGGTCTCCGCCTTCGAGTTGTCGACGGAAATCCGCATCTGCCGGGTGGACGCCTGGAAGGTACTGATCAGGCCAGACAGCTCCGGGCGCTTGGCAGCGGCGCCGATGAGTTTCCAGGTCGCTGCCTGCAATTCCTTGGCGTCGCCATTGCCACGGCTTTCCACCCAGAATTCAAAACCGCCCTGGGTGCCCAGACCGGGAATCGACGGCGGGTTGATGGGGATGACCCTTGCCTGGGGAATGCTCGCCAGCTTCGGATAAAGCGCCCTGATCACACCGTCGGCGGAAAGCGCGAAGCCCTTGCGCTGCTCGGACGGCTTCAGGTTGATGAACACCGTTCCCATGTTGGTCTGGTTCTGCCCGTCGATGAAGCTGTAACCGGAAATCGCCGAGGCATCCTGTACGGCAGGGTGTTCGCGGAACAGGGAGGCCACCTGTTCGGTGGTAGCCTCGGTGCGATCGAGGCTCGCCGAGTCCGGCATCATCACGGCCACCAGCAGGTAACCCTGGTCCTCTTCGGGAACGAAGCTGGTCGGGATCTTCGAGAAGAGCGTCCAGATGCACAGCAGCATCACCGCAAACAGCGCCAGTGCCAGCACCATGCGCCGGACCACCAGGGACACCAGGCCGACGTAGCCGTGAGTCAGCTTGTCGATTGCCTGGTTGAACCACTGGAAGCCTTTCCAGCGGGCATGCTGGCCGGGCTTGAGAATCAGTGAGGCCAGCGCCGGCGACAAGCTCAGGGCGACGAAGCCGGAAATCACCACCGAGCAGGCGATGGTCAGGGCAAACTGCCGATACAACAGGCCGGTCGTACCGCTGACGAAGGCCACGGGGACGAACACGGCACAGAGAACCAGCACGATGGCGACCACCGGCCCGGTCACTTCCTCCATGGCCTTCACGGTTGCATCGCGGGCGCTGAGCTTGAGCTCCTCCATGTTCCGCTCGACGTTTTCCACGACGACGATCGCGTCGTCCACGACGATGCCGATGGCCAGCACCAAGGCGAAAAGCGTCAGCAGGTTGATGGAGAAACCCAGTGCCAGCAAGGCGCCGAAAGTACCCACCACCGCCACGACCACCGCGGCAACTGGAATCAGGGTACTGCGCACGCTCTGCAGGAAGACGAACACCACCATCACCACCAGCGCGATGGCGATCAACAGCGTCACCTCCACCTCGTGGATGGAGGAACGTACGAACTCCGTGGTATCCAGCGAGACCACGGAGTCGATCCCATGCGGGAAAGTCGTGGACATCTCGGCCAGTGCCGCGCGAACGTTCTTCGACACTTCCAGGGCATTCGAGCCGGCCTGCTGGTAGACGGCGATCAGGGTGGCGGTCTTGCCGTTGATGGACGAGCGCATGGTGTACTGGTTAAGGCCGATTTCCGCGCTGGCGACGTCCCCCAGGCGAACGATGGCCGTCCCCGTGGAGTCGACGCGCAGGATAATGTCCTCGAAGTCCTTGGCCGTTTTCATCCGCCCCGGAGTCACCAGCGGATAGGTCAGCTCCATCTGCCCCTGGGAAGGGGCCTGGCCGATGTTGCCGGCACCGAACTGCTGGTTCTGCTGGCTGACGGCGTTCTGCACGTCCGCCGCCGTGATCCCCAGCTCGGCCATCCTGTCGGGCTTGAGCCAGATGCGCAGGGCGAGGTCGGCGTCGCCCATGATCTGTGCCTGGTTCGCCCCCTGGATGCGCTTGATCGCATCCAGCACGTACAGGTTCGCGTAGTTGCCGACGTACTGCTGGTCGAAGCTGTCATCAGGGGAATAGATGGCCAACAGCATGAGGAAACTGGAAGAGCGCTTCTGCACGTTGACGCCGTTCTGCTGGACGGACTGCGGCAACTGCGCCAGCGCCTGGCTGACTCGGTTCTGTACCTGGACCTGGGCGATGTCGGGGTCGGTACCGGTATCGAAGTACACGTTCAGGGTCATTTGTCCCGTGGGCGAGCTGACCGACTGCATGTACAGCATGTTGTCCACGCCGTTGACCTGCGTCTCGATGGGCGCTGCGACGGTGGATGCGATGGTCTGCGAGTCGGCGCCCGGATAGGTCGCCGTCACAGTGATCTGGATGGGGGTGATGTCGGGATACTGCGCCACAGGCAACGCGAAGATCGACACGCCACCGGCGATGATGATGATCAGCGACAGCACCATGGCGAAGATCGGGCGCTCAATGCAGAAGCGGGAAAGCATGGCCGGCTCCTCACTCTGACTTCGCGGCGGGAGCGCCGAAGCTGTCGGCCTGCGCCACGCCGGTCACTTTCAGTGGCGCACCTGGCATCAACTTGCCAGCGCCATCGACGACCACCTGCTCTCCACCCTTGAGTCCGTCTTCGACCCGCCAGAAATCACCGGACGGTTCGGCCATCTGCACCGGGCGGGCCTCGGCCTTGCCGTCGGAACCGGCAACATACACGAAGTCCCCTTTCGGCCCGTGCATGACTGCCCGCTGCGGGACCTGGACGGCATTGGCGTAGCTCGCGCCCTTGAGCGTGATGCGCACGAACTGCCCCGGATGCAGCTCACCCTTGGGATTGGCGAAGTCGGCGCGAACCATGAAGGTGCCGGTCTGCTGGTTGAACGTGCTGGAGGTGAAGGTCACCACACCGGTATGCGGGTAGCTGGAGCCATCGGCCATCAACAGATCGGCTTCCATGCGCCCATCGGCCGGCAAGACCAGCCGGCCGCTCTCGCTCAGGTTGCGCACGGCGAGGAACTGCTCCTCGCTCACGCTCAGGACAACCCGCATGGGGTCCAGGGTCGAAACCGTGGTCAGCAGACTGTTGCTGGTGTTTACGTAGGTGCCGTCATTCACCTGCGCGTAGTCACTGACGCCCTCCACCGGTGAGCGGATGTAGGTGTAGGACAGATTCAGCTCCTGGGTTTTCACCTGGGCCAATGCGGCCTGCATGGAGGCTTCCGCCGCCTTGGCGCTGCCGATCGCATCATCTCGATCCTTTGGGCTCAGTGCCTTCTCGGCCGCCAGCGGCAGGACTCGATCAAGGTTGGCCTTGGCCCGTTCATAGCGAGCCTTCTGCGCCTCGTACTCGGCCTTGGCCGAGGCGAGGTCGGCCAGGAATGGGGCGTGATCGATTTCGAAGAGCAGTTGGCCAGCCGTCACCACGCTCCCTTCCGTGTAGTTGCGCTTGAGGAGGAAGCCATTGACCCGGGCACGAATATCCACAGCCTGAGGGCTTTGGGTCTGGCCGACGAAGGTAATGCTCGCCGGTAAGCTCTCGGGTTTCGTCGTCACGGTAGTGACATCGATCGGAGCGGCGCCGGCAGGGCCCTTTCCATCCGGCCCGCAGGCTGTCAGGCAGGCAGCGGCAAATAACACTGCGCAATGGCAGCCGAGATCAGTCAAACGCATGGTGGATTCCGTTGGTCATCGCGGAGCAGCAAAAAAACGAGGCAAGGGCCTCTGCGGTCTGGCAGGAGCCCCGGAGTTGCATCAGTTGGTGGACTTGGTCGGGGCCTGAGCGCCCGGATGGGCAGTCACGATCTGCAGGGTGTCCTCATAGGTCACGTTCAGCGTCTGGCCAGCCTTCAGCTCACCCAGCTTGCTGCGCAGTTTCGGGTCGTCGACGGAAACGACCTTGGTGGTGCCGTCCGGACCTTCGAAGGTGAGCTCATGCTTCTTGACGTTGATCCCGACGATCTTCAGTTGCACGCGCGCCATGCGGAATGCGTCGCCGCCCGGATGCAGGTTGCTCGGGGTCGCCAGGGCAACGCCTTCGGCCTCGATACCGCCCGGTGCCTGGCTCTGAACCTTGGTATCCAGATCGAACGCGGCGGAGTGGATGACCAGCGCGGCGATAGCGTCGCCCGCCTTCAGATGCCCCAGATCCTGAGCAGCATCGGTGACCTGTACGGTGATCGGCTTGCCCGCCGCGTCCTCGACCACGATACGGCGATCCTTGGCATCGACGGAAACGACCTTGGTCACGACCTCATCGGCCTCGACGGCGGTGCCCAGCGGAATGTCGGCAGCCATCACAGGGGCGGCGATCGCCAAAGCCAGGGCGCTGATCATCGGCAGGGATTTGAGGATATGCATGAGTGAACCCTCCTTGGGCTCGGTGTTGTGGAAAATTGGAAGCGCGAATGGCGCTCTCGGCGCTACTTGGAAATCCGGGCGGTATCGCTGATCGCATTGCAGGTGTTCGGGTCCAGGCAGTAGGTGATGTAAACCGCCTGGCGCCCGCAGCCGCGCGCCCCGATGGTGTATTCGGTACGGTTGTTGGCGTAGGCGATCTGAACCTGAGTGACCTTGCTCGACAGGACGGACGCCGAGACATCCGGGCAGTCGAGCTCGAACTTCGCGCGGGAAACGGTGGCGTTGATGGCTGCGTTCTGGTTCTGCGCGAGGAACTCCTGATCGGTCATGCAACCACTCACGGCGGCTGCAAAGGCACAGAGCGAAACCAGCAGATAGCGTGTCTTCATAGGGGAACCTTCGACGACGATGTCCGTTGCCACGCGTGAGCGCGTGGCACTCAGAAAGGAATTACTCGGCCAGGGGAAGCGATCGATTGGTCTGGATCAGCGCGAGGGCGTCGAGTTGCGTCTCGATCTGCAGGAAGCGCAGTGCACGCACCGGCGAGACCTCCTTGGAGATACGCCCCACATAGGTTTCCTTCAGCTTCTGGCGTCGGTCTTCCAGCTGGAAGACACGCATCTGCAGGTCTTGGGCCTGGTCCTCGCCAACCGTGCCCGCCTGCAGGCTGCGGACGAAGTCGAGGCTCAGCGCCATGGCATCGGTATCGACCTTGTCGGCCTCACCGCGGTAGCTGTTGTAGATGGCCCAGAACGGCTCGGCCTCTGCGGGCGCCAACTGGATGTTGCGATCCATGACGCGGCGGCGGTTGTATTCCACATCTGCCAGTTGGTTCTTGATTTCCTCCTGATGCTGACTCATCTCGTCGCGGGCCTGCTCGCTGGCCTCCTCGGCGGCGGCGAACAACGGCAGGCAACTGAAAGTCAGGGCGGCAACAGCGGGACCAAAGTGCATAGCAACTCCTTGCTGGGGAAATATCGCCTTCGGGCGTCATGGCGCCTGATGGGGCCATGACTGACCGGTCATCCGAGGCGGAAGCCGCTACCTTAATCGGCATCCGGGGCACTGAAATCGGGGGGGAAATCGATAAGGACAGACCTCCCGTCAGTTGCGCCAATTTCCTACAGGCCTTGGTCAAGATCCTGAGGAACGGCAATGCACACACGCCCTCTTGCCCCTGAAAAACAAACGGGCGCACCGATTTCCGGTGCGCCCGCTGGGCGGTTCGCCGCGGCTGGATCAGGCCAGCCTGGCGGCCTTGTCCGGCACCTTGGCAGCTCCGTCGCCGGCATCGCTGCGACAGGCATCCGTGAGGGTGAGGTACTTGGTCTCCGGCGCCCAGGCGATGGAGATGATCGCCCCCAGCAGCAGGATGCCGGCGAGGATAGCCATGGTCGGGTTGAGGCCGATCCCCGCCACGCTGACCGGCAGCAGGAAGGTGCTCAATGCGGAGCCCAGGCGGCTGGCCGCGGTGGCCAGGCCGATACCGCCGGCGCGCACCTCGGTGGGGAAGCTTTCCGCCGGATAGACGCCGACCAGGTTGCTCACCGCCGACAGCACCAGGGTGAACAGCCCGAAGGTGGCGACCATCAACCAGGCCATGCTGCCCGGCAGAAGTACCAGCAGGAACAGCGACGCGGCGAGGATCAGGAAGGAATTGATGAGGAAGCCGCGGCGGCTGAACTTGATAGTGCACCAGATGCCCAGCAGGGCCCCGACCACCAGCAGCGCGTTGAGCATCATCTCCGTGCCGAACCCTTCGGACAGCCCCATCTTCTGCAGGATCGACGGCAGGAAGGTGTAGATGGCGAAATACGGCATGACGATGCAGATGAAGAACAGGCAGTTGAACGCCGTGCGCTTGCGGTATTCACGGCTGAACAGTGCCGCGTAGCCACTGTGCTTGCGCGTGATGACTTCCTCGTCGATCTCCACGTTCGCGCCCAGGTGCTTGTGCACGATGGCGCGGGCCTCCTCGATACGTCCCTTGTGGATCAGCCAGCGCGGCGACTCCGGCGTGCCGATGCGGGCGATCAGGATCATCGCCGCGGGAATCGCCGAGGATGCCAGCATCCAGCGCCAGGCATCGTCGCCCAGCGGCAGCATGGCCGTGCCGACGAAGGTCGCAGCGACGTAGCCGAAGGTCCAGATCACGCTGAACGAACCCAGCAGCACACCACGGTGCTTACGCGGTGCGAACTCGGCGAGCATGGCGTGGCCGACGCTGAAGTCGCCCCCCAGGCCGATGCCGATCAACACCCGGCAAAGGAACAGCTGCATCGCGGACTCGACGTAGAACTGCATCACCGAGGCAACCGTGATCAGCACGAAGCTGATGAGGAAGATCTTCTGCCGGCCGAGGTGGTCGGAAATCCAGCCGAAGAACAGGCTGCCGAGGAACAGGCCGAACAGCGCCGAGCTGCCGATCAGGCCCTGCCAGAAAGGCGCCAGCGCCATCTGTGGATTGATCAGGGTGAAGGCGATGCCGATGAGGCCGAGGATGTAGCCATCGGTGAAGTGCGCGCCGAAGGTGAGGCCGGCGATCTTGATGTGGAACCTGCCAATGGGCAGGTCATCGATTTTGACTGTTTGACCCGACATGATCGTCTCCGATTTTTTTTATTGGAAACACAGCGAGGTTGAGGCGCCGCGCCCTGAGCGACGCGGCGGATGGGCAGAACGCCTTGACGGCGTCAGGCGGACAAGCCCCCCATGAGCAGGTACTTGATCTCCACGTAGTCCTCGATGCCGTACTTCGAGCCTTCGCGGCTCAGGCCCGACTCCTTGATGCCGCCGAAGGGCGCCACCTCGGTGGAGATGATTCCCTCGTTGATGCCGACCATGCCGGCTTCCAGCCCCTCGGCCATGCGCCAGACGCGGCCGATGTCGCGGCTGTAGAAATAGGCGGAGAGACCGTAGGGCGTATCGTTCGCCAGATTCAGGACTTCGACCTCGTCGTGGAAACGGAAACAGGCGGCCACCGGGCCGAAGGTTTCCTCACTGGCGATCAGCATGTGCTGATTCGCCTCCGCCAACACGGTCGGTTCGTAGAAGGTGCCGCCCAGCGCATGCCGACGACCGCCACACAGCAGCCTGGCGCCCTTCTCCAGCGCGTCGCCGACGTGCTGTTCGACCTTGAGCAGCGCCGCCTCATTGATCAACGGCCCCTGCTCGGTTTCGCCGTCCAGCGCGTTACCCACACGCATGGCGCGAACCGCATCGGTGAGACGGGAAACGAAAGCGTCATACACCCCATCCTGGATGTAGAGGCGGTTCACGCAGACGCAGGTCTGACCGGTGTTGCGGAATTTCGAGGCCATGGCACCGCGCACGGCGGCGTCGATATCGGCGTCGTCGAAGACGATGAAGGGCGCGTTGCCGCCCAGCTCCAACGAGACTTTTTTCAGGGTCTCCGCCGCCTGGCGCATCAGCAGCTTGCCGGTACGGGTCGAGCCGGTGAACGACAGCTTGCGCACGGCGCCGGAGGCTTGCAGCGCGCCACCGATCGCCGGCGCATCGCCAGAGACGATGTTGAACACGCCCGCCGGAATGCCCGCCTCTTCCGCCAGCACCGCCAGGGCGAAGGCCGACAGCGGGGTTTCCTCGGAAGGTTTGAGGATCAGGGTGCAGCCGGCGGCCAATGCCGGGCCGACCTTGCGGGTGACCATCGCCAGCGGGAAGTTCCACGGGGTGATCGCGGCGACCACGCCGATGGCCTGCTTGATCACCACAATGCGCGCATCGCCCTTGTGCGAGGGAATCACATCGCCGTAGACGCGCTTGGCTTCTTCGGCGAACCATTCGAGGAAGCTCGCCGCGTAGGCGACCTCCCCCTTGGCCTCGGCCAGCGGCTTGCCCTGCTCAGTACTGAGCAGGCGCGCCAGTTCATCCTGGCGCTGCAGCATGAGCTCGCCCCAGTGGCGAATGCGCGCGCTGCGTTCCTTGGCGGTCAGCGCGCGCCAGCCCGGCAGCGCACGCTCGGCAGCGGCGATGGCGGCGTTGGTTTCCTCGGCGCCGCCAAGGGCGACGTCGACGATCAACGCGCCAGTGGCCGGGTTACGCACCGGGTAGGTCGCGCCGCCGGCTACCCATAGGCCATTAATGTAATGGCCGGTTTTCAACAGCGCGCTCATGCCACCGCCTCCGTCAGCGCGAAGGCTTCGCGCATGGGCCGGGCGGCGCGCAGGATGCGCTTGCCGGCGTTGTAGTCGTTGATCACGTCGCAGGGCGTGTAGTTACGCTCCAGCTCAAAGATTTCCTCGTCGTCCAGACGCGTCTCCAGCGCGGTCAGCGCGCTGTCGAACTGCGCGGTGGTGTCGGCGCCGACCAGCATGCAATCCACGCCCGAATGCTGCAGGACCCAGGCCTGGGCGATCTGCGCGTTGGATACGCCACGGCGCTGGGCCACGCGCTGCACGGAGCGGGCGATCTCGAAGGAGGCTTCGTCGGCGTACATCTGCTGGGTGAAGAAGTCGGTCTGGTTGCGCGTGGAGCTCACGTCACCGGTCAGCAGGCCACGCGCCAGCGGGCTGAATACCGAGACACCCAGGCCCTGGTCGCGGCAGAACGGGATCATCTCGCGCTCTTCCTCGCGGTAGGCGCAGTTGAGCTGCAGCTGCATGTTGATCGGCTTGACCCAGCCGTTGCGCTCGCAGGCCATGAGGATCTTCGCCAACTGGCCGGTGAGCATGGTCGACACGCCGATGTAGCGGGCCTTGCCGGCGCGGACGATGTCGTTCAGCGCGCCCATCACCTCTTCCACCGGGGTGTTCACATCGTAGAAGTGCAGCATGTAGATATCGACGTAATCCATGCCCATGCGCTTCAGGGAGGCATCGATGCCGTCCATGATGTGCTTGCGGGAATGGCCGCTGGCGTTGACGCCGGGGCGGGTGCCGTAGCCGACCTTGGTGGTGATCACCACGTTCTCGCGGCGCACCAGGCGCTTGAGGATGCGGCAGACCACTTCCTCGCCGACGCCGGCGGAATAGAAGTCGGCGAGGTCGATGAAGTTCACGCCGGCATCCAGCGCGTGCTTCACGATCGGCTCGCTCCTGGCTTCATCGAAGATCCACGGCTTCCAGTCCGGGGTGCCCATGTTCATGGTGCCCAGGCACAGCTTGGAAACCTGCAGGCCGGAGTTGCCGAGACGGATGTATTGCATGGTGCGGACCTCAGGCCTTGGGGGTGTAGAAGGGGTTGGCGATGGCATTGACCACGTCGGCCAGCTGCGCGCGCTCGGGCTTGCAGCTCAGCGCCGCACGGATCGCGGTGCGGCAGGCGTTGTAGTTGTTCAGGTAGACGGCATCCAGGTCGTCGCACGCCGGGTTGACCCAGTTGGCGGTGACGATGGCCCACTCGTCCTCGGCTTCCGGCGGCAGGGTGCCGTCCAGCAGCGCTTCGGTGACGGCCTTGGCGATGCCGGCCTGGGACGCGCCCCAGTTGGCGTTGGCGTGCATGTCGCCGTTGATCTCGGCCTTGTTCACATAGAGGGTCATGGGTTTGACCGGGATATTTGGCTGGGCGATCACCATGAACGGGCAGTGACCCTGGCTGGGTGAAGCGAGGCTGCTGGCAAAGGCCTGGCCGGCCGGACCATTGCGCGGGCCGATCAGGATGTTGATGTGCGCGGCGTTGACGCCAGGGCCTTCGAAACCTTCACCGATGTACAGGTCGAGCTTTTTCATGGAGTACCTCATGGAACGTGGGGGTGTAGAAAAGCCCGGGCCTGCTGGCGCGGCCCGTGGCAAAACCGGCAGGAGATGCCGGGGGAAAGTCAGTAGGGATCAGGAATCGAGGGGCGAGTCGGGCAGGTGCGCAACGGCACCGGACAGGCCGGAACGAAGAGGACGGATCGAGGGCAGGGAAAGCAGGGAGGTGATCATGTCGCGTCGCTCTTTGTTGTTGTCGATGAGCTGGTGCGACGATTTTTAGCACCGGGCCAAAGCGGCCCGGTAACCATAAAAACTCAAGGAGTTATGAGCTGAACTCATAACATCGCATACGGGGTCGATTCACAGTCCGATGCGTTCGAAGAAGCCCGGCTTTCGGATCTCCTTGCCGCTGGCGGCGAAGCTGACAGGTTCCTGCACCTGGCGCGTCGCAGGTATCTCCCGAGAGCCGAGCTCGTTGCCCACCAGGTTGAGCGGACCGGCACCCTCCCCGGCGTTGTGCTGGAATTTGGGCGCCGTATGGGTTTCGTCGTAGCGCAGGTAGTAGACCTGGCCGGCCTTCGCCTCCAGGGCGAAGCCGGAAATCAAAGTGAAGTCCAGGGTGCCGCCGGCGAAAAAGGTCCAGAAGCTGCCCAGCAGGGGGCGGCGCATCTGCAACGGATAACTGCCCGGCTCGAAGCGCATGGCGAAGTAACCATTGCTCGGCAGGCTGCCGATCAGCTCGTTGTTGAGGAACAGCCCCGGCGCTTCCAGCTCCTCGTCGGACCACTGGTTCTGCGGACGGTAGATGTACACCGTCGCATGCTGCGGATCGCTCGGCTGTGCGCTGAACATCGGGCCGTCCAGCGCCCCGAAGAACGCGCCGGGCGAACTGCAACCGGCCAGCAACAGGAGGATGGCGCACAGAGCCAGTCGGAGCATGGCATGTCCCTCTTATGGTTATGCCCGGAGCATAACCACGGCACCGCGCCTTGCCACCCGTCGAAAGTCCGGGTCTTCTCAGCGAAGGATGCTCAACCGTCCCGGCGTGAACTGCTCCGGCCAATCGCGACGAGTGAACACCTGCCCCTCGCGACGCACACGGCGTACTTCGTCCAGGTCCAGGTCATGCACCAGCCAGCGGCTTTCCGCGGGTACCAGTTCCTCGCTCAGCGCCAGCACGCCATTGGCGGGCATGCCGTAGTCCGGCGGCACGTACAGGCCGGCGCGGCCGACGTTTTCGTCCAGCGCCGGCGACCAGGGCGCGAGGCCTACCGTAGGCGAATGCAGCACGGCGATCTGGTTCTCCAGCGCACGGGCCTGGGCACCGATGCGCACGCGGTGATAGCCGGCCTCGGTGTCGGTACAGCTGGGCGCGAGTATCAGGTCCACCTCCTGCTCGGCGAGGGTGCGCGCCAGCAGCGGGAATTCGTTGTCATAGCAGATCAGGATGCCCAGCCGGCCGAACTGGGTCTCGAACACGCGCAGGCCCTCGCCGCCGACGATGTTCCACTGCTCCCGTTCGAAGCGCGTCATCAGCAGCTTGTCCTGAGTGCCGAGCAGGCCATCCGGACCGAACAGCCAGGCACGGTTACGGTAGTGGCCATCCGCATCGAGCACCGGAGCCGAACCCGGGACGAAATAGAGATTCATGCGCCGGGCGATGGACTCGCACAGCGCCAGCCATTTCGGCAGCCACGGCTGCAGGCCGGCGATTGAGCCGTGCAGGTCACTGCGCACCTCGGCCGGTAGCAGGCCGCTCAGCACCAGCCCGGCATACTCTGGCAGCACCAGCAGGCGCGCGCCCCGCCCCGCCGCCTCGGCGCACAGGTCTTCGAGGTGCTGCGCGTAAGCCTCCCAGCTCTCGTGCAGTTCGATGGCGTACTGGCAGGCGGCAACGCGGATCATCAGGTGAGCTCCTTGAGCCAGAAGGACATGGGTTTGGCGGATTCGAACGGGTCGCCGACATCACGCCAGTGGTATTCGGTGCGCAGCTCCGGCCGAGGGCTGAAGCCCCGGTGCAGCCAGAACTCGTCCAGCGTCCGGTAACCGACCGGGCGCGCCGGGTGGTCCAGTGGCCGCTGCACTGCACAGAAGGCGCACCAGTCGAAGCGCTGCAACCCGCGTGCATAGCGCTCACGCTCCTCGAAGAAGCGCAGGCCCAGCCCGGTATTGCGGTAGGCCGGCAACAGCACTGATTCGCCGAAGTAGAAGATGTGCCCGGGATTCCAGCCCTGTTCGAGGAAGGGCCGCTGGAACTCTTCGGTCTCGTCCTGCAGCGGCAGCCCGGTGGAGGCGCCGACCACCCGGCCCTCGTCGAGCACCAGCACGCACAGGCTCCAGGGGCAGCGCACATAGGTATCGAGGTAATTCGCCTCGTATTCCGGGCTGCCGTCGTAGAGATAGGGGAATTCGCGGAATACGGTGATCCGCAGGCGCGCCAGGTCATCGATGAAGGGGCGGATGGCGCCGCCGCTGAGCAGCCGGATGTCCGTGGGCATGGTCGTTTTCGTCCGCAGGATGCCGCTAACGGCAAAGTGATGGCCGACAGCTCAACCTATCATGACCGACGAATCCGCCTTAAGCCCTACCCGCGACAGGAGCATACCCATGCACGCCAAGGCCCTGATCAATGCCTACTACGCCGCCTTCAACGCTGGCGACATGCCTGCTTTCCTCGGCTTGCTGCACGAGGAGGTGGTGCACGACATCAACCAGGGCGAGCGCCAGCATGGCAAGGTGGCGTTCTCGCGCTTCATGGAACACATGAACCGCTGCTACCGCGAACGACTGGCGAACATCGTGGTGATGGCCAGCGAAGACGGCACGCGCGGAGCGGCCGAGTTCGTCGTGCATGGCGAGTACCTCAGTACCGACGAGGGCCTGCCGCCGGCCAACGGGCAGACCTACGTGCTGCCGGCTGGCGCCTTCTTCGAGATCCGTGACGGCAAGGTCGCGCGGGTGACCAACTACTACAACCTCAATGACTGGCAGGCACAGGTAGGGTGAATTTCAGGCAAGGGATTTTCGTAGGAGCAACGGTCTTTTGTGCCCTTGTAGGATGGCGTAGAGCGAAGCGAAACCCATCAACATCGTGCACCGACAGCATGGGTATCGCTTCGCTCCACCCATCCTACGAATTGCGGCAACTCCAGTCCTGGTGCACGACTCCTGTAGGAGCGGACTCCGTCCGCGATGCTTCGGCGCAATGCGAATCGCGGATGAATCCGCTACTACAAAAGCCGCTCATGCCCAAACCGAACCGTAGGGCGTATAACGTTCGACGTTATACGCCGCCTCACCTTGGCCACAATGCGCTCCATTGCTGGTCACAGAGCCGCAGTTTCACGACACTCCGGACCTCACCAGGGAACCGACCAGGCGCACAGTGAATCAGCGTACAACCGCGAACGGTTGTACGCCCTACGCTCCAGTTCGTGCCTCAACTCTCCGTCACCACCCGCGCCCGCGACGGCGACGCCGGCAGCAAATGGCTCACCAGCCACTTGCGCACCGGCACCACGCAGCGCTCCTGCACCAGCACGCAGCTCGTCACCATGAACAGCAGGAACAGCGGGTACAGCCACAGCGACAGCTGCTGGCGAGTCGCTGCATCGACGCAGAAGGCCCAGTCGGCCAGGCAGTCCCCCGGCGCGCGGATCAGCTTCTCGGTCCGCGAGAACAGGGTGAACAACGGCACGTGCAGGGCGAACAATGACAACGATGCCGCACCCAGGCGCGGCGACCAGCGACAGATCATGCTGTTGCGGGGATCGCGGAGCAGCCCGCAGAGGTACACCAGCATCAATTGCGCCGGCAGCAGCAGGCCGTTGTGCAGCAGGAAGTACCAGAACTTGGCGCCGTGGGTGTACAGGTAGTCCGCCACCAGGAAGTTCACCAGCACGAACGCGACCATCGCCAGTGTCATCCCACGCCCCGGTGTGCGGCCGGCATCCTTGTACTGGCGGAACAGCCCGTAGATGAGGATGCCGCTGAGGAACTCCGGCAGGCGCAGCAATGGATTGCGATGCAACAGGCCCGTCCAGGGCATGCCGTACTGCTGGCTGGCGACCACCAGCAGCGGCGGCACCAGGTACAGCAGCCAGAGCACGATCAGCAGCCGCCATTTGTTCTGCGCCCGCGCCAGGCGCGGTGCGACACAGGGGAAGCACAGGTAGAAGAAGAACAGCGTCGACAGCGACCAGAGCGGGGCGTTGAAGGTCAGGTAGTAGGGGTTCCACGCCTGCATCATGGTGAGCTGCAGGATGCTGTTGAACAGCAGCTCGCGGTCGCTCATCCAGTGATGGAACAGCTGCGGCTGAAGACGGCCGATCACCTCGTTGGTGTCATAGACGACGAAACGCGGCGTGGCCTGGTCGAGATCCGGGCCGATCCCCAGGCCACTGACCGTCAGCAGCACCGCGATGGTCAGCAGGATCGAGAAGATGTGCAGCGGGTAGAGGTTGGACAGCCGCTTGGTGAAGAAGCTGCGCGGGCTTTCGCGCAACTGCCCGTCACTGACGTAGACGTGACAGAGCAGGAAGCCCGACAGCACGAAGAAGGTGCTGGTGGCAAAGAAACCCAGGCTGGTCAGGTCGTCGAGGCCTGGGAACTTTTGCTCCGCCGGGTAGTTGTGCAGGGTGTGGTAGACCACCACATAAAGACCTAGCAGGAAGCGCAGCCATTCCAGGCCGATGAAGCGTTCCTTCTGACTCGTACTCACGCCGCTCTCCTATTCGAAACTTCGGTTCGGGCGCCCCGCCGGTTCAGCGCCGGCGGTCGAGAAAATTCACCACCAAGCGGTCCAGGGAACCCCATAGCCGTTCACGCAGACGCTTCCACCAGGGCCTGGCATGCCAGCTGCCAAGGTCTATTTCGCGGCTTTGCTCGAAGTCCGTACGCAGACATTCGGCGACCGCGGCAGTGAACTGAGGATCGAACGCTTCTACATTGGCCTCCAGATTGAAGCGAAGGTTCCAATGATCGAAGTTGCAGGACCCAACGCTGGTCCAATCGTCGACCACGACCATTTTCAGGTGCAGGAAGCGTGGCTGATATTCGAAGATGCGCACGCCCGCGCGCAACAGGCTCGGGTAGTAACGCTGCCCGGCGTAGCGTACCGGTGCATGGTCGGTGAGCCGGCCGGTGAGCAGCAGGCGCACGTCGACGCCGCGCTGGGCGGCTCTGCGCAGCGCCCGGCGGACCTTCCAGGTCGGCAGGAAATACGGCGTGGCCAGCCAGATGCGCTGGCGCGCGCCGCGCAGTGAACGAACCAGCGACTGCAGGATGTCGCGGTGCTGGCTGGCATCCGCGTAGGCGACCCGCGCCAGGCCTTCGCCATAATGCGGCGTCGGCGGCAGGCGGGTGAGCAGCACCTCCTCGCGCGGCTTCCAGGCGCGCACGCCGAAGGTGGCGTGCCACTGGCGCTCGAACAGGCGCTGCCAGTCGGCAACGATACTGCCGGTCATCTCGACCATCACCTCGTGCCAGTCGCTGCGGTTGTCCCGCGCTGACCAGAACTCGTCGCTGGCGCCCGTGCCGCCGACATAGGCGATGCGCTCGTCCACCAGCAGCAGTTTGCGGTGGTCGCGGTACAGGTTGCGCAACCCGGCCTTCCAGCTCAGCGGGTTGTACTGGCGCAGCTCGCCACCCGCTTCCAGCAACTGGCGCGTCCAGGCGCTGGAAAGCTTCAGGCTGCCGTAGGCATCGAACAGGCAACGTACCCGCACGCCACGCGCACGCACCGCCAGCAGGCGGTCCAGCAGCGCCTCCGCGCAGCTGCCGCTTTCCACCAGATAGAGTTCCAGTTCGACCTGGCGCACGGCGCCGTCGATGGCCTCGAACATGCGCGGAAAGAAGTGCTCGCCATCGCGGAGCAGGGCGAAGCGGTTACCGCTTCGCCAGGGGAAGATCGGTCCGCTCACCGCGAGGCGAAGATCAGCACGGCGCCCACTGGCACCGACAGGCCGATGCTTTTCAGCCCGGCGAGTTTGCGCAACTTCGATACGCCCGGCGCCAGGCCGAAGTCAGCGGCATTGACCACCAGCGGCGAGAGGGTCACCACCTGGAAGCGATGCTCGTCCAGGCGCGTGATCAGCACATCGGTGCGGTAGTCCTTCGACTGCCCGCGCAGCTCCAGGCGCAGCGGCAGGCGCATCTCCATCTGCACGCCGCTGGCCAGGTCGGTGATCGGCCGCAGGTCCAGGCGTGCGGCGATCCGCGCATCCGGGTAGTTCTCGGTATCGAACAGCGTCTCGCGTACCCGCTCGTCGCGCAGCGGAACGCCGGTGCTCACCGAGTCCATCTCGATACGCAACTCGGCCTGCCCCTGTTCGTCCACCTTGCCGTGCATCACCAGGAAGCGGCTCACTTCGGCAATGTCGGTGTTCTTGCTGGTGACGAAGGTCAGCCGCGACGACTCGTAGTCGAGGTACCAGGCCGCCTGGGCGGATGCGGCAAAACAGGTGGCGAGGAGGAAGGCGAGCAGCGAGCGCATGAAATCCCTTACATGAAAACCGGATGGATCAACGGCCAACGATAGCGGCCCACCGATAGCTTGCAAACCAGCCGACAGGCGAGCCGTTGGGCAGGCGAAGTGGGCAATGGTTCAGTCGGCCAGCAGCGCGGGAATTCCGGCCACCAGCGCATCGATGGCGCAACGGATCTTCGATGGCATATAGCGGGTCTTCGGCCAGACCGCATGAATCTCCAGCGGCGGCAGGTTGCAGCGCCCCTTCACCACCACCAGCTCGCCGTTCTTCACATGCCGTGCCAGCAGCCAGGACGGCAGGCGCGCCAGGCCGAAGCCGGCCACGGCGGCAGCGGTGATCGCCTGCAGGTCGTCCATGCTCAGTTGCGGGTCGATATCGATGCGTTTTGCGTGGCCATCGTCGTCCCGCAGGTCCCAGGGCGAGGTGACGCCGGCGACGGAATAGCTGATCGCTGCATGGCCGACCAATTCGTCGAGGTCCTGCGGCATGCCGTGCGCCGCGATATACGAAGGCGCCGCGCCGATGCTGGTGTACTGCACGCCCAGCTTGCGCGCGGCGAGGGTGGCGCTGTCGCCCAGCGGGCCGATGCGTATGGCGAGGTCGAAGCCCTCCTCCACCAGGTCGACGCGGCGGTCGGTGAAGGACAGGTCGATCTTCAGCGATGGGTACCGCCGCGCCAGCTCCAGCATCAACGGCACCACGCACAGGTGGCCGAAGGAGATCGGCACGCTGACCCGCAGCCGCCCGCGCGGCTCGATTCGCCCGCCTTCGAGCACGCTGTGCGCGGCATCCAGCTCGGCCAGGGCGCGCACGCAGCTGTCGTAGAACACCTGGCCGTCGTCGGTGAGGTTCTGGCTGCGCGTGGTGCGCTGCAGCAAGCGCACACCCAGGCGCGCCTCCAGCCGGGCGATGGCCTTGCCCACCGCCGAGCGCGTGAGGTTCAGGCGCTCCGCCGCCAGGGCGAAGCTGCCGGCATCCACCACCTGGACGAAGGTGGCGATGCCATCGAGTCGGTCATCCATCGGCCTGTCCGTTTGGGTCCTGACAAACCCCAATGATGGGACGAAATGGAGCCAATGGGGAACCCTGTTCTTTTCCAGAATGGTGCTTCGGAAACGGAGCCCCGCCCATGACTGCCATCCACAACCCTCGCAATCTCATCGCCCTGGCGGCGGTGTGCCTGTCCTCGATGATGTTCGGCCTGGAGATCTCCAGCGTCCCCGCCAGCCTGCCGGCCCTGGAGCGCGTGCTCCAGGGCGACTTCCAGGACCTGCAATGGGTGATGAACGCCTACACCATCGCCGTCACCAGCGTGCTGATGGCCGCCGGCACCCTGGCCGACCGCTTCGGCCGCAAGCGCCTGTTCGTCATCAGCCTGGCGCTGTTCGGCCTCACCTCGCTGCTCTGCGGGCTGGCGACCAGCATGCCGGCCATGATCGCCGGACGCTTCCTGCAAGGCGCCGCCGGCGGGGTCATGCTGATCTGCCAGGTAGCGGTCCTGAGCAGCCAGTTCAGCGACCCGGCCGAGCGCGTCCGTGCCTTCGCCGCCTGGGGCGTGATCTTCGGCATCGGCCTGGGCTTCGGGCCGATCATCGGCAGCGCCATCGTCGCCCTGGCGAGCTGGCAATGGGTGTTCCTGGTACACGGACCGATCGCCCTGCTCACCCTGGCCCTGGCGCAGTACGGTGCGGTCGAATCCCGCGATCCGGACGCCGTGAAGCTCGATCTCGGCGGCATGCTCAGTCTGTCCCTCGCGGTGCTCGGCACGGTCTTCTACATCACCCAGGGCGCCGAGCTCGGCTTCACCAGCCCGGCGGCGCTGGCGATCCTGCTGGGCAGCCTGGTCTGCCTGGCGGCGTTCATCGCCATCGAACGACGCGTGCCGCACCCGATGTTCGACTTCTCCGTGCTGCGCATCCGCGCCTTCGCCGGCGCCATGTTCGGCTCCGCGGGAATGAACGTCAGCTTCTGGCCATTGATGATCTACCTGCCGGTTTACTACCACGGCGTGCTCGGCTACGACGATGTGAAAGCCGGCTGGTCGCTGCTGGCCTACACCCTGCCGACCCTGGTGGTGCCGCCCATCGCCGAGCGCCTGGCACAGCGCTTCCAGCCGGGCTGGGTCATCCCCGGCGGCCTGCTGGTGATCGGCGCCGGCTTCTTCCTCATGCTCTGGGGCAGCGCCGCCGACAACGCCAGCTGGCTCACCCTGCTGCCGGGTTGCGTACTGGCCGGCATCGGCCTGGGGATGACCAACACCACGGTGACCAACACCTCCACCGCCGCCGTACCGAGCGCGCGCGCCGGAATGGCCTCGAGCATCGACATGAGCGCGCGGATGATTTCCCTGGCGCTCAACATCGCGGTGATGGGGCTGATCCTGCTCTGGGGCGTCGACGCGGGATTGCCGGGCGTGGATGACGGTGAGCGCCTGCAGCGGGCCGCGACCATCGCCAGCGGTCAACTGGGCAGCGACGATCCGGAGCGTGCGCGGGCCGCACTGGTGCAGGGCTTCGGCTGGGTGCTCGGTTATGGCGGCATCAGCGCCTGGCTATTCGCCGTGGGAAGCTTCCTGGTCTTCGGCGCACAGCGGACCACGGGGCGTAGACTGGAAGTCGCCCGATCCTGAAACACAGGAGAATCGCCATGAAGACCGCCCTGCTACTTGCCCTCGTACTCATCAGCGCCTCCAGCTGCGGCGTAGGCACGGGTTATCAATTCCACCATCCGGTGCCTGCCTTCGCGCTCAACACACAGGCCTGAGGGCAGCTCCCGCGGGCCTTTTCCCAAGATACTGAGGGACACGACGGAAGCCCTATCCAATCCATGGATGCGGCCACACGTCAAAAGCTAATATCATCGAACGTTATAGACAGTAAGCGGCGTATTCTCAGCTGTTTAACGCCTGATCAGCACACGCCTACTCAACAGAACAGGGTCCGGAAGTGCCGAACGGCGAGGACCAAAAGGAGTTTTGCACGACACCAAAGACGCGGGCCCAAGGTGGTTGCACACCCTGAGCCCGCTAACCACAAGCAGCTGACTAAGGAGCTGAATATGGCTACCGCCAATGATACGTCACACCCCGCTATAACTGAACGCGCCACCACCCACGGCTTCATCCCGCTGGCAACGACGTCACAACACAGCTACTTCCCCCGCGAAGCCATGCTGTACCTGCGTGCGGATGCACCCGCCGATGCCCTGTATGACGCGGCGGACAATCGGCTGGGCGCGGTGATCGATCTGCTGGCCGTGCTGGAAATGATCAATCAGGACGACATGCCAATCAGGAACGTCTTTCGCATCAGCCGTGCACTGTTGTTGCTGGTTTCTGATGCGCAGTCGTTGTATCAGGCCGACCACGAGCAGCGGCGGAAGCAGTGACGGCGTGAACTGGCGCCCGGCCCGACCGGGAGACTGAAATACCCCACACCCTGCCAAGGGAAACCTTGGCAGGGTGTTTTCATTCAAGGAGGTGTAATGCTGCGCAGGGGATGGCGAAGGTTTTGGCACTGGCTGCTCAGGCTCTTTCGGCGCCGCATTCGGGTCAAGCCTTCCGGCTGGCAACGCACCCGGCACGGCGGGGTGATACGGCGGGCACGCAAACCCGCCTGGGTCATCGATGAATTGGTGCGTTTGAAAGCACTAATGCCTAAGGCGGGATGTCGGCAGCTAACCGATACCTTCAATCGCCTGCATGCCCGACGCCGGCAGATGACGGTGAGTAAATCTTTCGTGGCTTACACCCTGTGTCGCGAGCAGTACGCGATTGAGTGCAGGCGCCGTGCATTGCGCAGGCGCGAACCCTACTCACCTGAACGGAACGCGGTGTGGGCACTGGACATGACCGGCAAGCAGGATGTCCACGGGGAACAACATGCGATCTTCGGCCTGATCGATCACGGCACGCGGCGGCTACTGCGTTTGGAAAACCTGACCAACAAGAACGCCTGGACATTGCTGGGCCATCTGTTTCTGGCCATTGGGCGTTACGGCAGACCAGCGGCGATTCGCACGGACAACGAGCGTGTGTTTACCGGCAAGGTCTTCAGCGGCGTAGTTCGGCTGGCGGGTATTCGGTATCAACGCACGGACAGGGGCTGTCCCTGGCAGAACGGCAGGATCGAACGGCTGTTTGGCACCCTGAAGGCCAAGCTCGATCAGTGGCGCGTGCTGGACGGCGGGCAATTGCAGGCGGCCTTGCAAACCTTCCACTTCTGGTACAACGCGGTGCGCCCACATCAGAAACTGAACGGGCGAACACCGTTGGAAGTCTGGAACGGGGTCGATCCTTACCGGCGAGCTCTAAAACGGGTGGAATGGTTTGAAGCCTGGGACGGATTGCTTTCGGGTTTTTACCTGAGCGGATAGCTGCCAACGCGGTTTGCCTTGGGAAAAGCCACCCGTCCACGGAGCAGGCGAATCCGGCTGGTCGGGCGCTGAAAAATTCAGGAAAGCGAGGGCTTTACGCAGAGAAAGTCAGTCGAAAAACCGACAGGCGGAAGGTGGCGAAGCGGGATTTCGGTAGTCCGTCTACGAAAAATCACCCCGCCAGCAGGCGGGGAAGGTGGTTTGGACGCTTGGACGGGACACCAGCTCGTTGGCTGGGGTTTTATATAAAGGGACCAAGATTACTAAACTGAAATTACGCATATAGCTGTAATACGCTGATCAGGTCTCTCATCTATAGGCACTCCCCAGCCCGTAACTTCAAGAACCCCATAGTTTCGATCAGTATAAAACTACTCCTCGGCCTCATCGAATTCTAGCGTTGTGAATGACAACAAATCTGAGACCAAGCTACCCAACCCTATAGCTCCCGGCAAAAATCCCTTATATATAAACCCCTCCGCAAGCTCTCCCGGAAAACTAAAATCATAAACCTTAATGGCAAACACCCTTCGATCCCGAACAAGAATAGAAAGAGCCGGCATCCCTCTTTTCAATTCATGGACGATCTCGTCATTAGCGATAGAAAAAGAATATCCACCATTTCCATGCTCATCAAAACCGCATACCAAACGAAGATCAGGGCCTTGGTCAAATCTATAAACCCTGCCATCTCTATCAACTAAATACCGCAGTAGCAAACACTCCAGCAAATCCACTTCTATATTCAGAGGCACTCCTGCCAAGGAGGCACTTGGAACAATAGGGGCGCACCAAGAGATAGCCAAGCTATTAGATTCTATCATTTGGGAATCCATGTATTGGCAACAGGATTTAACAGCACCTTCTGACCTTGCAGGTTTAAATACACCGTATTAGCGTCATAGATTGGAGTGGAAGGCCCCTGGAATGTAGGCCTATAAGTTAGAGGATCAATAACTTTAGCCTTGCTACCATCAACATATGTGACCTTATAGTACTCACCAACGTGAATTGACTTCACATCGCCGCTAACAGTTGACGGACTGTATTGAATTTCTTTAATACCAGTTGTACCACCTTCAACCTTATAAACCTGAGCATTACCCGACGTTCCAGTTTTTGGCGGAACATATGTGAGCTTTGCGCCATCCATTTTGAACGACTGCTGAATATCGTCGACAGACTTACCCCAAATGTTCGCAGGAGATTCAACCATATTCCGAGGAATACCGGCTTGTGCTGCGAGATCTTCTCGTAACCCTATCCGTGCGGCCATAGAGTTAGCAGGTACTTCCGGCGTTACAACCCCTTTTGCACTCCCCGCCGCTGACTTGTCAACCGGCCCCCACACCCCCATCGTCGGCAACGGATCGGCGCTGTCCACCTCGCTCAGCAGCCGCTGGTGCTCCGGCGAGCGCGCCTTTAGCGGTATCGGTCGTCCCTTTAGGTAGCTCTCCCGCCTTCAGCGCCTCCAGCAGGGCCTTGGCCGTGGGTTTACCTGTCACAGCGCCGCTCAGGCCCAGCGCATTGATGCTGAACGGATTGAAGCCCGATTGATCCAGATAGGCGCTGCCTTCGGCCAACCAACTGGCGTCGTTCTTCAGCCAGAGATTGGCAATCTGGTCCAGATGCATTTGCCCCGCCGCCGTCCAATCGACGACGTTGCGACTCATCATGAAGCCGTAGGCGATGTCGCTGTCCGTGCCGCCGGGATTGGCCGTTTCCTGACGCGTCACCAGGTCGTTAAGCGCCTGCGAGCCCGCATCGATTTCGGCACGTATCGCGGCGCAGGTTCCAGCCGCTGCACAGCCATTGAGGCGTTCGCGGTTCGCGTCGCTTCGGGCCTGGAAGTCGGGGGAAAAAAGGGGACAGATTTATTTTCTTTACTCTAATCCTGACTCGCCAAACCGCTTTAGAGTAGAAAAATAAATCTGTCCCCTTTTTCTCTGAGCTGGCGGATCAGTTCCGCATCGCTCACCCCCGGCGTTACTTTCAATACAATTTCCTCACCGATACGGCGTTGCAATACTAAATATCCCATCGCTTTCGTCCTCCATGTCGAAGATTACACAGTGAACGAATAGGCCAGATAAGCAATGACTGCCGGACGGCTTCGGCAATTACTGACACCGGACACGGCAAGATCAACATGAGGTGAAATAAAAACCCCCGGCAAGTGCCGGGGATTTTTGATTACGACGCGCTCAAGCCACAGACGGAAACAAATTCTGATATTGGTATATCTACAGAGCTTCCATCCCCAACAGAAAGGGCATCCTGCAAGTTGACAATGCCTTTCTGAAAATCAAAAGCAACATCAAAGCAATTAAACTCAAACTCCCTCATAAGAACACTTTCTGACTGCGCCCTCTCATCAAGAGCACCGTTCAAAATAGACCGAACATTGTTGTTCAGCTCCTGCTCGAGAAAGCGATCTACAAGGGATTTATTACAACCCATAAACCACCACCAATTAAAGAGGGAACGCTGTCTGAATTACACCATCCCGCACATTCACCTTAATAGTAGTTGTCGGCGCACCAGCAGCATTGGTACCGATAACCTTGCCCGCGTTGTACTCAATAACATACCCGCCGGGACCATTAGGGGAAACCTTTCCATATCGCAATGCGCTATCTACGTAACTAGAAACATCTTTGACAGATGTTCCTTGTGAGAACTTACTAACGTTCGAAAATCCTGAATCGGGCCCGTGACGATAGAAGACATGCTCTATCCCCGTCATCAGGCCGCCTTTGTTGTAAGTGCTTGCACTCCACGATGCATCTATTTGTCTTGGGCCTGGCAGAGCTTTAATTGCTTCGTCTGCCGCACCAGCAGTCCCTTTTGCACTCCCCGCCGCTGCCTTGTCAACCGCCCCCCACACCCCCATCGTCGGCAACGGATCGGCGCTGTCCACCTCGCTCAGCAGCCGCTGGTGCTCCGGCGAGAGCGCGCCTTTAGCGGTATCGGTCGTCCCTTTAGGTAGCTCTCCCGCCTTCAGCGCCTCCAGCAGGGCCTTGGCCGTGGGTTTACCTGTCACAGCGCCGCTCAGGCCCAGCGCATTGATGCTGAACGGATTGAAGCCCGATTGATCCAGATAGGCGCTGCCTTCGGCCAACCAACTGGCGTCGTTCTTCAGCCAGAGATTGGCAATCTGGTCCAGATGCAGTTGCCCCGCCGCCGTCCAATCGACGACGTTGCGACTCATCATGAAGCCGTAGGCGATGTCGCTGTCCGTGCCGCCGGGATTGGCCGTTTCCTGACGCGTCACCAGGTCGTTAAGCGCCTGCGAGCCCGCATCGATTTCGGCACGTATCGCGGCGCAGGTTCCAGCCGCTGCACAGCCATTGAGGCGTTCGCGGTTCGCGTCGCTTCGGGCCTGGAAGTCGCGTTGAACCTGATCGCAATTGCCTTGCACCTTGCACTTCTGCAAGGCCGCTTCAAGGTCCTTCACATCCTGGTGGTTGAGGAAGTTGTACTGCGTCGAGTTCTTCGCCGCCCAGGCCCCGGTTTCGAGCTGGCTGGAGCTGGCATTACTGTCCTGCGCCACCGCACCGATCAGGCCCACCAGTTGCGAACTCATGGTCAGCAGGGCTTCGCGGTTTTCCGGCGAGTAGCCGCTGACCAGTTTGTCCAGGTCCGCAACCAAGGCTTCGTTGAGCCCGGCACCCGCTGCGCCGGCGGCGAAGCTGTCGCCACGCGCCTCTGCGGCGAGTCCGCCCATCAGGGCGTGCATCACCACCATCTGCGCATCGCCGGCATTCAGGCCGTTCGCCTTGCCAAAGTCGCCAATGGCGTTGAAGCCAGCGGCGGCGAAGGTGTTGTAGACGCTGTCCTTGAGCGCATCGCCGAAACTCCCGCCTTCGCCCATGGCCTTGTTCAGCGCAGTGGCGGTGACGTTCTGCAATGCCTGATTCGCGGCGAAACCACCAATGCCGTTAGCCGTGCTCAAGGGCGAGACAATTTTGTCGGTCGGTACTTGGGTCTTGGTGCCGGTCAAGTCATCGAAGTAGCCTTGGGTCAGGCCGCCAACGAGGCTGGCGATGGCGACCTGCTTGAGGGTGTCGCTGTTGAAGGTCTTACTCAGATCGCCTTGGTTGTTGATCAGGTTGACCGCGGTGCTGCTGGCGAGACTGCCCGCCGCACCGACGCCGGCGCCCATGGCAAAGGTGCCACCCGCTACTCCCGCGCCACTGAGCGCTCCCGCTGCCGCCATGCCGCCAATGGCCGCCGCCGCAATGGCCACGGCCAGTTGTGTAGCCGGACCCATGCCGGAGTTGCTGTAGCTGTAGGAATCGTGGAATTCCTTCACCGCCCGCCAATCCACATCGCCCCTTTGCTCGGCGTCCTTGAGCCAAGCGAGATTCGGATCGGCTTTCACCATCGCATCGATGGCCTGGCTGACGCTGGCCTTGTCGATCTGCTTGTAGTCGATCTTCAGCCCGTCCACCGCCTTGATGGCGAGGTTGCCCTGGGCGATCAGTTCGCTCTGGCGCACGGTCTCATCCGTGCGGCCCTTGCCGCTGGAGCTGCTCCAGCTGAGGTCGCTGTCTTCCTTGCTATGGGCTTCCTGGTGCAGGTCCTTGACCGCTTCAAAGGTCACCGCCCCGCCGCTGACGATGGCGATGTCGTTGCCGGCGTCGAGCTTGGCGGCCTGGTATTTCTGGTCGCCGCCGCTGAGCAGGGTGATGTCGCCGCCGGCGCTGATTTCGCTGCTCACCGCTTTGACGTCGGTGACTTCGTCGTGGCGGGTCTGCTTGCTGCCCCAGGCGCCTTTGTCCTTCTTGTCGTAGAGGCTGTAGTCGCTGTCGTTGGCGGCAAGGATTGCGATCTTGTCGCCGGCCACCAGATAGGCCTCGTTGCCGGCGCTGACCTTGCTGCTGATGAGGGTGAGGTCGTTGCCGGCGGCGATCAGTACGTCGCGGCCGGCGCTCAGTTCGGTGCCACGCTGGGTGACGTGGTCTTCCTGGGTGGTGACCTTCTTGCTCTTGTCGTAGCTGTGCTGCTCGTCGGCGGCGGAGGCCAGGGTGACGTCGCGGCCGGCGCTTATGCCGGCGTCGCGGCCGACGTCGATGCGGCTGCCGACGACGCTGATGTCGCGGCCGGCGTCGAGGGTGAAGTCACGGCCAACGCTGATTTCGCTGCCCAGCTGGGTGGTGCTCTGGTTGTAGTTGCGGCCGCGCGTGGTGCCGTTTTCTAGCTCGACGCTGTGCAGGTTGATGTCGCGTCCGGCCTGCATCGTGAGGTCGCCGCCGCTGCTGATCGCGCCGCCCAGGTTGTTGATGTCGCGGCCGGCGCTGATGTCCATGCGCCCGGCGGACTCGATGCGCGCGGTGCTGTCGGCGAAGCTCTGGGTCCAGGTGCGGTTGCCCACGCCGCCGTCATGCACGGTGACGCTGCGCTGGTTGATGACATCGCCGGTGAGGGCGCTGAGGCTGACGTCGCGGCCTTTGATGATGCCGCCCTGGCTGTTGCTGAGGGTGTTCAGGGCGAGCAGGTCGAGGCGCCCGGCGGCTTCGATCAGGCCGGTGTTGTCGAGGTTGGCGGCGCTGGCGGCGAGGTCGCCGCTGGCGCGCAGGGTGCCCTGGTTGAGCAGGTTGCCGCCGCTGATCAGGGAGACGTCGTTGCCCATGATCAGCGCGCCGTTGGGCGCCAGGCGGTTGTTGGCCTGGGCCAGGTAGAGCACCGGCACCAGGACCTTTTCGCCATTTACGATGGCTTCTTCGAGCCAGACGAGGTCGTGGGTCAGGGCGGCGACCTGTTCCGCCGTCAGGCCGACGCCCAGGCTCAGGTGCAGGCTGTCCTTGTAGGCGATGGCGTTGTCCATCAGGTACTTGAACAGGCCTTCGTCGCTGGTCAGGCCGTCGATGTAGCGCTGGCCGGTCCGGGCGATGACGGCGTCGCGGATCAGGCGTTGTTCGTAGAGGCCGTCGCCGAGGCGCTTCTGGGAATGGTCCGGGTCGTAGCCGAGTTGGCCGAGCAGGTAGTCGGAGCCGAGGAAGCTCTTGAGGCTGGTGAGCTCGGGGTTGGTTTCGATGAGGTATTTGTGGCGGTTGTCCGGGCGTGCCGTGCTCGGTACGCCTTGCACCTGGGCAACGTTCAGGGAGGCGCTGGCCGCCGCGCCCTGGGCCGCGGCGGCGCCGTTCAGTTGTACGCTGTCGGTGCTGTCGACGGAGGTCGCGCTGCGTTGAACAGTACCGGTGGTGGTGGCGTCGCTGCGCTGCAGGTCGGCGGTCAGGCTGGTGGTGGCGTCGATGGTACGCTCGCGCTGGGACAGGCTGATGCTCTGGCCGGCGAAGCTGTAGTTACCGTCGCCGGTAACGGTCTGGGCGCTGCTCTGGGTGCCTTCCTGGCCACTCAGGCGGAACAGGCCGTTGCTGCCGGTGGGCAGGCTGAAGCCGGGGAGCGTGACAGGGTTGACCTGCTGCTGGGCGAGGTCGGGGGGCAGTTGGGCGTTGAGGGCGACGACGTTGGCGCTGTTGCCGGCAACCCCCGTATCACCCACGCGCGAGGCGCCGGACGATTGCGGGACGCCTTCGCGGATGACGCTGTTTTTCAGGTCCTGGGTGGCATTGATGGCGACATTGCCGCCGGCCTGGACCACGGCGCTGACGAATGAGCTGCCGGGGCTCTGGATGGTCAGTTCGTCGAAGAAGGTGGCGTTCTTGACCACCGCCGGCGCATCGACCAGGGCGCCCGGCTGGTAGTGCGGCATCTGGAAGTCCGCGAAGGGCGATGTGCCTGGAAAATCAAGACGAATAGAACCGAACTGGGCAAAGCGAGGGGCCTCTCGCCCGCCCTGCCTGATAGTTACCAGACTAAGGGACTCGTCCCAACCCCGGTTCCAGAAGTGAAGGTTCGGCCGTGTCATGTCGCCGGTAGGCGAGCGTAGACCGGCGTCATAATCCGGATCATTCGCGGCGTTGTACGCCATGACCTGGTCCCAGAAACTCACACCGCCCGAGAAGAGACCGCCGTATGCGTCCGAGCCATACGGAATCTCGAAGGAGCGCCGCACGGAGTGGTCGCCAATGGCGACACCGCTGTTGGTGAAGCTGTCCAGCATCATCGAGATGTTGCCGCTGGCGGCGATGGTCGATGCCTGGTTGAGCAGATTCTGGCCTTCGACTTTCAGATTGCCGCCTGCGCTGATGGCGGCCGAGGGAGAGCTTTCGCCCAGCTCACCTCGGTAGTTCTCGACCCAGACCATATGGCTGCTGGGTGTGCGCTCACCGGGCTGCGGGGCTACGGAGCAGTCATAACAACGCACTCCAATGGCGGCGGAAAGCAGCTCGCCGGCCGTCGTATTGAGCACGTCGGTGCGGTTCTCCGTCGTGCGAACCTTCAGGCTCATGTCGCCCAGGCTTTCCACGGTCGCCGAGATGTTTTTCAGCGCGCCGGCCAGGGCTTCCGGGGTGGCCCCGGTGATATCCAGGTTGCCCAGGCTGTAGATGTCGGCATAGCGGTTGATCAGGCTGCCGCCCACGCGCAGGGTCATGTCGCCGCCGCTGAAGATCAGCGCGCCATTGCTCTGGCCGTCGTTGAGCAGGTCCCAGGTGTTGATGCGCAGTTTTCCGGCGCTGCCGAGAGTGCCGAAGTTGTTCAGGCTACCGGTGTTGGCGGTGAGGTCACCCGCGGCGGTGATGCGGCCACGGTTGTTCAGGGTGCCGGCGCCGAGGGTGACGCCCTGGCCGCCGGTCACGCTGGCGCCCTGGCTGATGTCGAGCTGGTTGGCCGCGAGGTTGAGCGCGCCCAGGCTGGTGACGCGGCCGGCGCCGCTGTAGGTGCCGCTCAGCTGGATGTCGAGGCT